>NZ_CP114767.1:1275833-1594791 GCF_027359925.1 Hymenobacter canadensis | reverse complement strand
GGTTGTAGTGATTCACCATCCACTGGCCATCGTGGTGCTCGCCGCGCGGGATGATGCGGCCCACGTAGCCGGTTTTCACGGCCGCGTAGTTATGCTCCTTCATGAAGCGGTAGGCTTCCTGCTGGCGCCGCTCGTAGTTGGTGACGGAGCCCGAGGTTTCGTGGTGCATCATCAGCTGCACGCCCTTGGCGGCGGCGTACTGCTGCAGCTCCGTCACGTTGAAATCGGGGTAGGGCGTCACGAAGTCGAACACCTCCTCTTTCCAGTTGCCGGCCCAATCTTCCCAGCCCACGTTCCAGCCTTCCACCAGCACGCTCTGCAGGCCGTGCTGGGCCGCGAAGTCAATGTAGCGCTTCACGTTGGTGGTGTTGGCGCCGTGGCGGCCGTTGGGCTTGAGGCGGTTCCAGTCGGTGCCGGCCAGCTTGAGGTTGCTGGTGTCGGCGTAGTTCCAGCTGGCCTTGTTCACGTGCATCTCCCACCACACGCCCACAAATTTCTGGGGCTTGATCCAGTCAGTGGTCGGAAACTTGGTAGGCTCGTTCAGGTTCAGAATCAGCTTGCTGACTAGCACCTCGGGGGCTTTGTCCGACACCACGATGGTGCGCCAGGGCGTGTGCTCGGGGGCCTGCAGGTAGGCCGCCGCGCCGGTGGCGGCGGGCACCAGGTGGCTGCGCAGGCCGTAGGTGGCGGGGTCCACGTCCAGCATCATGGCCGGGTAGTTCACCAGGGCCGCCTCGTGGATGTTCACGTACAGCCCGTCGTCCGATTTCAGCATCAGGGGCGTCTGCACGCGGTGGGGGGCGGCTTTCTGCTGGATGGCCTCGATGGGGGTGGTGTCCACCTCACTCAGGCGGGAGGTGGTGTAGGCGTACTCGTTGGAGTCGTAGTCGCCCGGAATCCAGAAGGCCTTGTGGTTGGCGGGCAGGTTGAACTCGGTGAGCTCCTGCTGCACCGTGAAGTAGCTCAGGCCGGGCTGCCGGGGTACCTCATAGCGGAAGCCCACGCCGTCGGCAAATACCCGGAACACCACGTCGAGGCGGCGGCCGGGCTGCTGGGGCTGGCGCAGATGCACCGTGAGCTGGCGGTAGTGGTTGCGGATGGTTTTGACCTCGCCCCACACTGGGTTCCAGGTTTCATCCACGTCCTTGGTTTCGGAGCCGGTGATTTCCAGCGGCCCGTCAAAGCCCGGCCCGTCGGCCAGCGCCAGGCCCAGCCGGGAGGTAGTGACGACGGGTTTCGCGCCGAACTGCACGGCGTAGGTGGGCTGGCCGGCGGCGTTGCGGGCCACCTGCAGGCGCACGTTGTCGAGCTGCACGGTAAGCGGGGCGGTGGCCTGCGCCGCCGCCGGACCCGCCGGCAACAGCAGCAGCCAGAAATACTGACGCATGGGAATTGGATAGAGAAGGGGAGCGGAGCGTGTCGGCTGGACCAACTGTCAGCCCAGAACACCACAAAGCACGCCCGCCGTGCGCGCGCCCGAAACTTATCAAGTCCGCGTCAAGAAAATATAATCAGGTATTGATGTTAAATAATTGATTTACAGGTTTTTAATATGGAAATCGTTGGTGAAAATATAGACGGGATATTGCCTGCAAAAGTTGTTAAAATGAGGGCGTAGCCAGCCCTAGCCGTGTCATCCTGAGCGGAGCGAAGGACCTTACTACACCAGACCGAATCGTTGTAACGTGATAAGGTCCTTCGCTCCGCTCAGGATGACAGGAGGTTATTGCCGCCCCAATCACACCGCCTCAATGGCCATGATCCGGGCCTCGAATTCCTCGTTCGGGACTGTCGAGCGGTTCTTCACCCGGGTTTTGTAGGTGTAGATGGTGTTGATGGAATAGCCCAGCATCCGGCTGATTTGCTCGCTGTCCTGAATGCCTAGGCGGATGAGGGCGAAGATGCGTAGCTCGGTGCTTAGCAGCTGGTCATCGGGGAGCTGGAACTGGTCTTCGGGCCGGAACAGGGCGTTGAACTGCGGGATGAACTGCGGGAACAGCCGCAGAAACACCGCGTCGAAGCCGCGCAACAGTTCCTGGCGCTGCTGCCGGATATTGAGGCCACTCACCAGCCGCTGCACGGCCCCGTACTGCTTGCTGCCGAGCTGCGTATCGAGCGCCTTTTTCAGCGTTTCCAGCCGGTCGAGCAGCTGCGAGTTGTTATGGAAGTAGTAGCCGATGTACTCCTGCTTGATCTGGCTGGCCTCGTGCAGGCCCGTGTTCAGGCGGCCCAGCTCCTGGTTGCGCTCCTGCAGCGCCTGGTTGGTGGCCGAAATCAGACGGCCGGCCCGCTGCAGCTTGCGCAGCTGCCGCCAGATCACCCCGATAAACGCCACCACAAACAGCGCCAGCAGCGTTACGGCCCCGGCGTACAGCCGCAGCGAACGGCGCTGCTGCTCAATAATGCTGATCTTCTGCCCCTCGATGACGGAGGAAATGTGGCTGATTTCCAGCTGCCGCTGCCGGGCCTTGTAGAACGTGGCCTGCGCCCGCGCCTCCTTGATAAAGGCGTAGGCGTTTTCCAGGTCGCCGCGCCGGTAGCAGTACTCCGAGAGCTGGAAGATGGCCACGGTTTCCTTGGTGGCCGATTTCACGTCGGCCGCCGCCGACACCAGCAGCAGCGCGAAGGCCTGGTCTTCCTGCCCCAGTAGCGTATGAATGTAGGCCGTGGTGCTGGCACTCACGGCCAGTTGGTGCTGCGTGAGCTGCGGCAGCCGCTGGATCTGCCGGTACAGGGCCAGGCCCTGGCGCAGCTGCCCGCTTTTGGCGGTCTTGAACTGCTGCACGGCCAGCTGCTCGTAGGAGCCGGGCCGGCTGTAGCGCAGCGCCGAATCGGCGTAGGCCAGGGCCCGGGCGTGGTAGGCGGGGCGGTACACTTGGTCCTGGTTGAAGTCGCCCAGGTCGCTGTAGGCGCGGGCCTGCAGGAAGTAGAAATCCTGCCGATCGGCCCGGCTCAGGTAGACCGGCCGGATGCGGCTCAGTTCCTCGAAGGTTTCCTTGAACATGCCTGACGAGAGCAGGATAAACGCCAGCTTCAGCCGGGCCAGCTCCGTTTTCTCGGGGCTATTGAGCTGCCGGGCCAGCTGCGTGAGTTGCTGGCTGTACACAAACGCTGAGTCGTACTGAAACGCCTTGTACTCCTCGTAAATGCGCAAGCCCAGCCCGAAACGGGCTTCCGGGTTGGCTGGGCTGGCCCGAAAGGCGGCCGTAAGCACGGCAATGCGCTGCTGCCGCTGCTGGTCGTAGGTGGTTTTGTGGGCCAGGGCCGTTTGCAGGTTGCGCAGCAGGGGAGTGGGCGCCGCCGGCTGCGCCCGGCCCATCAGGCTCTGGAAAGTAAAAGCGAAGACGAGCAGCAGAATTCTCACCCGACAAAGATGCACCGCCGCGCCCCAGCAAGGCTACCGCTCGGTTGAATAAAGCAGATGCTTGCTCAACTCACAGGGCCGGAAAAAGCAAAAGGCCCTTCAGATTACTCTGAAGGGCCTTTGCGGTCCGGACGGGACTCGAACCCGCGACCTCCGCCGTGACAGGGCGGCATTCTAACCAACTGAACTACCGAACCAGTTCATCATTGCGGGCAGACCGTGTGTCCTTCCGTTTTGATGATGCAAAAGTAAGGTGCCGGTCCGGACCGTGCAACCCCGCGTTCAAAAAAGATTCAAAAAAACTGCCGCTACCCTTGTTTTGTGCTGGCAGTCAGGGGAAAATGTTTTTGCAAAAATCAGCGGGTGGGGGCAGTGCGCGGTATCCGGCCCTTCGCTTACCTTTGCTTTCTTCTCTCACTCCGCAACCCTGACGCATTCTGCCGTGGCAATGCTCCTCGATTTTGAACAACCAATTGCCGTACTCGAAGGCAAGCTCCGTGAAATGCAACAGCTGGCGCTCGATAGCCAGGTGGACGTTTCGGACGCCGTAGCGGCCCTCGAAGCCAAAATCAAGACCCTTAAAAAGGAAACCTACGCCAACCTGACCCGCTGGCAGCGCGTGCAGCTCTCGCGCCACCCCGACCGGCCCTACACCCTCGACTATATTGAGGGCATGACCGAGAAGTTTGTGGAGCTGCACGGCGACCGGACCGTGGCTGACGACAAGGCTATGGTGGGCGGTTTCGCCGAAATCGACGGCCGCTCGGTGATGTTCATCGGGCAGCAGAAGGGGCGCAACACCAAGCAGCGGCAGTTCCGCAACTTCGGCATGCCCAACCCCGAGGGCTACCGCAAGGCCCTGCGCCTGATGAAGCTGGCCGAGAAGTTCGGCAAGCCTATCGTGACGCTCATCGACACGCCGGGCGCCTTTCCGGGCCTGGAGGCCGAGGAGCGGGGGCAGGGCGAGGCCATTGCCCGCAACCTCAAGGAAATGTTCCTGCTGAAGGTGCCCGTCATTTGCATCATCATCGGCGAAGGCGCCTCGGGCGGTGCCTTGGGCATTGCCATCGGCGACCGGGTGCTGATGCTGGAAAATACTTGGTACTCAGTGATTTCACCAGAATCGTGCAGCAGCATCCTGTGGCGCAGCTGGGACTATAAGGAGCAGGCGGCCGAGGCCCTCAAGCTCACGGCCACCGACATGCTGGGCAATAAGCTCGTGGACGGCATCGTGAAGGAGCCCCTGGGCGGCGCCCACACCGACACGACCACCATGATCAAAACCCTGAAGAAAACTATCCTCAAAACCCTCGACGAGCTGGAAGCCCTGCCCACCGAGGAACGCATCAGCCAGCGCATCGACAAGTTTGCGGCTATGGGCGTGGTGCTGGAATAAAGGAGTTTGCAGCAAAAATCCCTGTCATCCTGAGCGGAGCGAAGGACCTGATAATACCTGAACGAGTCGTGACCACGCTCATTGTTCAGGTGGCATCAGGTCCTTCGCTCCGCTCAGGATGACATTTTTTTATTCCTTTACCCTCCCAATCTAATTCACCTAACCTAATTCCCATGACCGTTCACACCCTCGATACCGGCCTGTTTAAACTCGATGGCGGCGCCATGTTTGGCGTGGTGCCCAAAAGCATGTGGCAGAAGCTGGTGCCCGCCGACGCCAACAACATGTGCACCTGGGCCATGCGCTGCCTGCTGGTGGAAGACAACGGCCGGCTGCTGCTGATCGACAACGGCATCGGCGAGAAGCAGGACGAGAAGTTCCGGGGCCACTTCTACCTGCACGGTGACGATACGCTGGAGAAGTCCCTGCGCCGGCTGGGCTACACGTCGGCCGATATTACGGACGTATTCCTGACGCACCTGCACTTCGACCACTGCGGCGGCTCGGTGGTACGCACGGCCGCCGGCCAGCTGGAGCTGGCCTTCCCGAACGCCACCTATTGGAGCAACCAGAGCCACTGGGACTGGGCCGTGACGCCCAACCCGCGTGAAAAAGCCAGTTTTCTGCGGGAAAACATTCTGCCCATCCAGGAGAGCGGCCACCTGCGCTTTATTGATTCGGCCGCCGGAGTGCCGGCGGAGCTACGCGCGGTGCAGGATATCATCTTCGCCGACGGCCACACCGAGAAGATGATGGTGCCGCTACTCGACTACAAAGGCCGTAAGCTCGCCTTCATGGCCGACCTGCTGCCCAGCGCCGCCCACATTCCACTGCCCTACGTAATGGGCTACGACGTGCGCCCGCTGCAGACCCTGACCGAAAAGGAGCAGGTGCTGCGTCGCGCCGCCGACGAAAACTGGGTGCTGGTGCTGGAGCACGATGCCGCCCACGAGTGCTGCACCGTGCAGCACACCGAAAAGGGCGTGCGCCTGGCCGAGACGTTCCGCTTGTCGGAGCTGTAAGGTCGTTTTTCGCCTTTTGGCAGTGGTTTTTCGTTGTGAGTTGACACTAGTACCACCGGCACCGTGACGCTGACCGAGAAGCCAACAAGCACCAGCCAACCTTCAGCAACGAACCCTGGCCTGGCCCTGGCCCTGTCGGGGGGCGGGGCGCGGGGGCTGGCCCACTTGGGTGTGCTGGCCGCCCTCGACGAGCTGGGGCTGCCGGTGGCGGCGCTGGCTGGCGTGTCGTCGGGGGCCATTGTGGGGGCGTTTTACGCGGCCGGGTTTGCGCCCCGCCAGATTCTGGAGCTGTTTATGGGCATAAGCATCACGCGGCTCACCCGGCCGGCTTTCAGCCGCTACGGTTTGCTGCAGCTAGGGGCGGTGGAGGCGCTTTTTGCCCGGCATCTGGGGGCCGACTGCACCTTTGAGAGCCTGCGCCTGCCCCTGACGCTGGTGGCCACCGACCTGACCGCCGGGGCCTCGGTGTACTTTGCGCAGGGCCCCCTGATTCCGCCGCTGCTGGCCTCGTCGGCGGTGCCGGTGCTGTACCGGCCCGTGGAGTACCAGGGCCTGCAGCTGGTGGATGGGGGCCTGCTCAACAACCTGCCCGTGGACGCGCTGCTGGGCCGGGGCTGGCCGGTGGTGGCCGTCAACTGCATCCCGACCAATACGGGCGGCCGCGTCACGAGCTTCCGGGGCTTGGTGGAACGCACCCTCAACCTGGTTATCGGGGCCAACAGCACGCTCAGCAAGCAGCAGTGCCAGCTGCTGCTGGAGCCGCCGGAGCTGCGGGCCTACCGCCCGCTGGACTACCGGCGCGGGCAGGAGCTGTTCGATATCGGCTACCACTACACGCTGGCGCAGGCCTCGGCGCTGCGGGCGCTGCTGGCCGCGCCGGCCAGCCCGCTAAAGCCGGAGTAAGCGGCTTACCTTACATTTTCCTAGTTTTGCCTTCCGGCAGCTCCGGCATTCCGCCGCTGCCACTTTATTTCCGCTTCTTTCTGCATGGCCGCTCGCAAAACCTCTACGTTCTGGTACTACGTTTCCAAAGCCATTTTTGCGGTGGCCGGCTGGCGGCTGGGTCCGCGGGCATCCACCACCATTAAGAAGAGCATGATGATTGCCGCGCCCCATACCAGCAACTGGGACTTTATTTTTGCGCGGGCCGCGTTCTTTCTGATGGACGTGGACGTGAGGCTCACTATCAAAAAAGAGTGGACTACTATTCCGGTGCTGGGGGCGCTGGTGCGGGCGCTGGGCGGCCTGGCCGTAGACCGCAGCCGCAACAACAGCCTCGTGGATGGCATGGTGCAGTTGTTTCAGGAGCGCGACGAGCTGGTGATTCTCATCACGCCGGAAGGCACCCGCTCGTACCAGCCTAAGTGGCGCAGGGGCTTCTACCACGCCGCCCTCCAGGCAGGGGTGCCTATTCAGCTGGGCTACCTCGATTACAAAAACAAAGAAGCGGGCGTCGGCCCCGCCTTCTGGCCCACCGGCGACTACGAAAAAGACCTGGAGGAAATCAAGGATTTTTACCGCACCAAGCAGGGCCGTTTCCCCGAGAAGGGCGTACGATAAGTGAGTAGTGAGTAGGGCGTGGCCCTGCTGTTGCCTTCCTAAACCATTTGTTCAGGCCAAGATCATGGAAAAGCTGCAGACGTTGCTCTGGATAGTGCTTGGGCTGGGCGTGTTTATCTGGCGGATGGTGCAGAAAGCCCGGGCCACTACTACCCGTGAGCAACAGCAGCGCCCACCCCGCACGCGCCAGGCGCCCCCGTTGCCGGCGGCCTCGTTTGAGGAGTTGCTGAAGCAGATGCAGGCCGGCAACCGCACCACTACTGCCGCCCCGGCGGCGGCCGAGCCGACGACGCCGGCTGGCCGGCCCCTGCCGCGCGAAAAGGCAACTCCGGCCCGCAGCCTGGAACAACGGGCCACGGCCGCGGCCTCGCTGGAAACCAGCACGGAAGCCCGCTCGCTGGAGGTGCCGCTGCATGAGGCGCGCCGGGCGGCCAGCCAGCCCCGCGCCAGCCGCCGCCCCAATGAGCCCGCCGACTATTGGGCCCGCCAGCAGGCCCGCGCCCAGGAGCCGGCCCGCGCTACTGTCACGGATCTGCTGCGCAATCCCGCCGACCTGCGAGCTGCTTTCATGCTAAGCGAAATTCTGCAGCGCAGGTTCTGATTGTATCGGTTAAGTGGTGAGGCGAAAGTAATGCGGCTGGGCATAAAGTTATATCTTGTTGAATGCGAGCTACTACTGATTTGACTAGCCCAGAAGTGCTGACGTTGGAACAGGCAGCCGCCCATGGCCCGCACTACCGCATGCGCCGCCGGGCGCAGGCCGTGCTGGGCCACAGCCGAGGCCAGAGCATCAGCCGTTTGGCGGCCTTATTTGCTGTGGACGCCGATACGGTCAGCCGCTGGCTGCGACGCTGGCGAGCCCAGGGCGTGAGCGGCCTGCGCGAAGGGGCCCGCTCGGGCCGGCCACCCCACCTGGATGCGGCCGCCCAAAAAAACTAGCGGCTGATCTGGGCCACCTGGTGCCGCAGTCGCTGGGCCGGCACAGCCCCCTGCCCGTACCAGCCCTGAGCCGGAGCCGCCTCTGCTACTGGGCCCGTCGCCTGGGCTTCTGCTACAAACGCCTGCGTCAGAGCCTGCGGGCCCGGCGCGATGCCCTGCTGTTCGGCTTTTTCCAGCAGGAGTTGGCCCTGCTGCATCAGGTCGAGGCCAGCGGCGGGGTGGCCGTCGTCTACGTGGATGAGTGCCGCTTTTCGCGCCAGGCACCCGTCTCACATGCCTGGCAGCGGCGCGGGCAGCCGGCGCACGGCGTGCCGGCCGAACGCGGCCCCACCGGTGGCTACTCGCTGCTGGGCTTCTGGCAGGCGCGCGACCCGGCCCAGGCCTTCACTGGCGTGCTCTATGCCGGCGCGTTCACAGCCGACTTGTTTGTGGCCGCTGTCGAGCAGTTCAGCTTCACGCTTGAGCGGCCCACGATCCTCGTGCTCGACAACGCCAGCATCCACCGGGCCGCCAGCGTGCAGGCGCGGCTGCGCGCGTGGGCCCGGCGCGGGCTGCGTCTACAGTTTCTGCCCGCCTACTCGCCCGAACTCAACCAGATCGAACGGCTTTGGCACCGCTGCAAGCACTACTGGCTCAGGCCCCATGACTACGACAGTGAAGCGCACTTGTACGAACGTCTCACCCAACTAATTCACGGAATTGGCATACAATACCGCATTACTTTCACATGACCACTTAACTATTTTTAATTGAGTGTCTTATGCATCCGCTTGGCTGCTTATGGCGCATGTCATATAGCTTAACGACAACAGCTTCAGCCAGCCAGTGAAGGGCGCTGGGCGGCTACGTATGGCTGCCAGCTTGCAGGAATAGCCGAAACGTGGTGCCGTGGTCTTCCTTGCTCTCCACTTCGATGTGGCCCCCGGGGCCCTGCACCAGGCGGTTGACCAGAAACAGCCCAACGCCGGTGCCGTCGCCAGCCTGGGGATGGAAGCGGCGGAACAGCTGGAATAGCTCTGTCCCGTGGCGCTCAATGTTGATGCCCAGGCCGTTGTCCTGCACTTCCAGCACCGGCTGCCCGGCGGCGGCATAGGCACGTAGCTGGATGTGGGGCCGCCGGCCGGGGTGGCGGTATTTCAGTGCGTTGCCCAGGAGATTGAGCAAAATGGTACGCAGATTGACGCGAACATACTGCAGCTGCGACAGCCCGGAAAAATTGGTATTGATGTGCGCGTGGGTGGCCAGAATCTGTGGGCGTAGCGCCTGCATAACGTCCGTGGCAAGCTCGGCCAGATCTATCGGCTCGCTTGGGGGCTGGCTGGCCGGTCGCTGCTCCTGCACCACGGCCGCCAGATCGTTGATGGTAGTGGAGAGGCTTTGCAGCGACTCTTCAAACAGACGCATGATGGTGGCCGTATCCGGTTCCTGCACCAGCATGGTGCACCGCAGTTCCTCAAACAGCCCCTGCAGGTTGTTGACGGGCTGCTTGAGGTCGTGGCTGGCGGCGTACACGAAGTTGTCCAGATCCTGGTTGCTGCGGGCCAGCTGCTGGTTGCGGGCCGTCACCTGGTCGTTGGCGGCCATCAGCTCGGTGTTTTTGTTGTGCAGGGCCTGCCGCGTGTGGGTCAGCTCCGCCAACGAGTCGCGCAGCTGGCGGTTGATGGTCTGCATTTCGGCATGGTAGCGGTTCTGGTACTGCCGCCACTCGTTTTTTTCAATGGCGTGGCGCACGGTCCGGTCCAGCAGGTCGTGGTCGAACTGCCCTTTCACTAGGTAGTCGAGGGCACCGGTGCGGAGGGCGCGCACGGCCAATTGCTCATTCCCGCCACCAGTAATCATCACCACACACAGCGTATCGAGTGGTGTTTCCTGCTGCATCTGCGCAAGCATGCTCAGCCCGTCGGTATCGGGTAGGTTGTAGTCGAGCAGCACGCAGTCGGGGTGCAGCTCGCGAAACCGGGCCAGACCCTGCTCACCATCCGAGGCTTCGTGAATGTCGAGACGCTCCTGGCCTTCCTGCGGGCGTAGCAGACGGCGGTAGAGGAGGCGGTCCTCGGCATTGTCGTCGATGATCAGCAGTGTCTTCACGCAGGTACCCTAGTTAAGCGCCGGAAGCTCCGTGTTTTCCAGCCAGTATTTGACGATGAGCTGTACTTTTTCCTCTAGCCGGGGGTAGTTCACCGGCTTGGTCATGTAGCTGTTGGCCCCAAGGCGGTAGCATTCCTCGATATCCTTGCTGTTGGAAGACGTGGTGAAAATGATGACCGGGATGCTGGCCAGCTGCGGGTCCTGCTTCAGGGTGTCGAGCACGGTGCGGCCGTCGGTGCCGGGCATGTTCAGGTCGAGCAGCACGATGGCGGGCAGGGTGAGGGGCCACTCCGGGCGCTTGCCGTAGCCCTGCAGGTACTCGAGGGCCTGGTCGCCGTCTTCGCAGCGCAGCACAGGGTGCTGCAGCGAGTGTTTGCGGAAGGCCCGGCCGAGGGCCATAAAATCTTCGGCGCTGTCTTCAACGACGAGTACGGGTTTGAGGGTGGACATCAGACGGGATCAGCCTTAGGAATGGTAAAATAGAAGGTGGCACCTTCCCCGAGCTCCGATTCGACCCACAGGGTGCCACCGTGCTTTTCAATCATCTTTTTCACGATGGCCAGACCGGCCCCGGTGCCACCGCCGTATTTTTCCTGGCTGTGCAGCCTCTTAAAAATCCGGAAGATGGCCTCGTGGTGGCGGGGCGCAATGCCGATGCCGTTGTCGCGAACGTAGATGGTGTGATAAGCCGCCGGGTCGATATGGATTTTGGGAAGAGGGGAATCAGGTTGGAGAAAGCCTACCTCTACGTGTTTTTCCGGCCGGTCGTTGTAGCGCATGGCGTTGGTGAGCAAATTAGCCAACACTTCGCGCAGGCGCACCACGTCGCCCAGCACGGTGGGCAGCGGCTCGGGCATCCGCACGTGGGTGCCGGTTTGCTCCAGGCGCGGGGCCAGCAGCTCCAGCACGTCGGCCAGCGCCTCGTTCAGGTCCACGGGCTTACGGGCCAGCTCCAGACGGCCCACGCGCGAAATCTGCAGCAGCGACTCAATCAGGGCTTCCATGCGCTGGCTCAGGCGCACCAGGGTCTGCAGCTTGTGTACGCCGTCCTCGTCGAGCTTGTCGGCGTAGTCTTCCAGCAAAAACAACGAGTAGTTGTGAATGCCGCGCAGGGGCTCCTTCAGGTCGTGCGAGGCCACGTAGGCGAACGAGTCGAGCTCGTCGTTGCTGCGCTCGAGGTCTTCGTTGAGCGAGGCCAGCGCCCGCGCCTTGCTCACGGCTTCGTTGAACATCTTCAGCCGCAGGTCGGCGATGTAGAGGCGGATTTCGTGGGCCGCCTCCAGCTCCATGGGCAGCCAGGGCAGGGCCGAGTTTTCCACGGTTTCCTTCCAGGCCTCGAACGACTGGCGGGGCGATAGGAACACTTCACCATCGACGATGGCCGGCACTTTGTCGTCGCGCCCGGCCCAAGTCACGGTCTGAATCACCTCGGGCCGAAACCAGATGATGTAGTCGCCGGGCCCCTCGGCCAGCCGAATGGCGAGCAGACCGCTGGCCGTGGCCCGCAGGACCAAGCCGGCCGGGTTGAGGCGCGAGTAGGAATCGGTGTGGAATTCATCACCCTTCATGTGCTCGTCGAGCCACGCCATCAGCCCGGCAATCTGCTCGGTTGTGGGCGTGTTGCCGACGGTGAATATCTCGCCTTCGATGCAGACGGCCACCCCGCCGGTCTGGAACACGTCGCGCAGGGTGGGCGAGAAGCGGTGCAGGCCATCCACAAAGTTGGGCTGGGTGCTCACCAGCTCGAACAGACGCGTCTGGGTTTGGGTGATGTGCTGGCGATAGGCCAGCTCGTCGTATTGCTGCTTGGTTTTGAGCAGGGCCGACATGGTTTTGCCCAGGAACTGGCACAGGTCGCGCAGTTCGTAGCTCACAAGGCGCGGCGTCTGGTGGTGGCAGGTTATCATGCCCCACAGCTGGCCGTCCTCAATGAGGGAGATGGTCATGGTGGCCGCCGAGCCCAGGTTGTGCAGGTACTGCAGGTGAATGGGCGACACGCTGCGCAGCACAGAGTACGTCATGTCGGGCGGGCGGGGGGCGCCGGGGCGCACGGCGGGCACCAGGGGCACGGGCGTGTAGCGGGCATCGGCAACGAAGCGCAGCCAGTTTTTGAGGTACATGGCCCGGGCCTGTTTCGGAATGTCGGTGGCCGGGTAGTGCATGCCCAGCCAGGGGGCCAGGTCTTCGTGCACGGCCTCGGCCACCACCTCGCCGCTGTCGTCGGGGGCGAAGCGGTACACGGCCACACGGTCGAAGCCGGTGAGGGTGCGCACCTGCTCCACGGCCACCTGGCACATTTCCAAGGTGGTAGTGGCGCTCAGCAGGCGGCCCAAGGTCAGGTTGAGCGAGGGCAGGTCGAAGGCGCTGACGGTGTTGCCGGCCACGGGCTCGCCCTCCACCCACAGCAGGCCGTCGTAGCGGTGCAGTACCAGCTTGTAGTACGGGCGGTTCCGCACCCGTTCGAGGCGCACGCCCAGCAGGCGGCTCTGCTCGGTGACGGTAGGCCAGAGGCGCTCGACCTCCAGCAGCTGCTCGGGCTCCATGAGCTGGCCCAGGCCGCCGCCGAGCAGGTCTTCGGGCGAGTGCCCCAGCAGGCTTTTGGTGTTGGCGCTGGCCTGCACCACCAACCTGGTCTGCTCATCGAGACACAGCAAAAAGCCGTAGGGCTGAATCAGGCCGGGAATGTGGATGGGCTCCCGGTCGCAGTTGTTGAGCGTGATGGGTTGGCCGAGCAGGGTTTCGTCGGTCAGGGTTACTCCTGAGTGAGCCATGCGGCAAGGGTTTGGAACGTGAGAATGGCCGAAGTCACCATGGCATTAGCGTCTTCGGTGGCCGCGGCGGCTTCCAGCAGCTGCGTAAACTGCTTCCAGAGTGGGCCCGTGCGTTCGGCCCGGCCGGCAAAAAAGGTGCGGCCTTCGATGCCGGCGGCGGCCAGCTGGCGGGCAATTACCTGCCCGCCCAGCGTCGAGCCTTCCAGCACGTACATCGCGCCCAGCAGCTGGGCGCGGGTTTCGAGCGGTGGCATGGCCGGGCATAGTGGCGGCGTGCCGGGGTAGCCCAGCCGGGTCAGGTCTGCCAGAATCAGGTGGCCGCGGTAGCGTTGCTCGAGTTGCCACTCGGGGCCAAAGTCGGTGGCCTGCTGCTGCATCCGGGCCTCATAGGGCGCAACAATGCCGTACATGCGGGCCAGAAACTGCGCCGTGTCGGAAGCCGTGATGGTGCCAGCGGTCAGCGCCTGGTTGAACGGATTCTGTTCGACGGTATCGTGGTAGGGGCGGGTTTCGGTGCGCAGCCGGGACAAAATCCCTGGCGCTTGCAAAGCAGGCGGCATACAGCAAGTCGGAATTTAAACACTAAAACTACGGCAAAGCTGCCCGAGGTGCCGCGCTCTGCCGAAAAAATGCGGCCCGGCAAGCCCGGGCGTCCGGCCCGCTGCCAGCAGAAGCCAAAGCAGAACTGCGCGGCAAGGCTTAGTCCTGCGTCAGGGCGTAGCTCACCAGGTTGGCGCCCATTTTCAGCGCGGCCTCGTGGGTGGCGGGGGTGTCTTCGGGATAGGTGCCCAGGTCTTCCCAGCCGTTGCCCAAGTCGCACTCAAAGCTGTAGAAGCACACCAGCCGGCCCTTGTAGAGCAGGCCGAAACCCTGGGGCCGCTTGCCGTCGTGCTCGTGTACTTTGGGCAAGCCTCTGGGAAACTGGAACTTCTGGTGGTAGATGGGGTGGGAGAAGGGCAGCTCCACGAACTCCAGCTCCGGAAATACCTTTTTCATCTCGGGCCGAATGAACTTGTCGAGGCCGTAGTTGTCGTCGATGTGCAGGAAGCCGCCGCCCATCAGGTAGCGGCGCAGGTTTTTGGCCTCAGCATCGGAAAACAGCACGTTGCCGTGGCCGGTCATGTGCACGAACGGGTAGCTGAGCAGCTCCGGCGAGTCCAGCTCCACGGTAGCCTCGTCGGGGGCCATGTTGGTGCTGAGCGTCTGGTTGCAGAAGCGGATGAGGTTGGGCAGACTGGTTTTGTTGGCGTACCAGTCGCCGCCGCCACCGTAGTGCAGCTTGGCAATGCGGAAGCTGGGAGCCGCGGCGGGCGGCGCAGCGGCCGTGAGCAGCAGCAGAAACGTAACGGCCAGGCAGAGGGTCTTCAGCATATGCGGACGAGAAAAATGGAGGCAGCGGTGTGCAGAGAGAAACGCAGAAGAGAGCGGCAGGCGTTCAACTTAGCGGTTTTCGGCCAACTCCCGCGCCACGTGCACCGTGTGCACAGCGGTCAACGCGGCCGTTTCGGTGCGCAGGCGGGAGGCGCCCAGCGTCACGGGCCGGATACCGCGGGCAAAGGCGGCGGCAATTTCCTGGGGCGTGAAGTCGCCTTCGGGCCCGATGAGCACGCAGCAGCCGGCCCCGGCCGCCGCCACGCGGGCCAGTGGCGTCCGGTCGCCTTCCTCGAGGTGGCCGATGAAGCTGGTGGCGCCGTCGATGGTGGGCAGGAAATCGGCGAAGTCCGTCAGCTCATCCAGCTGCGGCAGCCACGCCTGGCCCGACTGCTTGAGGGCGCTGACGGCTATTTTGTGCAGGCGCTCCAGCTTCAGCTCGCGCCGCTCGGAGCGGGCGCAGCGCAGAAACGTGAGCCGGTCGACGCCGATTTCCACCGCTTTTTCCACCAGCCATTCCATCCGGTCGAGGTTTTTGGTGGGCGCCACGGCCACGTGCACGAAATAGGGGCGGCGCGGCACCTGCGCTTCGTGGGTGATGCGCAGCTGGCAGCGCTTCGGGTTGGCGTCGGCCACTTCAGCCTGAAACACGCCGCCGCGGCCATCTACCAGCACCACGGGGTCGGGGGCGCTCAGGCGCAGCACCCGCACGGCGTGCTTGCTTTCGTCTTCGGGAAGCGTGTAGGTGAGGCCGGAGAGGTCGGGAGCGAAGAAAGTGTGCGGCATGGGGCAAAGGTAAACCGGAAAAGCACGCGCCGCCGGCCCGGCGGCGCCAAGCTCAACATAACGCCCGGCCGCCGGGCGCGTATGCCTAAGGGGGCTGGCCATGGGCCACCCGCTATGCTACACTTTCCACTTTGCCCACCCTCACTATGTCGGTTAAACTCAAGAAACTCTCCCAGCAAACCATCGTCATCACCGGCGCTTCGTCCGGTATCGGCCTCGTGACGGCCCGCATGGCCGCCAAAGCCGGCGCCCGCCTGATTCTGGCGGCCCGCAGCGAAGACGCCCTGCGTCAGCTCACCAGCGAAATCCGGCAGGCCGGCGGCCACGCCGATTACGTGGTGGCCGACGTGAGCAAGCCCGAAGACGTGCAGCGCCTGGCCCGGGAGGCCGCCAGCCGCTACGGCGGCTACGATACTTGGATCAATAACGCCGGCGTGAGCATCTACGGTAAGCTGGAGCAGGTGCCGGTAGAAGACATGCGCCGCCTGTTCGACGTGAACTTCTGGGGCCTGGTAAATGGCTCGCTGGAAGCCGCCAAGCACATGAAAGGCAAGGGCGGCGCCATCATCAACGTGGGCAGCATTCTATCGGAAGTCACGGCCATCCTGCAGACCATCTACTCGGCCAGCAAGCACGCCGTGAAGGGCTTCACCGACGGCCTGCGCATGGAGCTGGAAATGGATGAATCCCCGATTTCGGTGACCCTGATTCAGCCCGCGGCCATCGATACGCCTTACCCGCTGCACGCCAAAAACTACATGGAGCGCGAAGCCCAGCACGCGCCGCCTGCCTACGCCCCCGAAACCGTGGCCCGCGCCATCCTGTACGCGGCCGAAAACCCTGAGCGCGACGTGGTGGTGGGCGGCGGCGGCCGGGCCTTCATCGGTCTGAACCGCTGGACGCCCGCTTTGCTCGACCAGTTCATGGAGAAATCCTTCGCCAAGCAGGAGCAGGCCGACTACGCCCGGCGCCCGCTGCAGCAGAACGGCCTCGACCGCCCCATGGGCCAGCTGGAGGAGCGCGGCAACTACCCCGGCAGCACCCGCGAAACCAGCTACTACACCGAGGCCGTCACGCGCGGCAACACTGGCCTGAAAGCGGCCCTGCTGGTGGGAGCCGGCGTGGCGGCCGCAGCCTGGCTGAGCGGCAAGTCCAGCCAAAACAAGTAACTGACACCTGGCAATGCAAATGGCCCCGCTGACGTACGTCAGCGGGGCCGTTTGCTGCGTAATGGATACGCTACTGCTGTTGCAAAAATCGGTCGATATCCGGGAGGGATATTTCGTCGGGCATGCTCATGTATGGGTCGTTGAGGCGGTAGCCCTGCTGCCATAGTTGCCGGGCGCTCTGCATGTGCGCCAGCGCCCCGGCCTGGTGCTGCTGCCGCAGTATAAGCGCAGTGTAGTAGTCGGTTTCGGCCAGCTTACCATTGACGGCGCGCTGCAGCTTGAAATCGGCAAGAGCTCCGGCGTAGTCGTGCAGCCGTAGCTTCGTGACGCCCCGATGCAAATAGTCGTAGAGGCCCACCCGGTCCTGGGTTTTATTGTCGGCGATGCAGGCGTCGAAGGTGGTGAGGGCGGCGCGCAGGTCACCCAACTCGCGCTGGCACAGCGCCGCCAGGATGCGCAGGTCGTAGTTGCCGTCGCCGGACTGGCTAGGTTGGTTATGGGTGAGTTGCTGCAACCGAGTAATGTCGGCCAGCGCGCCGCGGTAGTCGCGCAGAAACTTGAAGCGGCACCAGCCCCGGTCGGCCAGGTAGCGGTCCGGCTGCAGCCGCACGGCTTCGTCGATCAGCTTTTTCCACGTCAGAAAGTCGCCCCGTTTGAGAAACGGCACCGACTTCTCGTGGTAGGCTTCGGCAAACGTCGGGCATAGAGCTATTACCCGGTCGAAGTACACCTGCGACTGAATGGAGCCCTGCGGAAGCTCAAGCGCCTGCAGGTAAAGCTCACACGCTGCCCGCTCCGGCGAGCCAGCCTGGTAGATCAGGCAGTTGGGCTGGGCGGCCACCGGGCGAAACAGCAGGCTCAGCAGCAGCACTATTGCGTAGCGTATCATAGAAGAACATCCTGAATAGAACCCTCGCGCACGATAAACGTGCAATAGAAATAGCTGTCCTGGGTTTCGCCATCAATGCGGCCCGGCTGCCAGCTTTGCAGGTCGCGGCAGGCGCGCAGCACCCACGCCACCAGAGGCGGCGCAAACGCTTGTGGCTGGTACGCAGAATCCAGCTCCTGTACCCGAAAACGGTCGGTTTCCCCACGGAAGTTCACCACGAAACGCACCGTAAGGTAGCCGCTGCCGCTGGTGCCGGCCGGCGGCGTGTGCAGAGCCGCCAGCAGCTGCCGGCGCAGCTCAGGGCGCCCGCCGCTGTAGGTGGTGTTGAAGTTATAATACTGGTAAATGCGGCCGGATGGCCGCAGCGTAAAGTCTGCGCGGTCCTGGGCAGGGTCAAACAGGATATCACCCACCTGGTAGCGCTGGTTGTAAAACAGCGGGATATCTGCTTTTGCCCAGGTTCCTGTAAACTGGGCCCGCGCCTGCTGCGCGCCCAGTAGCAGGCCCGCCGCCAGCATGAACTTGTAGTAAAACCGCATCGGATAAATCTAACAATAGGAACGGTAGAATACAGCTGAGCAGCCCGGAGAACTTCCTCCGGGCTGCCCATGCCGCTCACGCTGGTCTAGCCCAGCACCTCGTTCAGCAAACCCGCTAGCCGTACGCCAGCCTGCTGGATGCGCTGCTTCATCATTTCGGAGTGCGCCGGGTAATAGTTGTAATCTACGTCGCCGTTGGCCGGGGCGCTGCGGTACACCTGCTCACTGGCCTGGTACGACTCCCAGAACCAGCTTTCCGGCGACGATGACTGCCACTCGCGCACCTGCTGCCGCCGGATGGGCCCGTCGTAGCGGGTGGCCATTTCCGTGTAGCTCAGGCCCTGGTAGTCGATCAGACCGCTGTCCCAGAGGCTGTGCATGTTGGTGTCCTTGCCGCGGTATTTCACCTTGATGTCGTTGCCGCCCTTGTCCTCGGCGTGGCCGGCGTGCAGAGGCTGGTGGGCGTCGCCCACGAGGTGCACCACAAACTTGAGGGCGGCGAGCTTCTCGGCCTGTGTCTTGCTGGAATCGGTCAGCTCCCGAAGCTTGGCCTGCAGCATATTGTAGGCGTTGGGGCCGGACTGGCCCTTCAGGTCCTGCAGGTACTGCGTCTCGTTCAGGCCCGAGGGCGAGTTGACGTAGTGCCAGGGGGCGGTGTCCTTGAACTCCGGGTAATTACGGATTTCGTCGGGCCAAGTGCTCACCAGAGCCAGCGTTTCGGTGCCCAGCAGGCGCTGCACTTCGCGGCGGGCCTTGCGGGTGAGGTGGTTTTCGGCAATCTGGCCCACAGCGCGGTGGCCGTCAACACCCCAGGCCCACAAGCTCAGCGGCGACAGAAATAACAGAAACAGCGGCAGCAAACGCTTGCGCATAATCAGAAAGAGAAGGTGGAAGGGTCGGAAAAGCAGGGCAAATTACTGGCATTTCGAGGATTTGTGGCAATCCTGCCCGCAAACTTGTATCGGGCTGGTTACTTGTCATGGTTCCTCACAACTTCTTCGGCTGTGTTTGCTATTCGATAAATGAAAAGAGCCCCGCCGGCAATGCCGACGGGGCTCTTTTATAATTGTATTATGCCCTAAACGCTGGCTTCTACTGTCGTTTTAGGAGCACCGGCCAGAATTTCGTCGTTGGCGAAATCGGCGTACTTCCGGAAGTTAGCCACGAACTTGTGGGCCAGGTCGGCGGCCGTTTTGTCGTAGGCCTCCTGGTCGGCCCAGGTGGCGCGTGGGTCCAGGATTTCGGTGGGCACGCCCGGCACCGAGGCCGGCACTTCTACGCCGAAGATGGGGTGCTTTTTGAACTCCACGTCGTTCAGCTCGCCGTTGAGGGCGGCCGTAATCATGGCGCGGGTGTAGCCCAGCTTCATGCGCGAGCCGACGCCGTAGCTGCCGCCGCTCCAGCCGGTGTTCACCAGCCACACGTTTACTTCGTTTTCGTCCATTTTCTTGCCCAGCATCTCGGCGTACTTCGTCGGGTGCAGCGGCAGGAATACGGCGCCAAAGCAGGCCGAAAACGTGGTCTGCGGCTCCGTGATGCCCATTTCCGTGCCGGCCACCTTGGCCGTGTAGCCGCTCATGAAGTGGTACATGGCGTGGCTCTTATCGAGCTTGCTAATGGGAGGCAGCACCCCGAAGGCGTCGGCCGTCAGGAAGAAGATGTTCTTGGGCGCCTCGGCCACCGAAGGCTCAATGGCGTTCGGAATAAAATTGATCGGGTAGGCCGTGCGGGTGTTTTCGGTTACGCTCTTGTTGGCGTAGTCCACGGTGGTGGTGCCGGGCACAAAGCGCGTGTTCTCCACGATGGAGCCGGTTCTGATGGCGTTCCAGATTTCGGGCTCCTTCTCGGCGCTCAGGTCGATGACCTTGGCGTAGCAGCCGCCCTCAAAGTTGAAAATGCCGGCGTCCGGCGTCCAGCCGTGCTCGTCGTCGCCGATCAGGCCGCGGTTGGGGTCGGCGGAAAGCGTCGTTTTGCCGGTACCCGAGAGGCCGAAGAAGATGGCCGTGTCGCCGTCTTTGCCCACGTTAGCCGAGCAGTGCATCGGCAGCGTGGCGCGCTCGTGGGGCAGCAGGTAGTTAAGCACCCCGAAGATTCCTTTCTTCATCTCGCCGGCGTAGCCCGTGCCGCCAATCAGAATCATCTTCTTGGAGAAGTTCAGAATAGCGAAGTTCTTCTGGCGCGTGCCGTCTACGGCTGGGTCAGCCTCGAAGCCAGGGGCGCAGATGATGCTGAAGTCGGGCGTCCAGCTGGTATCAGCACCCTCGGCGGGGCGCAGGAACATATTGTAGCAGAACAGGTTGTGCCAGGCCAGCTCATTCACCACGCGCAGCTTGAGCTGGTAGTCGGGGTTGGCGCCGGCGTAGGCGTCGCGCACGTAAAGCTCTTTGTCGGCCAGGTACTGCACCATTTTCTGGTGCAGTTGCTCAAACTTGTCTTCGGCGAAGGGAATGTTGATGTCGCCCCACCAGACGCTGTCGGCGGTGCCGGCGTCTTTCACCACGAAACGGTCTTTGGGGGAGCGGCCGGTGAAGGTGCCGGTGTCGGCCATCAGGGCGCCGGTGTCGGTGAGCACGCCTTCGTGGCGGCGCAGGGCCTCCTGCGTGAGCTGCTCAGGCGTGAGGTTCAGGTGCACCTGCGCGGCCTGCGTGATGCCCAGCGGAGCCAGGCGGGTAGTAGCGGCGGAATCTAGCATAACAGAAGCCGGAAACTGGGTTGGGTGGGAAAATGAGGGAATTAAGACAAAAATAGGCAAAACGACGGGCCGGCAACGTTGCCGGAAGAAATTTTGCGAAAATTCGCTGAAGGGGTGGTGCTGGGTGAAGCCGCAAACCGGGCAAATTCGGGGCGTTATTCGGGGGTTGGGAAACTTTTGTAGCTTTACCAACCTCCGTGCGGTTGCAGCCGGCGGCTTTTTCTTCCTTTCTACCACTTCATTTCTATTTCATGCAAACGACCTCCGCTGTGCGGGAGCAGCCCCAGATGGCCGCTTCCACCGGCCATCCGAAGGGCCTTTATGTGCTCTTTGCCACCGAGATGTGGGAGCGGTTCAGCTACTACGGTATGCGCGCCCTGCTGTCTTTGTACATGCTCAAGGCGCTCCTTATGAACAAGGAGATGTCGTCATTGATTTACGGCAACTACACCTCGCTCGTGTACCTGACGCCGTTGTTGGGAGGCTACATGGCCGACCGGTACTGGGGCAACCGCCGTTCCATTCTGGTGGGTGGTTTGCTGATGGCCGCCGGGCAGTTTGCCTTGTTCTTCTCGGCCTCGATGTACGGCGCTGGCCAAACCGAAGTGCCTTCCGCCCAATTGCTGCTGTTCTTTGTCGGTCTGGGCTGCCTGATTTTCGGCAACGGCTTCTTCAAGCCCAATATCTCTTCGATGGTGGGGTCCTTGTACCCAAAGGGCGACTCCCGTATCGACGCGGCCTATACCATCTTCTATATGGGCATCAACCTGGGCGCTTTTTTCTCGCCTCTGGTGTGCGGCACGCTCGGCGACACCGGCAATCCGGCCGACTTCAAGTGGGGTTTCCTGGCCGCCGGTATCGGCATGCTGGTTGGCAGCCTCACGTTTGAGATGCTGAAAAACAAGTACGTAGTAACGGCTGAAGGCGCTCCGCTGGGCGCCAAGCCCGAGCGCACCGTGGAGCATTCCCCGGTAGTGCCCGTGCAAACCGACGGCCCGGTTCGTTCCGAGACGATTGCCCAGCCTACCAAGAGCTTCGCCAGCAAGCTGCCCATGCTCATCGGCCTGTTTGCGGTAGTGTACGCGGCTATTGCCTGGCTGATGGACCGCGACTGGATTGGCGCGTTGGTATTCTCGGCCATGATTGTAGCCCCGGTTACCATCCTGACCGACCCCACGCTCACGGCCCGCGAGAAGCAGAAAATCTACGTTATTTTCATCCTGAGCTTCTTCGTAATCTTCTTCTGGGGCACGTTCGAGCAAGCCGGCGCCTCGCTGACTTTCTTCGCCGACGAGCAAACGGACCGTACCCTGGGCTCCTCCGTGGTGCCGGCGTCGTATTTCCAGTCGGCCAATGCGCTGTTCATCATTGTGTTTGCTCCGATTTTCGCGGTGCTCTGGACCTGGATGGGCAAGCGCGGCACCGAGCCTTCGTCGCCGCTGAAAATGTCTATCAGCCTGATGCTGATGGCGGTAGGCTACCTCATCATTGCGTTCGGCGTGAAGGGCGTAGACGCTAATACCAAAGTGAGCATGTTCTGGCTGATCACCATGTATCTGGTGCACACCTTTGCCGAACTGTGCTTGTCGCCGATTGGTCTGGCGCTGGTGAACAAGCTGGCTCCCGCGCGTTTCGCCTCGCTGCTGATGGCGGTGTGGTTTCTGGCCACAGCTGCCGGCAACAAGCTGGCGGGCGTGCTGTCGGGGCTGTATCCTCCCGGCCCCGGCGAGTTTGCCAAAGCGTCCAAGGAAGGCATCAACCTGCCCAACATTCTGAACGGCACCTCTCAGGCCACCGCCGATGTAACGGCCAAACTGGCGGAACTGGAACTGGCCTCTAACTGGCCCTCGTTCCTGGGCTTCCAGATCACCAGCCTCTACGACTTCTTCATGATCTTCGTGGGGCTGTCGGCAGTTGCCTCACTCATTCTGTTCGTGCTGTATAAGCGCCTCAATACAATGATGGCTGAGCCGGTAACGACGGCGTAATCTGAGTCGTCTGCAATAAAAAAGCCCTGTCAGACTTTTCTGGCAGGGCTTTTTTATGGTTTATAATGTGCAGTGATTCAGTTTGCCCTGTCTGATATCAAATCCTTGAAGGACCTCTCACGTCGATAATGATGTCAGACCGTGTACATACTTGGTTGGTAGTAGGAGCAAGCTTGGTGCTACTGTATGGTGGGCTAAGCTTGCTCAATACGCAGGTGAGCCTCAAATATGAAGTCGGTGATGATCCTTGCCTATCCGTAGTATCGGGCCGCAACCTCTGTGCTGACTACGGGCAAATGAAGTGGCTGTGCTATGCTGCATTCGGGGCCTTATTGGTGCTCATCAGCTTCAGCAACCAGTTGATTCGCAAGAAATAACCTTACATGCGGCACACGAAAAAGCCCCGCCGGACCAGAGTCCAGCGGGGCTTTTTTTGTCTAAGCGGTTGGCTTAGCGGATGATGCTTACATCATGCCGCCCATGCCGCCCATGCCGGCACCACCGCCACCGTGGCTGTGGTCTTTCTCAGCTTCGGGCTCGTCCGAAATCACGCACTCGGTGGTCAGGAGCAGGCCGGCAATAGAAGCGGCATTCTCCAGCGCCAGGCGCGTTACTTTGGTCGGGTCGAGGATACCGGCGGCCATCAGGTTTTCGTAGCGGTCCTCGCGGGCGTTGTAGCCGTAGTCGCCTTTGCCTTCGCGCACCTTCTGCACTACCACCGAGCCTTCGCCACCGGCGTTCTGCACGATCGTACGCAGGGGAGCCTCCAGGGCCGTGCGGATGATGTTCACACCGGTACGCTCGTCACCGTTGTGGGTATCCACAGCGTCCAGCGCATCCAGCGCACGCACCAAGGCCACACCGCCGCCGGGTACCACGCCTTCCTCAACGGCGGCGCGGGTGGCGTGCAGGGCATCGTCAACCCGGTCTTTCTTCTCTTTCATCTCCACCTCAGTGCTGGCACCGATGTAGAGGATGGCCACGCCACCCGACAGCTTGGCCAGGCGCTCCTGCAGCTTCTCCTTGTCGTAGTCCGACGTGGTGGTGCTGATCTGGGCTTTGATTTCGTTGATGCGGGCGGTGATGGTTTCCTTCTCACCCTTACCATTGACGATGGTCGTGTTGTCCTTGTCAATGATAACTTTCTCGGCCGTACCGAGGTACTCCAGCGTAGCGCTGTCGAGCTTGTAGCCGCGCTCTTCCGAAATAACCGTACCGCCCGTCAGGACAGCAATGTCTTCCAGCATGGCCTTACGACGGTCGCCGAAGCCAGGAGCTTTTACGGCTGCAATTTTCAGCGAGCCACGCAGCTTGTTTACTACCAGCGTCGCCAGAGCTTCGCCGTCTACGTCTTCGGAGATGATAACGAGCGGCTTACCGCTTTGTACCACCTGCTCCAGTACGGGTAGCAGCTCCTTCATGGTGCTCACCTTCTTGTCGTAGATGAGGATGTACGGGTTGTCGAACTCGGCCTCCATCTTCTCCGGGTTGGTCACGAAGTAAGGGGAGAGGTAGCCGCGGTCGAACTGCATGCCTTCCACCGTTTTCACTTCGGTTTCGGTGCCACGCGCTTCTTCCACGGTAATCACGCCTTCCTTTCCCACTTTGTCCATAGCATCGGCAATCATTTTGCCGATTTCCATGTCGTTGTTGGCCGAAATAGCGCCTACCTGGGCAATTTCCGACGAGTTTTCAATCTTCTTGGACTGCGCCTTCAGGTTGGCAACTACAGCAATTACTGCCTTGTCGATGCCGCGCTTCAGGTCCATTGGGTTGGCACCAGCAGCTACGTTCTTCGAACCGGCGGCGTAGATGGCCTGAGCCAGTACGGTGGCGGTGGTAGTGCCGTCGCCGGCCTGGTCAGCCGTTTTGCTGGCTACTTCCTTCACCAACTGGGCGCCCATGTTTTCCACCGGGTCGCTCAGCTCAATTTCCTTGGCTACCGTCACACCATCTTTGGTGATGCTCGGGGCGCCGAATTTCTTGTCGATAACCACGTTGCGGCCTTTTGGGCCGAGGGTTACTTTCACGGCGTTAGCCAGTTTGTCTACGCCGCGTTTCAGCTTGTCGCGGCCGTCGGTATCGAATTGGATGTTCTTAGCCATCAGTTATTCGGGTATGGGGAATTCAGAAAGAGAGAAAGGGGCGGCTTAGAGTACGGCAAAAATGTCCGACTCCTTCATGATGAGGTAGTCCTCGCCATCTACCGTAATTTCGGTGCCAGCATATTTGCCGTAGAGCACCTGGTCACCTGCCTTTACCTGGGGCTTGATGGTGGTGCCGTTGTCGGCAACCTTGCCTTCGCCCACGGCTACTACTTCGCCACGCTGGGGTTTCTCCTTGGCCGTGTCGGGGATGATGATGCCCGATTTGGTTTTTTCCTCGGCAGCGGCCGGCGCGACAATCACGCGGTCAGCCAGCGGTTTGATGCTAAGCGACATATTGTACGTTTTGGTTGAAAGGTTTACTTGAAACAAGGTGGTGCCGAGTGTTCCGCACTTCCCGTGCCAGCCCGCCAAACCTGACAGAATGAACGCCGGAATGGCCTTAAATCGGTCAGCTTGCTACCACGGACTGCCAAAGCTGACAGAAAATTCGGCCCAGCAACTGTCTGAAACGGCAGTTGCCGGGCCGAAGGTAGCAGAAGGAATGCCTGACGAAAGTGCAGCATTCGGGCCGTAGCAGGAAGTAGCTAGAAGCAGCGCTGAGCGTGTTGCCCGCCAACCAGCCAGGCGGAGCAGGTGAACGAAGCGCTGCTTCGTGGTACTGGCAGATACCAAAAACGGCGGCTTCCCGTGAGGGAAGCCACCGTTTGGTAAAGAGGAAGGCCGAAACCTGCTACTGGGCCGGGGCCGGAGCGGGTGCCTGCGTAGGAGCCGGAGCGGCAGCGCCACCAGGGGCCGGAGCGCCGGGCACAGCCGGAGCCGTAGCGGCGGGCAGACGGGTTTCGAGGGCTTTCTGCTGGTTGATGCTACGGCCGGGGCCGGCATCGGTGGTGCCGTTGAGCACGTGGGTGCCCAGCGTGAGCACCATCAGGGCAATGGCAAAACCCCAGGTGAGCTTCTCCAGCAGGTCGCCGGTGCGCTTCACGCCCATAAGGTTGGCCGCGCCGCCCGCGCCGAACTGGCTGGAAAGCCCGCCGCCTTTAGGGTTTTGGGCCAGCACCACCAGGGCAAGCAGGAAACACACGAAAAGGATTACAATAATGAGCGCAGTGTACATCTACTCCGGAGTTTGCAGTTGGTGAATTTGGTCGGTAAAGTACGCGCTTTTTTCCGGCTGGCGCACCATTAGCCGTTCATATATTTCAATGGCTTTGTCGATTTTGCCCTGTTTGACCATAATTTTGGCCAGGCTTTCGGAGGCCAGCTGCGGCACCACGCTGGTGCTGCGCACCGATAAATCGTCCTGCCCCTCGGCCGGGGCGGGCCGTTTCGCCGCCGACTTCAGCCGCGGCTGATTCTGCAAAAACTGGTCGATGAGGGCCAGGGAGGAGCGGGCCGGGCGGCGCCTGGGCTGGTGCGCCGCGGCGTGAGCCTGCAGCAGGGCATCAGGGGCAAAAAACTCGTCGATGGGCAGGCCGGTGGTCAGCTCGCCGTCCTGCATCTGCAGGGCGTAGCCGAGGCGGCTGCCGCCGCCCAGCAAGGCGTAGGCCAGCGCCGCATCGGAGTGAAAAGCAGGCACTACCGGCTTGGCTACGGGGGGCAGCAGGGGCAGGTCGTCGTCGGAATCGGCGCCGGTGAGCTGGTAGGAGGACGGCGCCGGCAGGGCTTCCGGCGCCGCCAGCCCAAACTCGAATCGGGAAATCCCGGCTTCTGCCGGCGGCCGGATGGGCGGCGCCACCGGGGGCAGCAACTCTTCCACTGCCAAAACAGGCGCTATTGGAGCCTCCGGAGTGGTGGCATCCGGCGCTTCATCCGCGTCCGCAGACAGTGCATTTTCAGCAACCGTGGTAGTAGTAGCCTCTTCATTCGGAGAAGCGGCTACGTCCTCAGTCTCCACGGAAACGGAGGGCGTAGCAACGACTTCAGCCGCAGGGGCTTCCGTTTCGGCTGGCGCTTCGGTTTCCGGAGAACTTTGCGCTGCGGGTTCTGGCGCAGTTTCAGCGGGCACTACGGCCTCCAGCGAAGCTGCCGCGTCCGCGCTGGCAGGGGCTTCGGGTGTGGCCAGCGGCACTTCCGCTTCCGCCGGAATGGCTGCTGCGGGCGTAGCGGTGGGAGCGGGGGCTTCTTCTACCAGCGTGGCGCTGCTGCCGTCGGCCAGGGCGTCTTCCGGCGTATTTTCCAGCGGCAGTACGTCTTCGGGCTCCAGCGTCTGCAGAAAAGCAGCTGTGTTTCCCACGGACTGAACGGTGGCTGACTGCGGCGCGGCAGTCGTGCCCACCAGATGCTGCGCCGCGGGGGCCGCCAAGCGCTCCTGCACCGGCTGCTCCAATAGCTGGCGCAGCAGTTGGCGGTCGGCGGCGTAGGTTGCCGCCCGGCGCAGGCGCTGGCTGGCCAGCATGCTGCCCCGGTCGTGGTCTGCTTTGGCCAGCAGCAAGTGGGCCGTCTGGCAGTACGGGAAAGCCGCGGCCAACTGCTCCAGCTCCCGGATTTCTGCCTCCGAAATCCCGCCTACGTGGTCCAGAATGTGTAACAGCGACGCGCGGGTCATCTAGTTGAAAGAGTTAAATGGCTGAATTGTGGCGTAGTTGAACGCATTCGGCCGAAGCGAGAAAAGCGGACCGGCAGGTATGCCAGCACCGTGTGGGGCCGCAACAATACAGCAATTTACCCAGTTGCCCATGCTGCCGCCCGGGCCGCTACCAGTTCGCCACCGACTTGTTGAAGGTATCGGTGATGATGTTCTGGGTGATGCGGCGCGTGGCGGTGGGGTCGTTGTTGATGCGCGTAATGTCCTGGTCGGCCGGAAAGTCGCCGTTGCTCTGGAACGTCTGCTCGAAGTCCTGCTTGGGGTCTTTGGTGTTGGCGTACTTCACGCGCACCTGAATGGTGAGGCGGTTGACGCCGGCCTGGTCGATGCCATTCTGGTTTTGGATGGCGGCCGGGGCGTAGTCGTAGGCCGTGATGGCGCCCTCAAACTGCAGGTCGCCGTCGCGCGGCACCAGCTTAAGCGTGGTGTTGCGCTGGAAGTAGTCCTTGAAGTCCTCGGTGAAGCGCTGGGCCAGGAAAGACGGGCCGTTGCTGGAGTTGTTCTGGAAGGTGCTGATGGAAATGGTTTTCACCTCCGGGTCGATGTTGGTGCCCGAAAACGAGTAAACCGAGCAGCCACTCAGGAAGAAGCTACAAGCTATAAGCGGCAAGCTGCAAGCCAGCCACAACATATATGACTTGTAGTTAAGAGCTTGCGGCTTGCGGCTTACAGCTTGCCGCTCCAGACTACGCGTTTTCCAGATCATACTGCTTGAGTTTGCGGTAGAGAGTGCGCTCCGAGATGCCCAGGTCGTGGGCGGCGTATTTGCGCTTGTTGTGGTGCTTTTTCAGGGCTTTGAGAATCATTTCCTTCTCCTTGGCTTCCAGCGAGAGGGTTTCTTCCTCCGTTTCGTGCGGAATGTCCTCTACCCGCTGCACCTCGTCCTCGTAGTCGGTGGCGTCATCAAGCTGACCGGGGGTGAGGATGTACTCAGTGGCGCCGCCATCGGGTGAGGGCTGCCGCAGGGGGCGGGCGCCGCCGTCGTAGGGGGCGGCGTTGAGGTTGGTGAACAGGTGGCTGTTCTGGCGCAGCAATTCCTGCGAGTCCTGCGGGCGCTGGCCGGCGGCCATTTCCAGCACCAGCTTCTTGAGGTCGGTCATGTCGCGGCGCATGTCGAAGAGCACCTTGTAGAGCAGGTCGCGCTCCGAGTAGCCGCTGCCGGCCGCGTCGGGGCCGGCGGCGTGCAATAGCATGGGCAGCTGGCTGGCCTGCTCGGCGGGCAGGTACTGGCGCAGGCGGCGCATATCAATCTCGCGGTCCGTCTCCAGCACCGACAGCTGCTCGGCCACGTTCTTGAGCTGGCGGATGTTGCCGGGGAAGCGAAACCGCTGCAATTCCTGCACCGCCTCGGGCGTTAGCGTAATCGGCTTG
Source organism: Hymenobacter canadensis (assembly GCF_027359925.1). NCBI lineage: Bacteria > Pseudomonadati > Bacteroidota > Cytophagia > Cytophagales > Hymenobacteraceae > Hymenobacter > Hymenobacter canadensis. The sequence goes on along the minus strand of NZ_CP114767.1, from coordinate 1,566,154 downwards.
ACGCGGTAACGGTCAGAAAAATCAGTAGTAAACTTTCTGAACAATAAGTAGATATCATCGCCCCGCTCACGCAATGGTGGAACCGTAATCGGCACCGTATTCAGGCGATAGTAGAGGTCTTCGCGGAAGCGGCCTTCACGCACGGCGTCGAGCAGATTCACGTTGGTGGCGGCCACTACCCGCACATCGGTCTTCTGCACCTTGCTGCTGCCTACCCGGATAAACTCGCCGTTTTCGAGCACGCGCAGCAGCCGGGCCTGGGTGCCGAGCGGCATCTCGCCAATCTCATCGAGGAAAATAGTGCCGCCGTTGGTCACCTCAAAGTAGCCTTTGCGGGCTTCTTGGGCGCCGGTAAACGAGCCCTTTTCGTGCCCAAACAGCTCCGAGTCGATGGTCCCTTCTGGGATGGCGCCGCAGTTGATGGCAATGAACTGCCCGTGCTTGCGCGGCGACAGGGCATGGATAATCTTGGAAAACGACTCTTTACCGGAGCCGCTTTCGCCCGTTATCAGCACCGTCATGTCGGTGGGCGCTACCTGCGTGGCCACCTGAATGGCGTAGTTCAGCGACGGCGCATTGCCGATGATGCCGAACCGTTGTTTGATGCTTTGTATTTCGGAAGGTGTCAAGTCGGGAGGGTTTTCGTAGGGTAGACGAAAAGCTAGGGTAGTTTATTTCTAATCGGACGAAAGAAAATCCGTCATCGTGCGCTTGCGAAGGATCCTATCACGCGTGAACAGGAATCGTTCTACAAGAAGTCAGAAATGTTCGGCTGGTATGCAGTCCTGATAAGATCCTTCGCAAGCTCAGGATGACAGACATGTCTAGTCTACCGAATCCCCCAAGAGCGATCCGCCGGTGCCGGTGTGCACGAATACGTTCACGTAGTCACCTTTCTGGTAGTGCTTTTTGGGGAATATGACGACCTGGTTCTGGCTGTTGCGGCCGCTGAGGTGCTCGTCGCTGCGCTTGGAGAAATTCTCGACCAGCACCCGGTGCATTTTGCCAACGGCCTTCTGGTTGCGGGCGGCGCTGCTTTTCTGCTGCAAATCAATGATTTCCTGCAGACGGCGCTTTTTCACGTCCAGCGGCACATCGTCCTGGAGCTTGCGGGCGGCCAGCGTGCCGGGGCGCTCCGAGTAGAAGAACATGAAGGCCATGTCGTACTGCACCCAGTCGATGAGGCTGAGCGTGTCCTGGTGCTCTTCCTCGGTTTCCGAGCAGAATCCCGCAATCATGTCGGTGCTGATGGCGCAGTCGTCGCCGAGGATGCGGCGGATGGCCTGCACGCGTTCCTCGTACCAGGGCCGGTCGTAGGTGCGGTTCATCAAAGCCAGCACGCGCGAGTTGCCGCTCTGGGCCGGCAGATGGATGTATTTGCAGATGTTGTCGTAGCGCGCCATAGTGTGCAGCACTTCATCCGTAATGTCCTTGGGGTGCGAGGTGGAGAAGCGCACCCGCAGCTCCGGGCTCACTAGGGCCACGCGCTCCAGCAGCTGCGCAAAGTTGACGTGCTCCTGGCCGTCTTCGCTGGCCCACTTATAGGAGTCCACGTTCTGACCGAGCAGGGTAACTTCCTTGTAGCCAGCAGCTACCAAATCATGGGCCTCGCGCACGATGCTGTGGGCGTCGCGGCTCCGCTCGCGGCCGCGGGTGAAGGGCACCACGCAGAACGAGCACATGTTGTCGCAGCCGCGCATGATGCTGATGAAGGCCGTGATGCCGTTGGAGTTCAGGCGTACCGGCGTGATGTCAGCGTAGGTTTCCTCGCGGCTCAGCAGCACGTTCACGGCTTTCTGGCCGCCGTCTACCTGCTGAATAAGCTGGGGCAGGTCGCGGTAGGCGTCGGGGCCCACTACCAGGTCCACCAGCTTTTCCTCTTCCAGAAACTTACTTTTCAGGCGCTCGGCCATGCAGCCCAGTACGCCCACCAGCATCCCGGGCCGGCGCTTTTTGTAGCTGTTGATCTGGGAGAGGCGCATGCGCACGGTCTGCTCGGCCTTCTCGCGGATGGAGCAGGTGTTGAGCAGCACGAGGTCGGCGCTGGCCAGGTCGTCGGTGGTATCGAAACCCTGCTCAAACAGGATGCTGGACACGATTTCCGAGTCCGAAAAGTTCATCTGGCAGCCGTAGCTCTCGATGTAGAGCTTGCGGCCCTGGCCGGTGCGGGTGGCCGCACTCACGCGCACCTCGCCGGAGGGCTCGTGGGCATGGGTGGTGGCATCCACGGCGGGCGTGGGCAGGGTAGGCGTGTCGAGAAAGTCGAGCGTAATCAGCGGTTGGGACATGGAAAAAGGCCTCGGCGGCGTCAGCTTCACGGTTCAGTGGAGGCCAAAGGTAGGCTTTTTGGGGCTAAAATGACAGAATGGCAGGAGCTGGATTAGTGGGTTTGTGGCGTGGTGAATTGGGGGAGTGATAGAACGTCATGCTGAGCTTGCCGAAGTATCTCGCGTGCTGACAGCTGAATAGTATCACAACATCAGCACGCGAGATGCTTCGGCAAGCTCAGCATGACGTTCTTTTAGCCTTCTCACCCTATCACCTCATCACCCCAGATCCAGATACGCCAGCACCTCGCGTACGTCCTGCACGGTGTGAAACGCCAGGCCAGCCAGCTGCTCTGGCTCCACGTGCTCGAAAATCCAGTTGGCGTGATAGGGGACGTGCACGGCGCGCAGGCCCAGCCGCGCTACAGGCAGGATGTCGGATTTCAGGGAGTTGCCGATCATCACAAATTTGTCGGCGGAGGCGCTATAGCGGGTTAGCAGGCGCTGGTAGGTGGCTTCGTTTTTCTCGCTGACCACCTCCACGTGGTCGAACAGGTCGCCGAGGCCGGAGCGGGCAATCTTGCTTTCCTGGTCGAACAGGTCGCCTTTGGTGAGCACCAGCAGGCGGTGGCCGCGCTGGCGCAGCTCCGTTACCACCTCCACCACGCCGGGCAGGGGCTCGATGGGGTAGCGCAGCAGGTCCTTGCCCATGTCGAGAATTTCCTGAATATCGGAGCCGCGCACGTTGCCGTTGGTGAGCTGGATGGCGGTTTCAATCATAGAGAGCATAAACGACTTGGCGCCGTAGCCGAACAGCTGCATGTTGCGGCGCTGCACGTCGTTGAGGTGCCGGCTGATGTGCGCGGCGTCGCCGCAGTGGGCCATAATTTCGAACAGTCGGGCTTCCACCTGGTCGAAGTGGGGCTGGTTGGGCCAGAGCGTGTCGTCGGCGTCGAAGGCAATGAGCAAGGGAGCGGCCATGGGCGAGAAAGGGCTTTCAACCCGCGCCACCGGCCCGGAGAGCCAGCAAAGTTACCGAACTTGCCGGCCATGAAACAGCTGATCAACCAGGCCACTTGGAACCGCCGCGAGCATTTTGCCTTCTTCTCCCAGTTTGAGGAGCCGTTTTTTGGACTGGTAGCCCCCGTGAACTGCACCGGCGCCCAGGCGGAGGCCAAGCGGCTGGGCGTGTCGTTTTTCCTGTACTACCTGCACCACGCCGCGCAGGCGGCTAATGCCGTGCCCGAGTTCCGCACCCGCATCGAAGACGGGCAGGTGTACCAGTATGAGGCGGTGCACGTTTCGGCCACCCTCGGCCGCCCCGACCACACGTTTTCCTTCTCCTTCATCGAACAGAACCCCGACCTGGCCACGTTTATAGCCTCAGCCCAGGCGGAAATAGCCGCCGTGCAGGCTAGCACCGGCTTGCGCCTGAGCGGCACCACCGCCCGCGCAGACGTGCTGCATTGCTCGGCCATTCCGTGGGTGCGCTTCAGCGGCCTCACCCACGCCCGCAGCTTCTCGCACCCCGACAGCTGCCCCAAAATCTCCTTCGGCCAGCTCTATGAGGAAAACGGTGCCACCTACATGTCGGTCTCGGTGAACGTGCACCACGCCCTGGCCGACGGCTACCACGTCGGGCTGTTCCTGCAGGAGTTCGAGCGGCGGTTGGGTGGGTTGGTGGGGTAGTGGATTGGTGGATTGAACGTCATGCTGAGCTTGTCGAAGCATCTCTACCGCTTCGTTCTGGCGAGTCGCCTCACCCCCCCCGGCCCCCTCTCCTTCAGAGAGGGGGAGCCTGACGATTGGGGTTAGTTTGGCGGGCGAGATGCTTCGCTTCGCTCAGCATGACGTTCAATCCACCAGCCCACCAACCCGCTACTCCGCTACCACCGCGCCCAGCACGTCCAGGATGGCGCGGGCTTTGAGCAGGCACTCCGCGTACTCGCGCTCCGGGTCGGAGTCGTAGGTGATGGCTGAGCCGACCTGGAAGCTGAGGTAGCCGGTGTCGGGACGGTATTGCAGGCTGCGGATGACGACGTTGAACTCGAACGCGCCGTCGGGCCAGGCGTAGCCGATGCTGCCGCTGTAGAGACCGCGCCGGGCGGTTTCGTAGTGCTCGATGAGCTGCATGGCCCGGATTTTCGGCGCGCCGGTCATCGAACCCATCGGGAAGGTGGCGCGCAGCACGTCTGGGAGGTCCACGCCTGGGCGCAGTTCGGCGGTAACCGTCGAAATCATCTGCCAGACGTGCCGGAACGGGTAGAGGCCGAACAGCTCGGGCACCTGCACGGTGCCGGTTTCCGCCACGCGGGCCAGGTCGTTGCGCACCAGGTCCACGATCATCAGGTTTTCGGCGCGCTCTTTTTCGTCGTGGAGCAGCGTAAGGCGCTGCTGCTCGTCTTCGGCGGGCGTGTTGCCGCGCCGGATGGTGCCTTTGATGGGCTGGGAGACGATAACCGGCGCGGAGTGGGCCAGAAACCGCTCGGGCGAGGCGCACAGCAGAAAGTGGTTTTCGTGCCGGAAGAAACCCGCAAACGGTGCCGGCGAGGCCGCGTTGAGGCGCAAAAACACATCCACCGGGTCCAGCTGCACGCCTTCGGCGTAGAACTCTTGGCACAGGTTCAGCTCATACACTTCACCGTTGAGAATGTCTTCGCGCACGGCTTCCACGGCCCGCAGGTAGTCGGTCTTGGGCATGCGGGGCGTGAAAGCGGGCACGGCGGGCGCAGGCCAATTCGGTAGCTCCGTAACCAGAATAGCTTCCAGCACGCCGTGCGTGTGGCCGTGCAGTTCCAGTGTATCCGGCCGCCAGATCAGCCAGGTTTGCGGGTAGAAGAAGTGCAGCGGCGGCCAGCTGAGGCCTGATGGATTGTTGCTGTGCAGGTCTTCGATTTCGTTTTTGAGGTCGTAGGTGAGGAATCCCAGGCGCGGGGCGCCATCCTGGGGGCGCGGCAGCCATTGGCGCAGCTCGTCCAGGGTGCGGGGCGCATCGGGCGCGGCGGGCGCTACGCCCAGCAGCTGGTCGAAGGGGCCTTCGGGGTAGGCCTGGCCGTTGGGCTCGAAGTAGGCACAGTGCGGAAACTGCGCGGCCCAGCGCAGGGCGCGGGCCCGGAAATCAGCTGGAAGCTCAGTAAGGGGAATAGACAGCACGACGCAAAGATACAGGGCCGGCGGCGTGGGTGTGCGCGTCCCCGGGAACAGCGGGCGGGCGGGCCGATACTGCGCGGTGCCGGCTGGCCGCTGCGCGCCCTCCGGTCGGAGACCGGGGCGGTGGGCCGGCCGCCGGTCTTGCCGACTACGTCGGCGTAGACCGGGGCCAGCTTTTCGGGGCCAGGGACCTGGCCCGGTCCTTCGGAAAGCGTTATTCCAGCTCCTTCAGCGCCAGCTTGGCCTTGGTGTCGGTGCTGTTCTTGTACTCATGCTTCGGGTAGCTCAGGGCCTTGCGGAAATACACGCGGGCCGTGTTGCGCTGGCCTTCCAGCTGATACAGGTAGCCGAGCTGTAGCGCCGCCTGGGGCGCGAAGTAGTAGGGCGCGTTGCCGGCCAGCGCAATGGTGCGGGCGTAGAGCAGCCGCGCCGAGTCGGGGCGGCCGAGCAGGTGCCAGGCGCGGGCCCGGCGGTAGGGGTCTTCCAGCCGGTCGCGCAGAGGCGTGGCGGCGGTACTGCGGAACCCGGCCAGCGTGGCCAGGGCCTCGCGGTAGTAGCCGCCGTCAATCTGCAGGCGGGCCCGGGTGAGCAGCGGGTTGAGCGGCAGCCGGCCCTCCACAAAGCGCTGGGCGTAGGTGTCTTCCTCCACCACGGTGCGGCCGCCCGCGTCAATCTGCCGGCGGTAGCGCTCCGCGGCCGGCGCATCGCCGCTCAGCCAGGCGGCCAGGTAGAGCTTGAACCAAGCGTCTTTGCGGTAGTGCTGGCCTTTGTACTGCTGCAGAAACAGCTCGTTTTCTCGGCGGGAAGCGGCATACTCGCCCTGGTAGAGCAGCAGGTCGGCGGCCATGTGGCGCAGGTAGGGCAGGGCTACGTAGCCCGCGCCGGTGGGGCGGGCGCGGTAGGCGGCCAGCGCGGCCTCGGTGTGGTGCTGCTTTTTATGCAGGCTGACGAGCAGGTAGGCGTAGAGCAGGTTGTCGGGTTGCTGCTGGTGCAGCTGGTGGATGAGCTGCAGGCCTTCGTCGGGCTTCTTATAGTAGGTTTCCTCCACCAACGCCAGCAGAATCCGGGCTTCGGGCTGGAAGTCGTTGGGCTGGCGGGCGGCGGCGCGCAGGTTGCTCAGGCCGCCTTCCACGCTGCCGGGCAGCCCCAGTAGCTTCAGAAACCAGCGGTAGCCTTCCGGCAGCGAGCCAATAAAGAACTGCATCAGCCCCAGCGTTTTGCGGGCCGGCAGGTAGGCAGGGTAGCGCTGCACCACGGCCGCCATCTGCTGGTAGGCCTGCCGCAAGCTCCAGGCGCCCTGCACCTCGTGCCCGAACACCACCTGCGCCGCCGCCTGGTGCAGCCGGATTTCGGCGCGGGCATATTCGGGCAGCGCGCCACGCTCCAACGTTTTTTCCAGCTGCGCGAGGCGCTTGTTCTGGCCCGCCACGGTGGCCTCGTACAGGCCGGCATCCTGCGTGACGAGCAGCTCCGTAATGGCCGCCGCATCCAGCACCAGCAGCGTGCCGGCCGAAGCATCCTTCAGCTGGGCCCGGGCGGCGGCGGGGCGCATTTTCAGCACCTCGGCGTAGGCGCGGGCCTGTACCGCCGTGAGGCTGCTGGTTTCGGGTGGGCGCGCTGTCTCCCGCTGTGGTGTGCTGAGGGCTGCGCGGAGGGGCGCGAAGGCCAGCGCCAACAGCCAGAACAGCCTCAGCGAATCTGTGCGTGCCCCTCGGAGAACCTCAGCGAGAAAAACCATCGTCATTCAGGCAAAAGAAAAAGGAACGACACAAGGCCGTTCCTTTCGCATTTTTCAACTAAAAAGCGCTTACGCCCGGGCTTCCACGTCGGCCAGAACCCGGCCGCAGTGCTCGCACACGATGATTTTCTTGTGGGCGATAATGTCGGCCTGGCGCTGCGGGGGCACCGTGTTGAAGCAGCCGCCGCAGGCGTCGCGCTTCACCGTCACCACGGCCAGGCCGTTGCGCACGTTGCCGCGGATGCGGGTGTAGGCGGTGTAGAGACGCTCCTCGATGGGCTGCTTGGCGCCTTCGCGCTCATCCAGCAGCTTTTTCTCGTCGGCTTCGCTTTCGCCTACGATGACGTTCAGCTCGCCTTTCTTGTTCTCAAGGTCTTTCTTGCGCTCTTCCAGCTTCTGCTTGGTGCCACCAATCTCCACATTCTTCATGTCGATCTGGTACTGGGCCTCCTTGATTTTCTTTTCAGAAATCTGGATTTCCAGCTTCTGCAACTCGATTTCCTTGGCAATAGCCTCGTACTCGCGGTTGTTGCGCACGTTCTGCTGCTGGTCTTCGTAGCGCTTGATCAGGCCGTCGGCATCTTTGGCGGCCTGCTTGCGCTGTTTGATCTGGTCGTTGAGGCCGGAGATTTCCTCGTCGAACTTGCTTACGCGTACCTCGTAGCCGGCAATTTCGTCTTCCAGGTCGCGTACTTCTTCGGGCAAATCGCCGCGCACGCGCCGGATTTCGTCGAGCTGCGAGTCAATGCGTTGCAGGTTGAGCAGGGCTTCCAGCTTGCTGGCAACGGGGGCATCGGCCGGGGCAGTGGCGACGGTCTTAGCAGTCATATCGGACGGGGTTGGTGTAGGTCTCGGCAATGAAGAGCGCAAAAGTACTTCCAAACTTGGCGGTAAGCAAATCCCGGAAGATTTCGCCGGTGAATTGTTCGCTCTCAAAGTGTCCTACGTCGCAGAGCAGCAGTTGGCCTTCCGCTAGGAAATATTCGTGGTATTTCAGGTCGCCGGTGACGTAGGCGTCGGCGCCGGCGGCGCGGGCCTTGCCAATCAGGAAGCTGCCCGCCCCGCCACAGATGGCCACTTTCTTGATAGTCTTGTCGAAGTCGGTGTGCTTCACAATGGGCACGCCGAGGGCGTCTTTGAGGCGCTGCCGGAACGCCTGCGGGCTCAGGGCCTCGGGTAGCTCGCCCACCATGCCGGCGCCCACTTCCTGGTTTTCGTTTTCCAGCTGAATGATTTCGTAGGCCACTTCCTCGTAGGGGTGGGCCTTGCGCAAGGCCTGCAGGGCGGCCCGCTGCAGGTGCAGCGGCAGCAGCACCTCCACGCGCTGCTCGGGCCCGGTGTGGGGCTGTCCCGGCTTACCCTCAAACGGGTTGGTGCCCAGACCGGGCGTGAACGTAAACGTGCCATCGGTGCGGAAGCTGCACGCCGAGTAGTCGCCGATCTGGCCGGCGCCGGCGGCATACAGGGCGGCCAGCACGGCCTCGGTGTGGGTGGCGGGCACGTAGGTGACCAGCTTGGCCAGCAGGCCGGTTTTGGGCTCGAGGATGCGCACGTTCTGCAGGCCCAGCTTGTCGGCCAGCTTGCGGTTGACGCCGTGGCGTACGTTGTCGAGGTTGGTGTGGGCGGCGTAGAGCGCCACGTCGTGCCGGATGGCTTTGAGCAGCGTCTGCTCCACTTCGTTGGCTCCGGTGAGGCGCTTGAGGGGCTTGAAAATCAGCGGGTGATGGGCCACCACCACGTTGCAGCCCCGCCGGATGGCCTCGTCCACCACAGCCGGCGTGCAGTCCAGCGCAATCAGCACGCCGGTGATTTCCTGCTGCGGGTTGCCGCACTGCAGGCCGGCGTTGTCGTAGGATTCCTGGTAGGCGAGGGGCGCCGCGGCTTCCAGCGCACGGGTCAGATCCTGAACGGTTGGCATGAGAGTCAATTAAAAATTGAGAATTAAAAATTAAAAATGCTGTTACCAGAACTTCCCGGTCCGACGCCGGAGGCGTCCGACTGGTTGCCGTGTCAACGACGACGTTACAACGTCAGCATGCGGCAACCGGTCGGACGCCTCCGGCGTCGGACCGGAGTAACGCCCGTGCGCCGCAAGTTGCGCCGCTGGCTCCAATTCATCGTTTTTACCGCTCCATTTTTACTTCAAGCAACACATCTGCATAGCGCGCCACATGCTCGGCCAGCTCGCGGCGCTTGTACTGCATCAGGTAGCGCGGATGGTCCAGCACAATAATCTTATCAAAGAGCGCCAGCTCCTGGTTCAGCTTTTCGAACAGCAGTCCGTTGCGGCGGCCCAGGCAGACGGCGGCGTGCCGGGCCAGTCCCAGCTCGGTTATCTGCCGCCGCAGCGCCACCCGGATTTCGGGCTCCAGGGCCCGCTGCAGGGCCGGCGAGTCGTAGTAGTTGTAGTTTTTGCCGTCGCGCAGCAGCACCAGCGGATAGAGGGAGCCCAAGTAGAAGTGGCGGTAGAATTCGGCCGGCCCGCCCAGCTCGGCTATTACCTGGTACACAAACTGGCTGCTGAGCTCGGGGTGACGTGGCTGGTCGTTGGGGATGTGGCAGTGCTCAGAGAGGGCGGCCGGATCGGTGAAGGCCACGCCGGTGCGGCCCGCCCCAAACCGGCCGGGGTTGATGCCCAGCAGCGCCACCCGCGGCTGGTTATCGGTGTAGAATTTCTGCGCAAACTGGGTGAGCAGCGCCGCCACGGCCGGCTCCTGATAGGGGTTGTAGGCCTGCACTCCGTCAGGCAGGGCAGGGGCCGGCGGAAACGTGGTAAGCAGGTGCAGCAGGCGGCGGGCGAAGGTATCGGGCATGGCCTGTAGAGACGCGTATTCGCGTCTTTTCGTTGCTGACGTTGTTTGCCACGCTGGCGAGATTCCTCGCGCTGCCTGGAATGACAGCTGACGTTCGGAATGACAGCAAAAACAACGTCAGCAACGACGAGACGCAAAATATTGCGTCTCTACGGCACACAAGGCCCTGCTGCGCTACCTTTGCCGCCTATGCCCCCGTTCCTGACGCTGTTGCTGCTGCCCTTCAGCTGGCTCTATGCCAGCGTGATGGCCGTGCGCAACTGGCTGTATGACACGGGGCGCAAGTCGTCCGGCAGTGCCTGGCCGGGGCCGGTGCTGAGCGTGGGCAACCTGCGGGTGGGCGGCACCGGCAAAACGCCGCACGTGGCTTGGCTGGTGCGTGAACTGCTTAGCCAGGGCCAGCAGCCGGCCATCCTGAGCCGCGGCTACGGCCGCCGTACCCACGGCTTCCGCCTCGGCAGTGTCCAGGAAACCGCCGAAACCTTCGGCGACGAGCCGCTACAGCATTACCAGGATTTTGGCGGCGCTGTGCCGGTGGCCGTCTGTGAAGACCGCCTGACCGGCCTCAACAAGCTGTTTGCCCTGCCCCAGGTGGGGGCGGTGGTGCTCGACGACGCCTACCAGCACCGCCGCGTGCAGCCCGATTTCAGCGTGCTGCTCACCGAGCAGCATCGGCCTTTTTACGACGACTACGTGCTGCCCGCCGGCCGCCTGCGCGAAAGCCGCGCCGGGGCCCGCCGCGCCAATGTGGTGATTGTGACTAAGTGCGACGCCAACCTGAACGATGCCCGGCAGCAGGAAATTACGCGCCGCATCCGGTGCTACGCCCGGCCCGAGGTGCCGGTGCTGTTTTCCACTTACGCCTACGCCGCGCCGGTGCCGCTGGCCGGCAGCGCGGCCCCGCCGGCCCCGGGCGGGCCGGAAATCGTGCTCCTGACGGGCATTGCCCAGCCCGGGCCGCTGCTGGAGTACCTCACGGCGGCGGGTTTCCGGGTGGTGCATCACGCGGCCTTCGCTGACCACCACAGCTTCACGGCCGCGGAAATTGCGGCGGTGGCCGCGCATTGCGGGCCCGGACGTTGTATTTTTACCACGCAGAAAGACGCCACCCGGCTGCTGGCGCCCGCGCTGCATACGGAAATAGCCCGCCTGCCCGTTTTCTACATTCCTATCACCGTGGAGTTTCTGGCCGATGGCGCTGCCCGCCTGCGCCAGCTGCTGTCACCCTTCATTCAGCCCCAAGCTGTTGTCTGACTCGCTATTGTCTTCGTTGCGTATGAATATCCGGCTACTGGTGCTGCTCGTGGTGTTACTGGCCGGGGCGGCCACTGGGCGGGCCCAGGTGCTCGACGACTCCACCAAAGTGCTCTACAGCGCCCGCACTACCCGCGTGCTGCGCGAGGCCGACCTGCTGCGCGACCAGACCGAAGGCCGCATCATTGACACCACGCTCACCAACTTCCCCTCGGCCCGCAACTGGTACCACGACAGCACCTTCCACCAGGACCTGGGGCACGTGGGCACGGCCGCCCGGCCGCTGCTCTGGCGTCCGAATATGGAGCTGGGCGCCCGTCTCGGCCGCAACTCCTTCGACCGCTACGCCCGCGACCCGGCCACCATTCCTTACTACGATTCCAAGTCGCCGTACACGTTCTTCCGCTTCATTCAGGGCGGCAACGGCGAGCAGGTGTTTGAGCTGTCGTACACGCGCAGCATCAGCAAAAAAGCCAGCGTGGGCCTCGCCTACGAGCGGATTGCGTCGAATAAGCTCTACACCACTGACGCCCGGCCAGGGTCACTGGTAGAGCACAGTAACTTTCTGTTTTTTGCCCGCTTCGAAAGCACCGACGAACGCTACCACGCGCTTTTCAACTACAATAATGTACGCCACCGTGCGGTCGAACAGGGTGGTATCCGGCAGAACGGTCCCACTATTTCAGTAGCCCAGCGTGATACTGCGCTCAGCCAGCTCTTCGATTATGGAGCCGAGCGCCCCTGGTTGTTTACAGCGCTTAGTAATGAACAACGCGACGGGCTGCGGCTGGCGCACTCCTACCGGCTGGTGGGCCGTGGCCTCACGGCGTTCCACGTCATCGACTGGCGCCGCCAGGCGAACCGCTTTCAGGATACTAAGCTGGAATTGGTACAGGGAACCAACCAGCCGAGCTACTACCCGCGGGCGTTGCTGAGCACCATCGGTACCGACGACCGGGCGGAGACGCAGCGCCTGGAAAACACGTTTGGCGTGCTGGGCCGCAGCTCCACCGTGCAATACCGGCTGTATGCCCGGCACCGCAGCCTCTCGCTGGCCACGCGCCATCTGGTGGGCGTGCCCAGCATCGGTGATACGGGCCAGCTGCGGCCGGCCGCGGCCGACGGCAACACCTACAGCCAGGTGTTTGCGGGCGGCACGGCCGACTTCAACTACAAAATCTTCGCCATCGAAACGGCCGGGGAGGTGTTTGCCCTCGACGTGGAAAACCCCGACCGCAACCAGGAATACTGGCTGCGCGGCGCGGCGCGGCTGGGCCCGCTCACCGGCGAGCTGCTGAGCTCCAGCTATTCGCCCACGCTTTCGCAGGAGCAGTTCGACGGCAACCACTACCGCTGGACCAACAGCTTCGACAACACCAAGGTCAACCAGCTCACCGCCCGCCTCGACCAGACCCTGGGCCGGCACCGCCTGGAGGCCTCGGGCGCCATCATCAACATCACCTCACTGGTGTACTACGGGGCCTATGGCGAGCCGGCGCAGCTCAGCGAAGACCGCCGCCTGCTGACGCTTTCGGCGCGGCACCGCTTCAACGTAGGCAATATCTATTTCGACAACCAGGCCCACGGCACCCAGGGCGGCGACCAGGAAGGCCTGCGGATTCCGGCCCTCGTCACCAACAGCAAAATCTACTACCAGGGCTACCTGTTCAAGAAGGCGCTGTTCGGGCAGATCGGGGCTGAGGTGTACTACCAGTCCACTTGGAAGCCCTACGACTACAGCCCCAGCACCCAGCAGTTTATCGTGCAGAACTACTTCACGGCCGGCAACTTTGCCGTGGCCGACGTGTTTCTGAGCGGCGATATCAAAACGGTGGCGGTGTTTCTGAAGGTGGCCTACGTCAACCAGGGCCTGCTGCGCAACGGCTACTTCACCACGCCTTACTACACCGGGCTGCCCCGCCGCTTCGAGTTCGGGCTGCGGTGGCAGTTCTTTGATTGATGTTACATGGTTGAATGGCGAAATGGTTGAATGGCTGGCCGTTTATCAATTCAGCCATTCAACCGTTTAATAATTCAGCCATTCAACCATCCGACAATGGAACCTGCAGAAAGAGAAAAAACCATCCTCAAGCTCAAGCTCAACACCGATCCGCGGTGGGTGGATATTGCCAGCAAAAACATCGAGGATATTCTGGTCGACCACGCCTGGTGCGAGCAGAAAGCCGCCAGCACGGGCATCAGCATGATCATCCACTACCCCGAGAAAACCCGCCTCGTGGATGAGCTGACCGACCTGGTGGCCGAGGAGTGGAGCCATTTCGAGCGGGTGCTACTGGAGCTGCGCAAGCGCGGCTACGCCCTGGGCCGCCCGCGCCGCGACGAGTACGTGGTGCAGCTGCTGGCGCACGTGCGCAAAGGCGGCGCCCGCGAGCGCCAGCTCATGGACCAGCTGCTGGTGTCGGCCCTGATTGAGGCGCGCAGCTGCGAGCGGTTCAAGCTGCTCTGGAAGCACATTCCGGACCCCGAGTTGAGCAAGTTCTACTATGAGCTGATGGTGTCCGAAGCGGGCCACTTCGTGAGCTACGTGGAGCTGGCCAAGGAGTACTGCGACCCGAAGCTGGTAGAGGAGCGCCTGCAGGAGCTGCTGAAGATCGAAGGCGAAATCGTGACCAACCTGCCCGTGCGCGACGACCGGATGCACTAGACTACCGGCCGGGCCTTAGTTTGTGGGCTAAGAAATGGCTGGTATATTAGGCCTGATTTGTGTTGTTTTCGCTGAGATGAAAAAACTATTACTGCTTGCTTTGTGGGTGTTGCCTGGCTTCTGCTTGGCACAAGCGGCGGCCCCGGCGGCCACCATCAATTTTTGCGGCGTGAACATAGTGGTGCCCGCCGGCTGCACACCGGAAAGCAGCTATTCCGTGCGCTGCGAACGGTACCAGCTCAACTGGTTCTATCTGAACCACGGCCAGCTGCTGCCCGTGGTGGAGACGATGGTGAAAGTGGAGAAAAAGAAGCATAAACCAGCAGAGCAGCAGGCTTTTGATTGTTTCATCCTCGATATGCCGGCCAAAGGCTACCGCCTCAGCTACGCCATCGAAGGCGGGGAGGCCTACCAGCTCATCTTCTACGGCACGGCCAAAGGCCAGCCCGTAGTAGTGCAGCTGACCACAGACATAGACCCCGAAAAAACCGCCGACCTGCCCGAAATAGCCCAGCGCATGGTGCGGCTGAGCAAGTAGGTTTCACCAAGAATAGAGTCATAAGAAAGCCCCGAACAGATTGCTGTTCGGGGCTTTCTTATGGTTTAGTAGCCGGCCAACTCAGGTCTTTTGCTTCTTCTTTTTAGCGGCTGGGAACAGCACGTTGTTGAGGATAAGGCGGTAGCCGGGCGAGTTGGGGTGCAGCGACAGGTCGGTCGGCTCTTCCTCTACCAGGTGCTGGTAATCTTCGGGGTCGTGGCCGCCATAGAAGGTCCAAGTGCCTTTGCCCAGCGTGCCGTGCATGTAGCGGATTTCGCCCGAGGCCTTGTTGTCGCCCATCACTACCACGTCGGGTTTCACCAGTTGCTTGCGGAAAGCCGTGGTCTGGCCCATAAAGCCCTTGATGGTCTTCTCGTGGTCCTGGGTGAGCATGGTGGGTACCGGGTCGTACTTGGCCGAGAATGTGAAGAGCTGGAAGTAGTCGTTGTCTTCGTAGACGCCGCGCTCCTGGGGCTGCATGTCGATGTTGCTGTACTCGTACTGGTATGGGTCGCGCACGAGCTGGAAGTTCTGGAAGGCCAGCGTACGGTTGAAGTTGAGCTTGCTCTGCGCGGCGGGGTCGGCGCCGTCGCCGTCGTACATGTTTTCCACCATGTCCACGCCCAGGCCGGCCAGGGCAATATCGTAGGTGTCGGTGGCCGAGCACATGGCAAACTGGAAGCCGCCGCCGGCAATAAACTCCTGCATCTTCACCACCACCGCGCCCTTCATCTGGCTGACTTTGGCGAAGCCGTGCCGCTTGGCCGTAGCTTCTGAGTCGCGCTGCTGCTGCTGATACCAGGGCCGGTTGCGGTACTGGGCGAAGAACTTGCCGTACTCGCCCGTAAAATCCTCGTGGTGCAGGTGCAGCCAGTCGTACTTGGGCAGCTTGCCGTCGAGCACGTCGTCGTCGTAGATCTGGTCGTAGGGGATTTCGGCGTAGCCCAGCACCAGCGTCACGGCGTCGTCCCAGGGCTGCTTGCCTTTGGGGGTGTACACCGCAATTTTGGGCACCTTCTCCAGCTTCATGATGTCCATGTTGGCGTTGGGGTCGGCTATTTCGGAGAGGATGCCGTTGTACTGGGCGCCGGAAATCACCTGGTACGTGACGCCGCGCACGGCCAGTTCGTTTTCCACGCCGGGCGCCACCTCGCAGGCAAACGAGCCGCCGCGGTAGTTGAGCAGCCAGTCGACCTCAATCTGCTTGCCGAGCAGCCAGTAGGCAATGCCGTAGGCCTTGAGGTGCTCTTTCTGGGTGTTGTCCATCGGGATGAGCACCTGGTTGGCCCAGGCCGCGCCCGGCCCGGCCAGCAGGCACACCAGCACCAGCAGCGTGGCCCAGAATCGTTGTTTGCTGTGTATCATAGCCAAAGAAAATAAAGCCGTCCGGCCGCGTTCAACCACCGCTCAAGGTACTCAACATTGGCGGTACCCGCGCAAAATCGCGGCCACCCACCCGGCAACGGGCGCGCCAGCCAGAACGGGGCCGCCGCGGTTCCGGTTCCGCGCCGGGCGGCCGGTTTTTGCGTTGCCGCCGGCCCGGAAAAGGGCCACTGCAAAACCCGCCGCAAATGCGTAGATTGGCCGGAATTTGACGATGTATGGATCTGCTGGAAAACATTCGGGAAGCGTTTCGCTCCATTAAGAGCAACCTGCTGCGTACCGTCCTCACGGCCCTGATCGTGAGCATCGGCATCATGGCGCTGGTGGGCATTCTCACGGCCATCGATGCCATGAAGTATTCCCTGAACCAGACGTTTGCCAGCCTGGGCGCCAACTCCTTTGAAATGAAGGCGAAGGGCTACGGCAACCGCTACCGGCGGGGCGGGGTGCAGGGCAAAGTGTATCCGCCCATTACCTTGCTGCAGGCCAAGAAATATAAGCTGGCCCTCAGCGACGAAGCGCAGGTGGGGGTTTCGGCCTTTATTTCCGGAGCTACCGAAGTGAAAGGCAACGGCGAAAAAACCAACCCCAATATTCAGGTGGTGGCCGGCGACGAAAACTACCTGCAGATCCAGAGCTATACCCTGGGCACGGGCCGCACCTTCTCGTCGCTGGAACTCGACAACGGCACCAACGTAGCCATCATCGGCTCGGAAGTGAAAGACAAGCTCTACCCCTCGGAAAGCAGCCTCAACAAGTACGTGTACCTGCTGGGCCGGCGCTTTCAGATAGTGGGCGTGCTGGAGAAAAGCGGCAGCAGCGGCCAGGGCGGCGGCGCCGACCGCATGGTGCTGATTCCGCTGGAAACCGGCAACCAGCTGCCCCGGCAGCGCGCCCTCACCTTCGACGTGAAAACCGCCACCACCCGTCCCGAGGAACTTACCTACCTCACGGGCCAGGCCACCGGCACCATGCGCGCCGTGCGCCACGACGCGCTGGGCCAGGAAGACAGCTTCGAGGTGGAGCGCTCCGATTCCATGGCCGCCAAGCTCGATGAGCTGAGCGGCGGCCTGAAAGTGGGCGGCTTTCTGGTGGGCTTCATCACGCTGCTCGGGGCCAGCATTGCCCTCATGAACATCATGATGGTGTCGGTGACGGAGCGCACCCGCGAAATCGGAATCCGGAAGGCGCTGGGTGCTACGGCCCGCCAGATCCGCCAGCAGTTCCTCATCGAGGCCATTGTGATTTGCGTGATGGGCGGGGTGCTGGGCATCGTGCTGGGCGTGGGCGGCGGCAACCTGCTCACGCTGTTTATGGAGCAGGGCGCGTTCATTGTGCCGTGGCTCTGGATGTCGCTGGGCCTGGTGATCTGCATCACCGTGGGTTTGGCCTCCGGCTACTATCCGGCCAGCAAAGCCGCCGCCCTCGACCCCATCGAGAGCCTGCGTTACGAGTAGGGTCGGGGCGCCCGGCGGTAGCCGATGCCAGTGTCGGCCCTTCGGCCGCTGCTCCCGGCCGCCGCTGTGGGAGCGGCGCATACCAGCTCCGACCCGCTGGCCGCCACTGTTTTCCGTCAGCTGCCGTCGCTATCCGTTGCCACTATCTGCCTTCATCAGCTGCTGCCTCTGCCCGCCGCCAGTGCGCCGCCAGTGCGCCGCCAGTGCGCCGCCAGTGCGCCGCGTTTTCCTGCTGGCCGAAGCTGCCGTTTCGTTTGTAGCGCAACTAGGCCGCCGGCTGCAGCTGCTCTGCCCCCGGGCTTGGAAAGCCGCTGATTAGGGTGTTGCCGCCGAGCCGCCCGGGGAAGCTGACCGGCCCGCCGGCGACGGTGGCCACCACCTGAGGGAAATGCTGAAACCTGGTGCCGCCAGCCTGTTCGCCCGCAGCTATGGGTCGGGGCAGGAGCCGGGATAGAGGCAGCGCATCAGACGGCTATTTACCGGAAGCAGGCGTCGGCCGCGCGGGTAGGGGCGGGGGAGCAGGCAGCAGGAGGCCCGGCGTGCAGTGTATGTCCTGACGGCCGCATGAGGTCATGCAGGGCATGTGGCGCATCAGGTCCGAAGCGAAACATCCGTTTCTCTGTAGCAGCAAAAAACGTATTGCCCACACACCCTGGGTGGCTGTTGGGCAGTCCTGCAGCGGGGCGGCTGAAGCCGTGTGTATGGCGCCTGCCGCCGCGGGCTCGTAGTTGCCCGGCTGGTAGGCCGAGGCGTTTCCCGGGATGCGCAGCGCCCGCACACGGCCAGCCGGCTGAAGCAACGCAGCCTATGCCCGCAGTGAGTAGGCGGGCATAGGCGTGTCAGGCACAGGCACAGGCGCCGTGAGGAAATCAGACGGTGGCAACACGCGGGCGGCGACGCTTCCGCACAGGCGCTTGGCCGGGCCCGGCGCCCACGGCCGGCGGGGCCGCCGGAGTTGCCGCCGCAAGGTGCGGCCTCTGGGCTGCTGACCCGGTGCGGGTGCGCTGGTTGCGCGCCTGTCATGTTTCCAGCTCGAAGAATTTTTTCGTTGCTCATTAACTCCTGCTTGCGGCGGGGGCCGGCGGGGCGGAGCCGAGAATTGGGCTTGCACTTGCCGGTATTTTATATACATTTGTGTATAAAATCATTTGGGTATATGGTAGAACAGGAAACAGTCGGGCAAAGATTCATACAGCTTATTGCTCATTTGGGTATAAGTAAGAATGCCTTTGCTAATACGCTTGACAAGACGGCCACCGTTATCCAACACCTTGTTGAAGAGCGGAATAAGCCAGGTTTTGACCTTTTGTGTAAAGTGTTTGAAGTGTACCCAAATGTATCAAAAGATTGGCTACTTCAGGGTGTTGGCTCCATGCTGATAACGGATAGTCCCGCACCTGTCGCACCGCTGCCAGCCGCCGCTGCCCCCGGTGCCACTGATACTTACAGCCCGGCTGTACAGCCACCGGCTTCCTCTGCCCCCGAAATTGCAGTGGCCTCAGTTGCCCCAGCCGCGCCCGTAGCCGCTGCTCCAGCACCCGCGCCAGCAGCAGCCACTCCGGCTCCCACGCTCGTTTGGGAGTCTGTACCGGCTGTTGCGCCAGTTGCAGCCCCCGCACCTGTTTCGGCGGCAGCCCCGGCCGCGGAAGTGCCGCCTGTGGCAGCAGCAGCTGTGGCGCCGGCGCCGGCAGTTGCTCCCGAGGCAGCGTGGCAGTCGGCTCTTTACACGCAGCAGATGGCCCACCAGCTGGCTATGGCCGAGCTGCGCAACCAGCACCTGCAGGACCAGCAGCGCCTGATGCAGCAGATGCTGGATTTGATGCAACGAAAAATGTAGCATCGGCCTCAGCCTGTGCTGCTTACTGGTAACGCGAAGTTCCACTTCGCGGAGCGTTGAAACGTCGCCGTAGGACCCATCGTCCAACGGCGCGCACGCCCCGCGAAGTGGAACTTCGCGTTACAGTAATGTTAGTGCTGGAACACCTCGATGCCCATTTCCTCGGCTTCCATCAGGTTCTGGGGTGTCACGGCGGTTAGGCGCAGGCGCTTCAACTCGCCCACCAGCAGCGGGTCGTACTTGGCCGTCACGCGAATGTAGTTGGGTGTAAAGCCTTCCATCTGGCCGTTGGTCACGTCGTCCTCGAACAGCACGGCCGTTTCCAGGCCTACATGCTGCTCGTAGAAGTGGCGCTTTTTCTTTTCCGAAAGGCCCCGCAGCTGGGTGGTGCGCTCGTGGCGGTGGCGGTCCTGCACGCGGCCGGGCAGGGTGGGGGCCAGCGTGTTTTCGCGCTCCGAGTACGGGAATACGTGCAGATAGCTTACGTCCAGCTCGTTCAGGAACTGGTAGGTTTCCAGGAAATCGGCCTCCGTTTCGCCGGGGAAGCCCACGATGACGTCGACGCCGATGCAGGCGTGCGGCATCACCTCCTTGATCAGGCGCACCCGCTCCACGTATAGCTCGCGGCGGTAGCGGCGGCGCATCAAGCCAAGAATCTTGTTGGAGCCCGACTGCAGCGGAATGTGGAAGTGCGGCATAAACCGCTTCGACTGTGCCACAAACCGGATAATCTCGTCGGACAACAGATTCGGCTCGCAGCTGCTGATGCGGAACCGCTCGATGCCTTCCACCTCATCCAGGGCCCGCACCAAGTCGAAGAAGTCTTCCTGCCGCTCCCGCTCAGGGCCCTGCAGGCCGAAGTCGCCGAGGTTGACGCCGGTCAGCACGATTTCCTTCACGCCGGTTTCGGCCAGCTTCTGCACGCGTTCCACCACGCTCTGCACCGAGCCCGAGCGGCTGGCCCCGCGCGCCAGCGGAATGGTGCAGAACGAGCACGAGTAGTCGCAGCCGTCCTGCACCTTCAGGAAGGTGCGCGTCCGGTCGCCGTAGGAGTGGGCGGCGTGAAACTCGGTGGCTTCGGAAATAGGGGAGGCGAATACCCGCCCCGGCTCACCGGCGGCCGGCTTCTGGAAGCCGGCCAGCGTTTCTACCAGCTGAAACTTCTCGGCGGCGCCCAACACGGCGTGCACGCCGGGGATTTCGGCAATTTCCTGGGGCTTGAGCTGGGCGTAGCAGCCCACAATGGCTACGAAGGCCTCAGGGTTGTGCTTGAGGGCCTCCTTCACCACCTTCCGGCACTTGCGGTCGGCGTGGTCCGTGACCGAGCAGGTGTTGATGACGTAGATGTCGGCCGCGTCCTCGAAGGCCGCTTTCACGAAGCCGTGCTCCTCAAACTGCCGGCCAATGGCCGACGTTTCGGAGAAGTTGAGCTTGCAGCCCAGCGTGTAAAAGGCGACTTTTCTGGTTTCCATTTCCATAAACAAGGCGGCAAAGATACGGCGGAAGTTGCGGGTTTCCAGTAGTGGGTGAGCCATAACCCGCCGACGGGCCGGCAGGTTTCACAGCCGGGCCTCCACGGCGGCCATCAGGGCGGACAAATCCAGCGGCCGGAGCTGCTCTGCCGTGAGCAGCGGCTGCCAGGCCTCGGCAGCCGACTGCCGCCGGAAAATGGCCGGCAGCGCCTGGTCCGTCAGCTCCGGGTACTGCTGGCGCAGCTCGTCGCGGTGCAGAAACTGGGCCTGGGCCGGCAGCCGCTCCAGAAACGCCCGCCACTCC
Source organism: Hymenobacter canadensis (assembly GCF_027359925.1). Taxonomy (NCBI): domain Bacteria; kingdom Pseudomonadati; phylum Bacteroidota; class Cytophagia; order Cytophagales; family Hymenobacteraceae; genus Hymenobacter; species Hymenobacter canadensis. The sequence goes on along the minus strand of NZ_CP114767.1, from coordinate 1,545,276 downwards.
GGGTACATCGTGCGCGCCCCGTACGTGACGGCGCACAGCGAGCAGGGGTAGGTGGCCGGCGAGAAGGTCTTGTGCAGCGTGTCGAGCACCCCGTTCAGCCAGCCGGCATTGGCATTGTATACAAAGAGCAGCTCGGGCATACAGATAGTGAGTTGTTGGTTGGTCGTTGTCAGTTGTTAGTCTGATACGCTGAACGGATAAGCTTCATGGTTGCCGAAGCTGCAGGTTAGCAATGGTTGGCCGGCAGTGGAATGTCAGGTTGTAAGTCAGTAGATCATCAAGTACCTGACAACTGACAACCAACAACTGCCAGCTCATCATCACTTCCCCAGATAATCGGCAAACGACAGCTGCTCGTAGGCCTGGCCCTGCTGCACCTGCCGCTGCGTGGCGCCGCGGCTGCGGATGACCGGCTGCCGCGCCACGTTGTCGTAGGCCAGGAAACCGGCGGGGGTGATGAAGCCGAAACCATCGGTATAACAGTAGAAAGCCGACGGCTCCTGCACGGGGCGCAGCAGGTTGCGGCTCCAATGGTAGTCGGTGGCGGGCAGCTGCAGCTGGCCCAGCAGGGTCGCGGCCACGTCGGTCTGCGAGCCCAGGTCGGCCCTCACCTGGCCGCGCACTTCGGGGCGCAGCGCGCCGCCGGCCAGCACCAGCGGAATCCGAAACTTGGCCGGTTCCTCCGGCACGCTGTGGCCGGGCAGCGTGTGGCCGTGGTCGGCCACGAGCACCAGCAGCGTGTTGTCGTACCAGGGCTGCTGGCGGGCGGCCTGCAGGAAGCGGCCCAGCGCCCAGTCGGTGTAGTAGACCGAGTTGCGGAACAGCGCCGTTTCGGTGGTGCCTTTGAACTTCGGCGCAATAGGAATCTCAAACGGCTCGTGGCTGCTGAGCGTGAAGGCCGTCACGAAGAACGGCTGCGCCTGGGTGCGCAGATCGGCCAGCACTTGGTCGAACAGCACGTGGTCGTGGGCGCCCCACTTCGAGTTCTGCTGGCTGCGCGGGAAGTTTTCGCGCTCCGTGAAGGCATCGTAGCCGGCGGCGCTCAAGTAGCTTTTCATGTTGGCAAAGGCCAGCTCGCCCCCATAATAATAGTGGGAGCTGTAGCCCACCCGGCCCAGCGCTTGGCGCAGGTGGGGCAGCTTCTCGGTTTTGCGCGGCGACTTGATGATGCCGCCCGAGGTGGGCTGGCTGGGGTAGCCGGAGAGCAGCGCCACCAGCCCCTTCTGGCTCCGGTCGCCGGCCGCGTAGATGTTGTTGAACAGCACCCCGGTGCGGGCCAGGCTGTCGAGGTTGGGCGTCACGCCGGCTTCGCCGCCGGTGCTGGCCACCAGCTTCCCCGTGAAGCTCTCCAGGATGATGAACACGACGTTGGGCCGGGCGTTGCGCAGCAGGCGCACGGTATCGGGGGCGGTGTAGGTGTAGAGCGGGCGCACCAGCCGTTGGGCCGTGCTGTCGGGCAGGAAACGGTAGCGGGCCGGGTCGGTTTCCCGCTGCGTCAGCGAGTTGACCACGTTCCAGGGCAGGTTGACGGCCGCGTGGTTGGCGAAGGGCTGGCGGGCAAAGTACACGTCGCTCTGGTTGATGGGAATCTGCTGCACGCCGCCCCGCAGCGGCACCACCAGCAGCGCCGTGTACAGCACGCTCACCAGCGCCGCCCGCCCGCGCCCGAAGCCGGCCGGCAGTGCCGGCAGCCGGCCTACCACCTTCGTATATAAGAGCCAGCCCAGCAGCAGCAGCCCCGCCAGCAGGCCCAGCAGCAGCAGCAGCGGCGCGTTGCCGGCCGAGGCCGCCATTTCCACCGGCGAGTTCAGGTACTGCAGGGGCGTGGCATCGAGGCGGAAGCCCCAGGTGCGGTACAGCTCCAGGTCGGCAACCGTCAGAAAGGCCACTACCACGCCCATCACGGCGGTGTAGAAGCGCAGCAGCCGGTTGGTGGGTAGGCGCCGGCCTAGCAGGCTGCCAGCCAGCAGCAGCCCAAACGGCACCACGCTCAGGTAGGCCGCCGCCGAAGCATCCAGCCGCAGCCCGTAGCCGAAGGTGCCCGCCACCGTGCCCGCCGGCAGGCTGGCCGTCTGGCCGGCCTGATACAGTAGAAATAGCGCCCGGGTGCTGCAGAAGAAGAGCAGCCAGAACAGGAAGTAGCGCAACTGAAACGCAAAGCGGTTTTTCACGCCCCAAAGGTAGCGCCTGCGCCGCATGCCCACCGCAACGCCGGACATTTGCCGGCAGAATCCGTCAGGCGGCCGGTTGCCGGCCGCCGCCATCCGGCAAAGCCGGCTCCGTGGCGGTAAGCCAATGCCCACGCATAGATAGTGAGTACTTACTTGGCTGGCGTGTTATCTATAGGCCTGGTAAAAACAGGGGGTGAACAAGGATTTAAAGTGATAATCCTTCGGTTGTCTGTTTTTGGAAGGGGGTATGTGTGTAAAATGCGGTGTTTTTAAAATTAATGACCCCGAATCGAAGGGTGGGTTTGGAAAACAACGCTTAATCCGTAACCTTTGTATCACCAAACTGATTTACACCAAACAATTCCCGCTCACCACTTTCATGGCAATTCTTCGCTTTAAAGCACTTGAACTGGTTGATCAGCGTCAGCCGCTAACAGTAGAAAGCAGCGGCGAGCGTCGCTCCGACAGCTTCGGCAAGAATGTATTCAACCTGGATGCTATGCGGGCTACCATGCCCGGCGAGTATTTCAAGAAGCTGCAAGGCGCCATCAAACTGGGTAGCCCGGTAGAGCGCAGCGTGGCCGACGCCGTGGCTTCGGCCATGAAAACCTGGGCCATGGCCAAAGGCGCCACCCACTACACCCACTGGTTCCAGCCCCTGACCGGTGCCACCGCCGAAAAGCACGACTCCTTCTTCGACCTGAACTCTGACGGCCGGCCGATTGAGAACTTTAAGGGCTCGGCGCTGGTGCAGCAGGAGCCCGATGCCTCGTCGTTCCCGAACGGCGGCATCCGCAATACCTTCGAGGCCCGCGGCTACACCGCCTGGGACCCGACTTCGCCCGCTTTCATCATTGAAACCGCCGGCGCCAAAACCCTGTGCATTCCTACCATCTTCGTCGCCTACACCGGCGAGGCCCTCGACTACAAAGCCCCGCTGCTGAAGTCGCTGGCCCGCCTGGAAAAGGCCGCCGTAGATGTGTGCCAGTACTTTGACAAGGACGTAAACCGCGTGCACACCACGCTGGGCATCGAGCAGGAATACTTCCTCGTCGACCGCGCCCTCTACAACGCGCGTCCCGACCTGGTGATGACCGGCCGCACCCTGTTCGGCCACTCGCCGGCCAAAGGCCAGCAGCTCGACGACCACTACTTCGGCTCGATTCCGGCCCGCGTGCACGCCTACATGCTGGAGTACGAAGAGGAAGCCAACAAGCTGGGCATTCCGCTGCGTACGCGCCACAACGAAGTAGCCCCGCACCAGTTCGAGTGCGCGCCAACCTTCGAAGACGCCAACCTGGCCGTCGACCACAACCAGCTGCTCATGGACATCATGGAGCGCGTGGCCGACAAGCACAACTTCAAGGTGCTGCTGCACGAGAAGCCTTTCGCGGGCGTTAATGGCTCGGGCAAGCATAACAACTGGGCGATGAGCACCGATACCGGCGTGAACCTGCTCGCGCCCGGCCGCCGGCCCAAGGAGAACCTGCAGTTCCTGACGTTCTTCATCACGACCATTAAGGCCGTTCACCGCTACGCCGACCTGCTGCGCGCCAGCATCGCCTCGGCCAGCAACGACCACCGCCTCGGCGCCAACGAAGCCCCTCCGGCCATCATGTCGGTATTCGTCGGCTCGATGCTGGACTCGGTGCTGGATGAGCTGGAGCGCACCGCCAAAGTGCCCCTCGACAAAGGCGACAACATCTACCTCAAGCTCGGCATCGACAAGATTCCGGCCATCCTGCTCGACAACACCGACCGTAACCGTACCTCGCCGTTCGCCTTCACCGGCAACAAGTTTGAGTTCCGTGCCGTGGGCTCGTCGGCTAACTGCTCGTCGCCCATGACCACGCTCAACGCCATTGTGGCCGAGCAGCTCATCGACTTCAAAACGTCGGTGGATGCGCTGATTGAGCAGGGCAAAAAGAAGGAAGTGGCCATCGTGGAAGTGCTTCGCGAGTACGTTATCAGCTCGAAAAACATCCGCTTCGAGGGCAACGGCTACTCCGATGAGTGGAAAGACGAAGCCGCCAAGCGTGGCCTGTCCAATGTGCCCACTACGCCCCAGGCCCTGGATGCCATGGTGGAGAAGGAGTCGTCTGACCTGTTTGAGCGCCACCAGATTTTCTCGCACGTAGAGCTGCACGCCCGCCACGAGATTCTGCTGGAAGACTACGTCAAGAAGATTCAGATCGAAAGCCGCGTGATGGGTGACCTCGCCATCAACCATATCATCCCAACGGCCGTAGCCTATCAGACCAAGCTGGTGAGCAACGTGCAGGGCCTGCGGGAGCTGGGCCTCGACGACGAATACTCGCAGGTTACGGTAGACACCATTAAAGCTATTTCGCGGCACATCTTCACGATCAAAACCCAAGTGGAAGAGATGGTGAACAGCCGCAAAGTGGCCAACAAGATTGACGACACCCGCGAACGGGCTATTGCCTATTGCGACACCGTCAAAGCACATTTCGACACCATTCGCCGCTCAGCCGACAAGCTGGAGCTGATGGTGGCCGATGAGGACTGGCCGCTGGTGAAGTACCGCGAACTTTTGTTCCGGCACTAAGCCCAGCGTTCAGAATCGGGCCGGAGTTGGGTGGGAATTTTCTCCGTGCCATGATTTCAAAAAAGCCGTTCCGGGTGGGGCGGCCTTTTTTGTGCCCATATAGTTCGGCTTGCAATCCTGGCTAAATGACTATTGGTGCACAAAAAACCGGCCGGTCTGCTTGTAAAGCGGGCCGGCCGGTTTCTGTTCAGGGCAGTTTTACGCAAATGGGACCAGGGCGGCCAGCAGCGTGTTCAGCATCTGATGCCAGCGCGAGTAGGTGAGTGTACCGCCCGCGGCGGCCTCGCGGCGGGCCGTAGTCAGCCAGGTCAGGAGCACTGTTTTTTCGGGCATGGGCCAGTCGGGGCCGGAGGCGTGCTCGGGCCACTGGGCCGCGGGCCATTGCTGTAGAAAGTATTCGGCCTGATCGGCAAGGCGACCGAGGCGAGCCGCGGCGTAGGGGTCGGTGTGCTGCAGGTGCCGGGCGTTGCGGTAGAGAGTGCGCAACGACCGGCCCAGCGTAAGCGAGTCTTGGGTGAGCCGCTCCGGGGTGAGTTCGTCCGAGGTATTCATCGGACGCACTTACGACGAAGAAAAACGGGCTGGATTTACTGTTTTAGCCGAAAATAACTAAATTTTCGCAAGGGAATTATCCCTCGGAAAGTGGCGTTTGCTCTTCCTTCGGGGCCGAAATCCGGCGCGGCAGTTCCGCATCATCGTCCAGCAGCTCCACGCTGCTGCCGTGGTCGGGCGCGAGGCGTTTCCAGACGGCCTGCTTCAACTCATCAAGGCGGAGCAGGGTATCCTGCACGGAACCGTGGCTGCGGATCTTCTCGAACAGGCCGGTCTTTTGGCCCACTTTCACCATCTGCTCCAGCACAAACGGCAGAATCCAGCCCACTACGCTGGAGGCCAGCACCCCGCGCAGCCCGATACGCACCAGCAGCCGGGCCGCCATGCGCTCCAGCAGCAGCGCCCGCGCCGCCGGCAGGGCTTTGTTGGTCAGGAAATCCACCACCAGTTGCTGATTGCCTTTTTTCAGCTCGGCCCGCAGCACCTCCTGAATAGAATCGAGGGCCGAGGACGCGGCTTTGCGGAACAGGCGGCCCGTTTGCCAGGCGGCCATGCCTGTGAGCTGGCCGGCGGTGCGCAGAAAGTGGGGGAGCAGGCTTACTTTTTTCATCTCGCAGGTAAGTACGCAAAATCAGGCGCAACCGGCGACGATTAGTTGTCAGTTGCTGGTTGTCAGTTGTCAGCATTTCGCCAATTTCCTACCCAACAACTGACAACTGACAACTGACAACTGACAACTGACAACTAGCAACTGACAACTAGCAACGACCAACGGCGGCCGGCTACGTATTGGGGGGTGGGCATGTGCCCGCAGTATCTCACTTGTTTTCGTTTATGAAGGCTATTATCATTACGCAGCCGGGCGGCCCCGAGGTGCTGCAGGTACAGGAGCAGCCCCGGCCGGTGCCGGCGGCCCACGAGGTGCTCATCCGGGTGCATGCCGCCGGCGTCAACCGGCCCGATGTGCTGCTGCGGCAGGGCAAATACGCCGGTGCCGACGACGTGGCCGGTACCGTACCGGGCCTGGAAGTGGCCGGAGTGGTAGCGGAATGTGGCGCGGACGTGGCCCGCTGGCAGCCCGGCGACCGGGTGTGCGCGTTGCTGGCCGCCGGCGGCTACGCCGAGTATGCCGTGGTAGATGCCCGCCATTGCCTGCCCGTGCCCGCCGGCTGGGACTTTCCGGCGGCGGCCGCGCTGCCCGAAACCGTGTTTACGGTGTGGCACAACGTGTTTCAGCGGGGGCAGCTGCAGCCCGGCGAGCGGCTGCTGGTACACGGCGGCAGCAGCGGCATCGGTACCACAGCCGTGCAGCTGGCCGCGGCCCTGGGCAGCCCGGTAGCCGCCACGGTGGGCAGCGAGGCGAAGGCTGAGGCCGTGCGGCAGCTTGGCGCCGACTTGGTTGTCAACTACAAAGAGGACGATTTTGAGGAAGCGGTGCAGGCTGCCGGTGGCGCCGATGTGGTGCTGGACATGATCGGCGGCGACTATACGCCTAAAAACCTGCGCCTGCTGCGCGACGACGGCCGCCTCGTGTTCATCAATGCCATGCAGGGCGGCAAGGCCGAATTCAACGCCCTGGACGTGATGCGCCGTCGCCTGACCATTACCGGCAGTACGCTGCGGCCCCGCTCCGCCGACTTCAAGGCCGCGCTGGCCGTGGAAGTAGAGCGCCACGTCTGGCCATTGCTGGCGGCCGGCAAAATGAAGCCGCTGTTGCATCACACCTTCCCGCTGGCCGAGGCCGCCGCCGCGCACGAAATGCTGGAAAGCAGCGCCCACATTGGCAAGCTGGTGCTGCTGGTAGTGGAATAATTTTGGGTGAGCAGGATTTTTCAGCGAACTAAAGGCAGGCAGCTGCGTACAAAGGGGAATTTCGCCGGCCTATGTGTGGCGAAGTGCCGCTCTCTGCTCACACCTGCACCTTATGCTTACCGCTTTACTTATCGGGGCCACCGGACTGGTCGGCGACTACACGTTGCGCCAGTTGCTTTCCGATACTCGTTTTGACCGTATTAAAGTATTTACCCGCCGGCCAACTGGTTACCACAATCCCGAACGGCTGGAAGAGCACGTAGTGGATTTCGACCAGCCCCAGCAGTGGCAGCACCTGCTGACCGGCGACGTGCTGTTTTCGGCCCTGGGTACCACGCTGGGCCAGGCCGGCAGCACCGCCGCCCAGTACAAGGTAGACTACACGTATCAGTACCAGACAGCCGAAGCGGCCGCCCAAAACGGCGTTGCCTCCTACGTGCTGGTGTCGTCGGCCTCCGCCGACCCGGAGTCGTTTATGTTCTACACGCGCATGAAAGGGGAGCTGGAACGGGCCATCAAGCGCCTGCCTTTTCAGCGAATCCGCATCATCCAGCCCGGTATGCTGGCCGGCAGCCGCCACGAGCCGCGCCTGGCCGAGCGTATTGCGCTGCCCCTGGCCGACCTGGTAGCCCGGCTGCCCGGCCTGCAGCAGTACCGCCCCATCCACGGCCGCGAAGTGGCGCAGGCCATGCTCAACGCCGCCCTCGACCTCAAGCCCGGTGTGCAGATCGATACGCTGGAAGGCGTGTTCCGCCGCGCCAATCAGTAACGCGAAGCGCCAGCTTGCGCGAACGAGCGAAGCGAGTAGTCGGCGTTGGCGCTAAGTGGCGCGGCCCCGGCTACTCGCTTCGCTCGTTCGCGCAAGCTGGAACGTTACTTTATGCTTTCTTCCACTTAATGGTGCAGCCGATGGCCTTAGTGGCGCCTACCGTAGCCGGCTTGCCCGCCAGGATATCGGTCATGGCGTTTTCCAGATACTTGGTTTTCACCAGCTTGGCATCTTCCGAGTTATCGTCGATGGCCCCAATGTAGCTCACCACAAAGTCGTTGCCCTGGCGGCTGACGACGTATAGGTGCGGCGTGCGGGTGGCGCCATACTGCCGCGCTACCTCCTGCGACTCATCCTGCAGGTACGGGAAGCCGTATTTCTTCTCCTTGGCCCGTTTCTGCATATCGGCAAACGAGTCGCCGGGCGCTACGGCGGGGTCGTTGGGGTTGATGGCTACCACGGGGTAGCCCTGCGGCGCGTATTTGGTGTGCAGGTCGATGATGCGCTGCTCGTAGGCTTTGGCGTAGGGGCAGGTGTTGCAGGTGAACACCACGATGTAGCCTTTGGCGGCCTTGTTGGAAGCCAGCGATACCAGCTTGCCGTCCACGTTTTTCAGTTGAAAGTCAGCGGCTTTGTCGCCGACTTGGTAGCCGGTGGCTGCCGTGCGGAGCATCATAAAACTACTCAGGGCCAGCAGCAGGCAGGCGGCCAGAGCGGGAAGAAGCTTTTTCATGGTGAGGAAGAAGTGAATGTGAAAAGGAATCTATTGCAGAAACTGCTGTAGCGCGGCCGTCAGCTCGGGCTGGGTGAATTCCTGCTCGAACGAGGCGCGCTTCTGCCGTTTGTTGTTGATCATCAGCGTAAACGGCAGCGCGCCCGACCACTGGCTGTCCACCTTATCCATCCAGGTATTCGGGTCGGTTTCGTTGAGCAGCAGCACCTCCGAGCGCAGGCCGCGCCTGGCCACAAACGGCCGGACTTTCTTGTCGAGCTGCGACGCATAATCGGTACTGACCAGCAGCACCTTCACTTTCCGGCCCGCGTAGGCGCGATTTAGCTGTTCGAAATTCGGCAGCTCTTTCACGCAGGGCGCGCACCAGGTGGCCCAGAAGTTTACCACGTAGGTGGTGTCGGAGGGCTGGCTCAGGCGGCGTTGCAGCTCCGGCAGCCGCACCACGGCCACCCGCTGCGCCTGGCCCGGCAAAGCCAGCAGGCAACAGGCCAGGGCCAGCAGGATGAATTTGTGCATCATAGACAATGGAAAGATCAACAGGGGGCTGATTGACAGACAGCCAACGGCCGCCGAAGTTGCCGCAACCCCTGAAACCTGAACAGGACGGCTCAGGCCATAAAGTCCGGCACCACCTGCAGGCAGACGGGCGCGGGCACTTCCACCACCACGCCCGTAGGCGTCAGCCGGCCCGTTTGGGCGTTGATGGTGTAGGTCACGATGTTGTTGGAGTTCTGGTTGGCCACCAGCAGAATGGCGCCGCTGGGGTCGATGGCGAAGTTGCGGGGCGTCTTGCCCTGGGTGCTCACGTGCTCTACCAGCGTCAGGCGGCCGGAGTCGGGCGCCACGGCAAACACGGCCAGGCTGTCGTGGCCGCGGTTGGTGGCGTACACGAACCGGCCGTTGGGATGCACATGGATATCGGCGCAGGTGTTGGGGGCCGTGAAGCCGGCTGGCAACGCCGGTACCGTGTGCAGCTCCCGGAACGTGCCGGCTGCGGCGTCGTAAGCCAGCGCCGTTACGCTAGATGTCAGCTCGTTGATGAGGTAGGCCCAGCGGCCGTTGGGGTGGAACGTGAGGTGGCGCGGCCCGGCGCCCGGCTGGGTGGTGAAGGCCGGGGCCGGCAGCGGCGTCCACTGGCCCGCGCCGGCATCCAGCCGGTAGCCCAGCACTTGGTCGGTGCCCAGGTCCACGGCGAAGGCAAAGCGGCCCGCCGGATCCGGGATGATGCAGTGGGCGTGAGCTTCGGTCTGGCGGTTTTTATTGGGGCCGGAGCCGCGGTGCTGGTCGGTGGCGGAAGGGGGCCGCAGCGTGCCATCCGGAGCAATGGGCAGCAGGCTCACGCTGCCGCCGCCGTAGTTGGCCACCAGCGCCGCCCGGCCGGAGCCGTCGAGACTGAGGTAGCAGGGGCCGCCGCCGGCTGAGGGCTGCTGGTTGAGCGCCGTGAGGCCGCCCGTGCGCCGGTCGATGGCAAAGGCGCTGACGTAGCCGCTTTTCGCGCCCTGGAACTCGTCTACTTCGTTGGCGGCGTACAGGTGCTCCTGCTTGCTGTCGATGGCCAGAAAAGCCGGATTGGGGCCGCCTTTCTCGGCCCGCAGGCGGGTGAGGGCGCCGGTGGTGGCGTTGAGGCGGTAGAGGAAAATGCTGTCGGCCTCTGCCTTGGCATAGGTGCCCACGTACACCAGATAGTCGGGCCGGCTGCGGCCGGTGAGGGCGCTGGCGCAGCCGGAAAGGCCCAGCGGCAAACCCACCAGCGTGAGGCCGGTGAGCTTCAGAAAGTGGCGCCGGGAAGCAGTGAAATCGGTCATGGCAAGGCGGGTAAGAGGCGGGGAAAGCAGGCCGACAAGGTAGCGGGTAAAGAGGGCTTTCGGTGCGCGCAGCCCGGGTGGTGGCTGCCGACCAGTCCCGGGCAGCTGGCGCGGCACCCGAACGTAACGGCTACCTCGTACCTTTGCCCGGTCCCGCAACTTTCGCCTTCCGCCGCCGGTTTTCTTTCTATGAACAAGACGTATTGCCCCAGCCTCACCGAATACAAGCGCCGCATCTCCCGCGAAGTGAAAATCGGCGACCTGCCGATGGGCGGGCTCAACCCCATTCGGGTGCAGAGCATGACCACCGTGGACACCATGGACACGCTGGGCTCGGTGGAGCAGACGCTGCGCATGGTGGAAGCCGGGTGCGAGTACGTGCGCATCACGGCCCCCAGCGTGAAGGAGGCCCAGAACCTGCTCGAAATCAAGAAGGAGCTGCGCAAGCGGGGCTGCACCGTGCCGCTCATTGCCGACATCCATTTCACGCCCAACGCCGCCGAGCTGGCCGCCCGCATCGTGGAGAAAGTGCGCGTGAACCCCGGCAACTACGCCGACAAGAAGAAATTCGACGTCATTGAGTACACCGACAGCAGCTACGCCGCCGAGGTGGAGCGCATCCGGGAGCGGTTCCGTCCGCTGGTCCAGATCTGCAAGCAGTACGGCACGGCCATGCGCATCGGCACCAACCACGGCTCCCTTTCGGACCGGATTCTGAGCCGTTACGGCGATACGCCATTGGGTATGGTGGAGTCGGCGCTGGAATTCCTGCGCCTCTGCGAGGAGGAAAACTACTACGATGTGGTGCTGAGCATGAAGGCCAGCAACACCCAGGTGATGGTGCAGGCCTACCGCCTGCTGGTGCAGAAACTCGACACCGAAGGCCTGCAGCCCTACCCGCTGCACCTGGGCGTGACGGAAGCCGGCGAAGCCGAAGACGGCCGCATCAAGAGCGCCGTCGGCATCGGCACGCTGCTCGAAGACGGCCTCGGCGACACCGTGCGCGTGAGCCTCACCGAAGCCCCCGAAGCCGAAGCTCCGGTGGCCAAAGCGCTGATTGACCGGTACACCAACCGGGCGCAGGAGGCGCGGCCCATTCGGCCGTTGACCTCACCCCCTAGCCCCCTCTCCTCAGGAGAGGGGAAACTAGCTTTAGAAACTGATTCTAAAAAGCTAGACGCTAGTTCCTCCTCTCCTGAGGAGAGGGGGCTAGGGAGTGAGGTGCCCATCGACCCCTTCCAGTATCACCGCCGCCACACGCACGAGGTAGCCAACTTTGGGGGGCAGAACGTGCCGCGGGTAGTAGCCGACCTCTCGCGTCTGCCGCGCCTGGAATACGCCGATTTGCGGGCGGCCGGGCACTTGTATTCGTCGTTTCTGGATAAGTTTCAGATGAGCGACCTGGGTGCCGACTACGTGTACACCGGCGAGCGGCCGGTACCATTTATGCTACCCAACGGCCTGAAGGAAGTGGTAGCGCACCGCGCCTGGATGGATGCCGGCCAGCGCTCCGACCATTTCCCGCTGCTCACAGCCGACACCTATCTGAGCAACTTCCCCAAGCTGCACCCCACGCTCAACTTCCTGCTACTGGAACTCAGCACGCTCGATGCGGACCTGCTGGCCCAGCTTCGCCAGGACCGCACGGTGGTACTGGTGCTCGAAACCACCAATGCCCACGCCATGCCCGAGTTGCGGCGGGCATTCTTCGAGCTGATCAACAACGGTGTTACCTGCCCCGTGGTAGTGCGCCGTACCTACACGCTGGAAAGCCCTTCCCAAACTCAACTCGACGCGGCTACCGACGTAGGTGGCTTGCTAATCGACGGCCTCGGCGACGGTATCTCGCTGTGCACTGACCTACTACCTGAGCAAGGCCAGGAAGCTTGGTTGCGCGACATTGACCAACTCAACCAGCTCAGCTTCGGCATCCTGCAGGCGGCCCGCACGCGCATGAGCAAGACGGAGTACATCAGCTGCCCCAGCTGCGGCCGTACTCTGTTCGACCTGCAGGAAACCACCGCCATGATCCGCAAGCGCACCGACCACCTGAAGGGCGTGAAAATCGGCATCATGGGCTGCATCGTGAACGGTCCCGGCGAAATGGCCGATGCCGACTACGGCTACGTGGGCGTGGGTAAAGGCAAAATTGCCCTCTACCGCGGCCAGGAAGTCATCAAGAAATCGGTGCCCGAAGAACAAGCCGTGGACCAGCTCATCGACCTCATGCGCGAAGACGGCCGCTGGATGGAAAAGGAGCTGCTGGAAGAGCCGGTGGCGGGGTAGCTTGTAGCTATATGGCTATTGTGGATAATGAGAAAATGTGGCTAGCTCTTGAGCGAATCGCATTCAATAGTAAAAAACACGCTTCGATTTTGAGAAGTGAGAATCTGGAAGTGCTTGAACTGATATGCCCTGATCTGGAGGCTAGGTGTTTCTTTGCTGAGTTTTCCTTCGACACAGTTGTTGAAATTGGCGCGTATTGTTTCAATGAGAGCAATGAGCTTAAAAAAGAATACACTTGGGATGACGCGTTCAAATATGCTTTAAGGCATAACTTACTCCTGGTCGGTAGTACAGCTAATGGAGATTTGGTAGCGCTGGATTTGAATGACTACCAGATAGGTATTCTATTTCATGATTACTTCTTGGAAGATGAAGGAGAAGACCCTAGGAAGTATCTGATTAAGATGGATTGCTCTATAGGACAGTTCTTTATGAACTCGGTTTCAATAGATGAATACCCTGTTGATGCGTATGAAGCCGCCGCTTACACCGGCGCAGAGTTTACCGGCTATTGGAGTCCGGAAAATACCGAATAGATACAGAGTAGTAAATCGGCTCTAAAACATCCGCGCCGCTCATCCGTCCTCCCCAGCATGAAACTACGCGTAATCCTGACCGGCACGACCGGCATGGTAGGAGAAGGAGTGCTACTCGAATGCCTCAACAGCTCGGAAGTGGAGCAGGTGCTCAGCATCAGCCGCCGGCCCAGTGGGCACCAGCACCCCAAGCTGCGGGAGCTGCTGCACGAGGATTTCCAGAACCTCACGCCCATTGCCGACCAACTGCGGGGCTACAACGCCTGCTTTTTCTGCCTGGGTGTATCGTCGGTGGGGATGCAGGAGCCGGAGTACCGCCGCCTCACCCACGACCTGACCCTGCACTTCGCCCAGACGCTGCTCACCCACAACGGCCCCGACCTCACGTTCTGCTACGTCTCGGGCGCTGGCACCGACGACACGCTGCGCAGCCGCCAGATGTGGGCCCGCGTGAAGGGCGAAACCGAAAATGAGCTGCGGCAGCTGGATTTCCGGCAGGCGTTCATGTTCCGGCCCGGTTTCCTGCGGGCCACCCCCGGCCAGCGGCACGTGCTGTCGTACTACAAGTATTTCGGCTGGCTGTACCCCGTGGTGCGGGGCGTGGCCCCCAAATTTGCCTCCACGCTGGTGGAGCTGGGCCAAGCCATGCTGCATGTAGCCCAGCGCGGCTACCCCAAACCCATCCTGGAAGTACCCGACATCGTGGCCGCGGCGAAAGGGTAGAGACGCAATATCTTGCGTCTCATCGTTGCTGATGTTGTTTACCTGGAGAAATTCCGGCCGTTCAACGATGAAGCGCACGATGTAGAGACGCGACACTTCGCGTCTCCTCATTGCTGATGTTGTTTGCCTGGCGGTACGGTTCCGGCCGTTCAACGGGGAGACGCAAAATATTGCGTCTCTACACCGTGCCAGCTTGACCTACCTACACTTATCCTTCCGGCGCGTGTCGATGATGTGCGCAATCCTCCAGCCCTCTGTCAGCTTCACCAGCTGAAACGAGTTGTAGCCGCAGTGGCTGAAGGTGCTGCCCCGGTAGAACTCGTAGGGCGTCCAGACGCTGGCCAGGTTGGCGTCGATGAGCACTTTGTCGAACGTGATGCGCTCATCCCACACCTCCGAATGCGGCGTGCCTACTGCCTTCACGAAATTCGAGGGGTTTTCGGGGCGCAACTGCGTCTGGCCGTTTTTGGCGGTGAGGGTGTGAAATACGGCCCCCGGCGCCAGCGTGGCGCGCACGGCGGCACTGTCGCCGCGGCGCATCCCGTCGAAGAACCGACGGATGGTTTGCTGCACCGCCTCGGTTTCGGTAGCCGGTTTGGTTTGGGCGAAGGCCGCCGAAGCGGTTAGCATCAGGGGCAGCAGGAGCAGAGGCTTCATAAATAGGGCAGGAGGGTGGAGCGCGCAAAGTAACAGAACGTCCTGCCGAAGCAGCACGCGGGCCGACGTTGGATGTAGAGACGCGTATTCGCGTCTCGTCGTTGCTGATGTTATTTGAGTGGACGGCGCGGCCTCAGTCGTTCAACGGCGAGACGTGAATACGCGTCTCTACATCGTACTGCCGGTGCGGTTCCGCTCGTTCAACGACGAGCCGCGGAGGGTCGCGGCTCTATACCGCGCGGCTGTCCGTGGCTTGATAAAATTATGGCTTGCCGCTATTGCCACCGGGCAGCCGCCTATTTTTACGGATTGCCGCAGTTTCGGCCCCTTTCCCCGCGCTTCTCCCATGACGTTTTCCCGCACCTTCGACCTGCTGGCTCACCTGGCCCACACCACCCCCGAGGCCGATTGCCTGGTAGAAAAAAAGGACGACCACTGGCATCCGCTGAGTGCCGCCAAGGTGCAGGAAATGAGCAACCACGCCAGCCTGGGGCTGCGTGCGTTGGGCGTGCGGGCCGCCGATAAGGTGGCCATCATCTGCCCCAACCGCCCCGAGTGGGTGGTGGCCGATATGGGCATTGCTCAGCTGGGGGCCGTGAGCGTGCCCATGTACCCGACCATCACGGTGGAGGACTACCGCCACATTTTCCAGGATGCCGGCGTGCGCGTGGTGCTGGTGGAGGGCGAAAAGCTGCTGGCTCGGGTGCAGGAGGCTGTAGCCGGGCTGCCGCACGGTCCCGAGCACATCCTCACCTTCGAGCCCACGCCCGGCCACCGCTCCTTCGCCGACCTGCTGGCCCTGGGGGCCGCCGCCGACGTGGCCGCGCTGGAGCCCCTGAAAGCCGCCGTGCAGCCCGACGACCTGCTCACGCTCATCTACACCTCCGGTACCACCGGCCGGCCCAAAGGCGTGATGCTCAGCCACCGCAACATCCTGTTCAACTGCCAGAATCTGCTGAGCTACCTGCCCCTGTCTCCGGGCCACAAAACCCTCAGCTTTCTGCCCCTGAGCCATATTTTCGAGCGCACGGCCACCTTCCTGTACCTGCAGCTGGGCTTCAGCATCTACTACGCCGAAAGCGTGGAGCGCATTGCCGACAACCTGCGCGAGGTGCAGCCCCACGTGTTTACTACGGTGCCCCGCCTGCTCGAAAAAATCTACGACAAGATTGTGGCCACCGGCCAGCAGCTCACCGGCCTCAAGCGCAAGCTGTTCTTCTGGGCCCTTGATCTGGGGCTGCGCTACGACACCCAAAAAGACCAGGGCGCGTGGTATAACGCCCAATTGGCGCTGGCCAACAAGCTGGTGTTCAGCAAGTGGCGCGCGGCTATGGGCGGGCAGGTGCGCTACATCGTGAGCGGGGGCGGGGCCCTGCAGCCGCGGCTGGCGCGGGTGTTCTGGGCGGCCGGCATCCGGGTGATGGAGGGCTACGGCATGACCGAAACCTCGCCCGTTATTGCCGCCAGCCAGCCCGTGCCCGAGGGCAACCTCATCGGGGCCGTAGGGCCGGTGCTGCCGGGCGTGGAGGTGAAAATCGCCGCCGACGGCGAAATCCTGACCCGCTCGCCCTCCGTGATGCAGGGCTACTACCAGCGCCCCGACCTCACGGCCGAAGTCATCGACGCCGAGGGCTGGCTGCACACCGGCGACATTGGCGAGATGGTGCAGGGCCGCTTCCTCAAAATCACGGACCGCAAAAAGGAGATGTTCAAAACCTCCAACGGCAAGTATGTGGCCCCGCAACCGCTGGAATCGAAGCTGTCGGAGTCGCCGCTGGTGGAGCAGGTGATGGTGCTGGGTGAGGGCGAGAAGTACGCCGCCGCCCTGCTGGTGCCCGCCTTCACCGAGCTGCGCGCCTGGGCCAAGCAGCACCAGCTCCCCGCCGACCTCTCCGATGCCGCCCTGGCCGCCCACGCCCAGGTGCGCCAGCTCTACGAGCAGCTGGTGCAGCAAACCAACGCCGCCTTCGCCCAGTGGGAGCAGATCAAGAAAATCGAGCTGCTACCCGCCCTCTGGAGCGTGGAATCGGGCGAGCTGACGCCCACGCTCAAAGTGCGCCGCAAAATCATCAGCCAGAACAACCAGCAGCGCATCGAGAACCTGTTTCGGGGGTAGCGCCGTAGCCGGTTAGCGTGAAAGAACGTCATGCTGAGCTTGTCGAAGCATCTCTACCGCTTCGTTGTAATGAGTGAATTACTAACGGTAGAGATGCTTCGGCAAGCTCAGCATGACGTTCTGTTGTCAAAACGCAACAACGCCAGCCGTTCAACGACTCTGACTGTGCGCAGAAACGCGAGCTGCAAAGTTCGCGCTACTACCGGCTATCCGGCCGTTGCGCAAATCTTTTCCGCTCCCCGGGTGTTATATTTCCGAACCCGAATCCAACTGCCTCATGCGCAAAGACCTGTTCAATTTCGGCCCGATGTTCGGGTACTTTTTCCGCAAAGACGACCCCGCGCGCCACACCAATTTCAACCTGCGCACCATGCACTTCATCAATAAGCTGAGCATGGCCATGTTTCTGGTGGGCCTCATGGTGCTGATTTACCGCTGGTTTATCCGCTAAGCCGCACCCCACAAAACGGCCCCGACAGCTGCTGTAAGGCAGGTGCCGGGGCCGTTGTAATTAGGGCCGGACGTGGCTAGGGGCGCGTTTTCAGCGAGTCGCGCTTGTCGATGGCGTCGAGCACCTGATTGGCCGTGAAATCCTTGTCTACGGTGATGTAGCCGGCGGGCGCGATGCGGCGGCCGCTGCCGGTGATAAACGTGGGCCGGATGCGCATCGTCAGGCGCACGGGCTGCCGGTCACGGTCGGCCAGGCCCAGTACCAGGTCCGCCAGCGCCTCCCCGGACTTTTCGCCCACGGCTTCGCGCAGGTTGCTTTCCAGCGTGACGGGGGCCAGCGCGGTGCCGTTGGGTGCCACTTCGATGCGCTCGGTGGAGCGGCCGGTGGCCACCTGCTTGCCGTCGATGAGGGCAATGTAGTCCAGCTCGTTGAGGGCGGCGGTTTCGTCGTTGGGGTTGCGGATTTCCAGATTCACGCGCATGCGCAGCGGCAGGTTGCCGGTGGCGTAGGCGGTAGCCAGCCGGGCCTTGTCGATGGTGCTCAAGTCGCCGGGCCGCCGGATCTGGGTCACGTCGATGCCGGCCACAGTGGCCTGCTCCACGGAGGCCAGCCGGATCTGGGTGTCTTTGAAGGCTTTGGCCTGCTGCACCTGCTCGGAGATGCCGCAGCTGCCGAGGCCCAGGGCCAGCAGCAGGCTGCCGGCAAGTAGGGAAAAGCGGGGTTTGGTAGGAGTGAGGCGGTGCAGCATGGCGGTTGTGGGTCAGGAGGAGAGAATTGGAGTGACTGCCTATACCAGCTTCGTTTGCAGCGGGTTGCTATGCAACAGCCAATTGGCCGGATTTTATGCCCCGCACCTCTCGCCGCCGGTGGGCCCCACAGCCAAACAGCCCGCGTACTGCCTGAATGCTTCGTAAATCTGTTGAAACCGGTAGCTTCGCCGCATGAACATCGAAGACTTCCGCGACTATTGCCTGCTCAAAGCCGGCGTGACCGAAGAAACGCCTTTCGGCCCCGAAACGCTGGTGTTCAAAGTCGGCGGCAAAGTGTTTGCCCTCACCGACATCGAAACCTTCGGCAGCATCAACCTGAAATGTGACCCGGAGCGGGCCCAAGAGCTGCGCGAACAGCACGAGTACGTGCTGCCCGGCTACCACATGAACAAGAAGCACTGGAACACGGTGCTCATCGGCACGGGCGCGCCGGAGCGGCAGCTGCGCGAACTGATCGACCATTCCTATGACCTGGTGCGCGCTTCTCTGCCCAAAAAGCTGCGCGAGGAGCTGGCCGCCGCCGAGCAGTAGCGCGCCATCCAAGTGTAAAAGCGGCTTCTGCCGCTTTCTTTTTAAATCAGGTTGTAACTTCATTAGTTACAATGCTACTTTTGTCGCACCAAGTACCGGAAGCCACGGCCGTGCCGCCGGGCTTTTCTCTCCCAGATTATGCAGATCAGCAGCCGTTTTTCCGTCGCCGTACATGTACTTTCCCTGCTGGCGCTGCCGGAGCAGGATGCTGTGTTGCTGACTTCGGAGCGCATGGCGGGCAGCGTGAACACCAACCCGGTGGTGATTCGGCGGATTCTGGGGCAGCTCAAGAAGGCCGGGCTGGTAGAAGTGCGGCCGGCTTCGGGCGGCACGTTCCTTACGCGCCAGCCTGCGGCCATCACGCTGCTGGAGGTGTACCGGGCCGTGGAAGTGGTGGAGGAAGGCCAGCTGTTCAGCGTGCACGACAAGCCCAACCCGGCCTGCCTGGTGGGCCGCCACATTCAGTCGGCGCTGGATGATACGCTGCAGCGCGCCCAGAAGGCCCTGGAGCAGGTGCTGGCCCACGCCACCCTGCAGCAGGTCACCACCGACATTGCAGCCAAAGCCCTTATTCCCTGACTTTTTTTTGCGCTTGATTGTAACTATAGTGGTTACAGTGCGTCTCTTTTTCTCTTCACTTTACCCTTTACTTCCATGAAAATTGCCCTCATCGGTGCCACTGGCTTTGTTGGCTCCCGCATCCTGGCCGAAGCCCTGCAGCGCGGCCACCACGTAACGGCCCTCGTGCGCGACCCCGCCAAACTCACCCAGACCTCCGACCACCTGACCGTAGTAACCGGCGACGTAACCCACGTCGACGAAACCGCCCGCCAGCTGGCCGGCCACGACGTGGTTATCAACGCCTTCAGCGCCGGCTGGACCAACCCCAACCTCTACCACGACTTCCTGGAAGGCTCTCGCGCCATCGAAGCCGCCACCGTGCAGTCGGGCGTGGCACGGCTGGTGGCCATCGGCGGAGCCGGCAGCCTCTATATCAACGGCCAGCAGCTAGTAGACGGCCCGGATTTCCCCGCCGACATCAAACCCGGGGCCCAGGCCGCCCGCGACTACCACAACGAGCTGAAAACGAACGACACCCTCGATTGGACGTTCCTGAGCCCCGCCATCGAAATGCACCCCGGTATCGACACCGGCCGCACCGGCCACTACCGCCTCGGCACCGAAAACCCAGTGTTTAACGCCGAAGGCCGCAGCATCCTCTCGGGCGAAGATCTGGCCGTGGTGGTGCTCGACGAAGTAGAGCAGCCCAAACACAGCCGCCAGCGGTTCACCGCAGCGTATTAGTATATCTGTCATCCTGAGCGGAGCGAAGGACCTTATCACGTAAGGATGGCTATCATACGAAGTGTTCTGACGTGATAAGATCCTTCGCTCCGCTCAGGATGACAAACGAAAAAGGCCCACCGGATTATCCGGCGGGCCTTTTTCCAATAACAGCTAAAATCAACTTACACCACTACGTTCACCATGCGGCCGGGCACGACGATGAACTTCTTGGGTTCCTTGCCGTCGGCGAAGCGGGGCAGGAAGTCGGAGGCGCGCACGGCGGCTTCGATGTCGGCGGGGGTGGCGGTGGCGGGGAACTGCAGCGTCTCGCGCACCTTGCCGTTGATGGCTACGGGGTAGTTCACGGTGTCTTCCACCAGATACTCCTCCCGGAACTCGGGGTACTGGGTGTGGCTGATGCTGCCGGCCGGGTGGCCGAGCTGCTGCCACAGCTCCTCGGCGAGGTGCGGGGCGTAGGGGGAGAGCAGCAGCACCAGCGGCTCCAGGATGGCGCGTTTGTGGCAGTCGAGGGCCGTCAGCTCGTTCACCGTAATCATCAGGGCGCTGACGGTGGTGTTGAACGAGAACTTCTCGATGTCCTCTTCCACCTTGCGGATGGCCTTGTGCAGGGCCTTCAGCTCCTGGGGCGTCGCGGCCTCATCGGTTACGGCGAAGGTGCCGTCCTGGGGGTGGTAGAGGCGCCAGAGCTTCTTGAGGAAGCCGGCCACGCCGCTCATGCCGTTGGTGTTCCAAGGCTTGAACTGCTCCAGCGGCCCGAGGAACATCTCGTACAAGCGCAGCGCATCGGCCCCATATTTGTCGATTAGAACGTCAGGATTAACGACGTTGTATTTTGACTTCGACATTTTTTCGACCTCAGGCCGAGTTTTAAATGGAGCCGGATGGCTGGCTGGATTTTTTATTTCTCCAAGCCCACTTCTAGAGTGCTCAACATGCTCTATATCAAGAATCTCATCGAATCCTTTGTAGATATAAGTTTCACTGCTCTTATCGTAATGGAACACATGAAACCCATTTTCACACACAAAAACAGCAGAAGATTCTTCTCTTTTATTCTTGAGATACGATAATATGTTTTCTACATCCATTTCCGAGTTTCTTGTTAAATCTATCGGAACATGGGTTTCAATATACTGTGGCAGTTTGCTATCTGCATATTTTTCACTGTATACATCTGCGCTTAGGTACACACTGAAAACGTCATTATTCAAAAGTTGTCTGCTGCCTTTTTTAGTGATAATAAAAGCAGAGTTTGATGCTCCTTCGCCTTCGTCACCAGCTGTAGTTTTGTAACCACTGCGTCGGATCTTCTCTGAAACCCCCAGAATCATGCCCTGGTTGATGAGCTTCTGGAAGGGCTCGGGGGCGGATACCACGCCGAGGTCTTTCAGGAACAGGTGCCAGAAGCGGGAGTAGAGCAAGTGGCCCGTAGCATGCTCTGCGCCACCCATATATAAATCCACCTGCTGCCAATACTGCTCGGCTTCTTCGCCCACAAAACGGCCGGTGTTCTGCGGGTCCATGTAGCGGAGGTAGTACCAGCTGGAGCCGGCCCAGCCGGGCATGGTGCTCAGCTCGTACTCGTAGAGGCCCTTGTATTTCCAGTCCTTGGCGCGGCCCAGGGGCGGTTCACCGGTTTCGGTGGGCTTGTACTCGTCGATTTCCGGGAGCACCAGGGGCAGGTCGGCTTCGGCCACGCCATAGGCGGTGCCTTCCTTGTAGTAAATCGGGATGGGCTCGCCCCAGTAGCGCTGGCGGCCGAAGATGGCGTCGCGGATGCGGAAGTTGGTTTTGCCCTTGCCGATGCCGCGCTGCTCCAGCTCCCCGATCAGGGTTTGGGTGGCCTGCTTGTAGTTCTGGCCCTTGATGAGGCCGTGCAAGTAGAGGCCGTCCTTGGTGGGGTCGGCCTGCTCGTCGATCTGCTGGGCATCGACTACCTGTACGATGGGCAGGTCGAAGTTCTTGGCGAATACGTAGTCGCGCTGGTCGCCCGAGGGCACGGCCATCACGGCGCCGGTGCCGTAGCCGGCCAGCACGTAATCGGCAATCCAGATCTGGATGGGCTCGTTGCTGAGCGGATTGAGGGCGTAGGCACCGGTGAAAGCGCCGGTAACCGTTTTGGTATCGGCCATCCGGTCGCGCTCCGAGCGGCGCTTGGTGGCGTCGATGTAGTCCTGGATTTCGGCCTGCTGCCCCGGCGTGGTCAGCTCCTTCACCAGCTCATGCTCGGGCGCCAGCACCAGGAACGTGGCACCGTAAATGGTGTCAACCCGCGTCGTATAGACTTTAATCTGCGCCTGCTCGTGGTCCTGCACCTGGAACGTGACTTCAGCCCCGATGCTTTTGCCGATCCAGTTGCGCTGCATTTCCTTCACGGCGTCGGGCCAGTCGAGGGTGTCGAGGCCCTGCAGGAGGCGGTCGGCGTAGGCGGTGATGCGCAGGTTCCACTGGGGCATCAGGCGGCGCTCCACGGGGAAGCCGCCGCGCTCCGAGAGGCCGTCTTTTACTTCATCATTCGACAACACCGTGCCCAGGCCGGGGCACCAGTTCACGTAGGTGTCCTGCTGATAGGCCAGGCGGTAGGGGTGTACGACTTCCAGGCGCTGCTTTTCCGAGAATAGCTTCCACTGGCCCGCCGTGAAGCTGTGGCGCTCCTCGTCGTCGCCGGCCGCCCGGATACCTTCGCTGCCGTTCTGCTCGAACTTCTCCAGCAGGGTTTTCAGCGGCTCGGCCTTGTTGGTGTCGAGGTTGTACCAGCTATTGAACAGCTTGAGGAAAATCCACTGCGTCCACTTGTAATACGCCGGGTCGGAGGTGCGCACCTCGCGGCTCCAATCGTAGCTGAAGCCCAGCGAGTTGAGCTGCCGGATGTAGGTGTCGATGTTCTGCTCGGTGGTCAGGGCCGGGTGCTGGCCGGTCTGGATGGCGTACTGCTCGGCGGGCAAACCAAACGAGTCGAAACCCATGGGATGCAGCACGTTGAAGCCACGCAGGCGCTTGTAGCGCGACACGATATCGGAGGCAATGTAGCCCAGCGGATGGCCGACGTGCAGCCCCGCCCCGCTGGGGTACGGAAACATGTCGAGCACGTAGTATTTGGGCTTGTCGGAGGCGTTATCGGCCTTGAACGTCTGCTGATCTTTCCAGTGGGCTTGCCACTTTTTCTCAATATCCTGGGGATGGTAGCCGGGCATGGACAGTCGGTAATTCGATGAATCGGAACGGGCGAAATTACGCGGAATTGCCGGGAAAACGCCGCCTTCTTCGTTTGGGGCCGATAGGGGAGTGTAGAGACGCGTATTCGCGTCTCGTCGTTGCTGACGTTGTTTGATGAACGGTGCGGTTCCGGGTCGTTCAATGTAGAGACGCGAAGGGTCGCGTCTCTACATCGTGTTAATTGGGGGGCGCGGTGCCGGGTCGTTCAACGACGAGACGCAAAATATTGCGTCTCTACAATCGTACTGACGTGGTTGGGGCGGTGCGGTGCCGGGTCATTCAACGACGAGACGCGAATACGCGTCTCTACATCGTGCTAGCTGACAGTCGAACTGTTCAGCAGCAACTGCTCCGTAGCCCAGGGTTTAAACCCTGGGCTACGGAGCAACGGCGCATTGGGCCAACACCCGCGCAACTCCACCGTAAGCACTTCGATACTTCCGCCCCAAATTCCGCCCGCCTATGCCTCTGATGAAGTACCCGACGCTGCTGCTGCGCTTTCTGCGCCAACGGTTTGATTTGCGTGACGATACCGCCGACCCGGCCGTGATAGAGGAGAGCGTGGAGTCGGGCGTTTCGTTTCGGGGGACCAATCTGTGGGTGCTGATTTTCGCCATCCTCATTGCCTCGGTGGGGCTCAACGTCAATTCCACGGCCGTTATCATCGGGGCCATGCTGATTTCGCCGCTGATGGGGCCGCTGGTAAGCATCGGCTACAGCGCCGCCACCAACAACCCCGATCTACTGCGGCGGGCCGTGAAAAACCTGGGGCTGGCGGTGGTTATCAGCCTGCTTACCTCCACGGTGTACTTCCTGCTGACGCCGCTGAGCGGGGCGCAGTCGGAGCTGCTGGCCCGCACTGAGCCCACCATCTGGGACGTGCTCATTGCCCTGTTCGGGGGGCTGGCCGGGGCCGTGGGCCTCACGCGCCGCGAGAAAAGCAACGTCATTCCCGGCGTGGCCATTGCCACGGCCCTCATGCCGCCGCTTTGCACGGCCGGCTACGGCCTGGCCTCGGGCCACTGGAACTACGCGCTGGGCGCGTTCTACCTGTTTTCCATCAACTGCGTGTTCATCACGCTGGCGGCTTTCCTGGTGATTCGGTTTCTGGGGCTGCCGGCCCACCGGTTTCAGGATGAGGCCCAGGCCCGGCGGGTGCGCCGCCTGATGCTGGCGGCGGCCGTGGTGGTGGCCGGCCCCAGCGTGTGGCTGGGCTACCGCATCGTGCAACGCTCGGTGTACGCCCACGCCGCTGAGGATTTTGTGGCCAAGGAGCTGAATTTCGCGGGTACCTACGTGGTAACGCGGCAGATTGACCCCCGGCAGCGCACTATCAATGTGCTGCTGGTGGGCCGTCCCGTGGACACGGTGCGGTTGGGCGCGGCCCGCCGGGAACTGGCCCGCTACCGCCTCGGCGGCACCGCGTTGGTGGTGCGCCAGGGCCTGCAGGCCTACGACTCATTTGATGCCCAGAGCCTGCGCCAGAGTTTGCTGGAAGACGTGCGCGCCCGCCAGAGCCAGGCCCAGAGCCGCTACGAGGTGGAGCTGAACCGCCTGCAACAGCTGGTGGTGGCCGCCCGCACCGCTTTGCCCGCCCCCGAGGCCCTGCTGCGCGAGGTGCAGGTAGAGCACCCCGCCATCCGTCGCCTGACCCTCACGGCACTGCCCCGCCCCGCCATTCCCCGCGACTCGCTCCCCGCCGATACCGTGCTGGTGGTCAGTGCGGAAACCCGCGACTCAGTGCCACCTGCGGAGCGGGCGCGGCTGGCGCAGTGGCTGCGGGTGCGCACCAACCGTCCGCAGGTGCAGCTGCTGCTAGCGCCTGTAGCTGCCCGTCGGGCCGTGGCCAAAGTGGCGTTGCCCGCCGTGCGCGTGCAGCCTTTGCCTCGCAAGGCGGCAAAAAGCAAATAGGAGCGGCAGATAGGCACATTTCGGAACGTCATGCTGAGCTTGTCGAAGCATCTCTACCGCTTCGTTGCAACATCAATCCAAAGAAGCAGTAGAGATGCGTCGGCGAGCTCAGCATGACGTTCCAGGGCTTTTGCACACAGCCGGTCTATCCTGCCACCGGCAGCGTGAAGCGGAAGTGGCTGCCCTGCGCCGGCTCGCTCACCACCCACAGGCGGCCTCCCTGGGCCTCGATGAACTCGCGGGAGATGCTCAGGCCCAGGCCCGAGCCGCCCTTGTGGCCGGTGGTATTGGGCACTTCCGAAAAACGCTGGAAAATCCGCTCGTGGTGTTCGGGCGCGATGCCCGGCCCGCAGTCCTGTACGCTGATGGTCAGCTCGTGCGCGGCGTGCTGGTCGGCGCGCACGCACAGGTCGGCGCCGCGGGGGGAGTAGCGGATGGCGTTGGCCAGCAGGTTGATGAGCACCCAGGTGGTCTTTTCCACGTCGGCGCGGGCGGCGGGCAGGCTCGCGGGCAGCTCCAGGCGCAGGCGCAGCTCCTTGTCCTCCACCTGCGGGCGCACCGTGTCGATGGCGTAATTCACCACCTGGGCCAGGGTGATGGGCTGCACGTCGAACTGGATTTCGGCCCCAGCATCCAGCCTGGACACGGCCAGCAGCTGGCCCACCATGCCCAGCAGGCGCTGGGTTTCGTCGCCGATGCCGTCGGCAATGCGCTGGCGCTCCTCGGGCTCGGTGCGCTCATCCTGCAACAGCATTAGGCTGAGCTTGATGCTGGCCAGAGGGGTTTTCAGCTCGTGCGAAATGGTGGCCAGGTAGTTCGACTTCACCTCATCGAGCTTCTTGAAGTCGGACACGTTGCGCAGACTCAGGATGTGGCCCACAAACTCGGTGCGGCCGGTTTCGCGGTTGCGGCTCACGATGTGGTTGAGGGTGAGCTGGTAGTAGGCCGTTTCGCCGTCGGGGCGGGTGAAGGTGAGCGTGACGGGGGCGGGCGTGGTGCCGGCCTGGGCGCCTTCCTGGGCCAGCAGGGGGCGGAACAGGGCATTGAGCAGCTCGGTTTCCTGGCTCAGGTCCTCGGCCCGACGGCCCACCAGCGCGGCAGCCTCGCGGCCCAGCAGCTCCCGGGCCACGGGGTTGGCCAGCAGCACGGTGCGGTCGGGGTCGAGCAGGAGCAGGCCCTCATCGAGGTGCTCGATGAGGCTTTCCAGGCGGCTGCGCTCGGTGGCCAAAGCCGCCCGCGTGACGCTGCGCTGGTCCTGCATGTAGCCGAAGGCGCGGTTCAGGGCCAGGGCCACGGCGCCCACTTCGTCGTTTTTGGCAATGGACACCTGGGTGGCCGGGCCGGGGCTGGCCACGTCCTCCACGTCGGCGCGCAGGCGGCGCAACGGGCGCAGCACGGCCCGGGGCAGGCGCACCACCAAACTCAGGCCCACCACCGTGCTTAGCAGCAGCAACACCAGCACCGTGCGCCGGGCCCCGCGGGCGGTGGCGGCGGCCTGGTCGGTCTGGCGGTTGAAGGAGCGGGCGTTGAGTTGCATCATGCGGTGGGTGGCGGCCCGCAGCTGGTGCAGCTGGGCTACCTGGGCGGCGTCCGGGGCGCGGTCATCCACCAGGCGCTGGTAGTCGGCCAGCTGCTGGGTGAGCGTGTCCACCAGCTCCAGCTCGCCGGGCTCGGTGATGTTGGCGGCCTCGCGGGTGAGGGCGCGGCGCAGCTGCTGCAGCGGCGGCTGGGCCGTGGGCCGGTCCTGCAGCGCCTCCAGGGCCCGCAGCATCTGCTCGCCGTACTCCACCGAGCGGAAGTTGGCCCGCTGAATCCCCCGGGCCCCGCCTTCCAGCCGCTGCAAACTGAAGAACGTGTACCCGCCCAGCCCCAGCAGCAGGACCAGCATCAGCGCAATGCTCAGGCGGATTTTGAGTTTGAGGGACATTATTTGGGGTATGAGGGTGGGCGGGTTTGAGTTTAGGAGTTGTCTGTCATCCTGAGCTTGCGAAGGACCTTATGCCAGTTGCACGATGGTCGTTCAGCAGTTTTTTAGCCCGCAGAGGACGCAGAAGGGTGCGCGGAGGGCGCAGAGTCGTTCGGAAGGAGTTGTTCAGGCGTGACAAGGTCCTTCGCAGGCTCAGGATGACAGACAACTCCTATGCTCTTGCCACGTCCTACAACTCGTACTCCTGCACTTTCCTATACAGCGTCGTCAGGCCGATGCCGAGGCGGCGGGCGGCTTCGGTTTTGTTGCCTTGGCACTGGTGCAGCACCTGGCGGATGTGGCGGGCTTCCACGGCGCGCAGGCTCTGGTCGGCGGGGTCGGCGTCGGGGCTGAGGGGGGCGGGCAGGGTGTGGAACTCGTCGGGGAGGTAGCCGGCGGAGAGGGGCTGGTCGGCGGGGGCCAGGATGGCGGCGCGCTCCAGCACGTTTTTCAGCTCGCGCACGTTGCCGGGCCACTCGTAGCGCTGCAGCAGCTCCACGCACTCGGGCTCCAGGCCCGGCAGGCGCTTGCGCAGCTGGGCCGCGAAGTGCTGCAGAAAGTGGGCAGCCAGGGCCGGCACGTCGGCGGCCCGGTCGCGCAGGCTGGGCACGTGGAGGGTGAAGACGGAGAGGCGGTAGTAGAGGTCGGGGCGGAAGCGGCCCTCGGCGGCTTCCTGCTTGAGGTTGCGGTTGGTGGCGGCCACAATGCGCACGTTTACGCTGGTGGGCTTGGTGTCGCCGAGCTTGGTGAACTGCCGCGTCTCCAGCACCCGCAGGAACTTGGCCTGCACGTTCAGCTCCAGCTCCCCGATTTCGTCCAGAAACAGCGTGCCGCCGCTGGCTTCCTCCAGCAGTCCCTTCTTATCGGCCAGCGCGCCCGTAAACGCACCCTTCTTGTAGCCAAACAGCTCCGATTCCAGCAAATCCTTGGGGAAGGCCGAGCAGTTCACGGCCACAAACGACTTGGCTTTCCGCTCACTGGCCTCGTGCAGGGCCTGGGCAAACAGCTCCTTACCCGCGCCGGTGGGGCCTTCCAGCAGCACGGTGCTGTCGGTGGGGGCTACCTGGCGGGCCAGGTCCTGGGCGCGGCGCAGGGCCGGGGCCGTACCAATCATGCTCTCGAAGCTGAACCGCTGGCTCATGCGCCGCTCCAACTCGGCCACGCGGTGGCGCAGACGGGCTTTTTCGGCGGCGCGCTCCACCACCACCACCAGCTGCTGCTCGTAGTCGCCCTTGGTGAGGTAGTCGAAGGCGCCCTGCTTCATGGCCCGCACGCCGTCGGGGATGGTGCCGAAGGCGGTGAGCAGCACAATTTCGCAGTCGGGGGCCTTGGCGCGGTAGCGCGGCATCAGGTCCACGCCGTGGCCGTCGGGCAGCTTCACGTCGGAAATGACCACCAGCACCTCGCGGGCGTGCTGCTGGAGCAGCTCCAGGCCGCGGCTGGCATCGGGGGCCTGCAGTACGGTGTAGCCTTCCAGCTCCAACACCCGCGCCAACAGCTGCCGCAGGCGCGGTTCATCATCAATCAGGAGCAGGGTACCGGTGGGCATTGGGGGAGGGGTAAGATCTGAGAATTGCGCAAATGTAGAGACGCGACACTTCGCGTCTCGTCGTTGCTGATGTTGTTTTATCTGATTTCGTGCCTGCCACATTGCCCGAGCGGCGCGCACGACGAGACGCAAAGTGTCGCGTCTCTACAACTGTTCAACGATATAGGCCTTCGCCGTTGTCGTATTCCTTTGCCCAACGGGTTGGATTGGTGACGATATACGAGCGGATTTTCTCCAGTTCGGCTTCGCTGCGTACCACCCGGTCATGAAACCGGGCCTGCCATTGAAAAGTCAGCTGGTGATGGCGCGCGTACGTGGTAACCGCCGATTTAAACCCGCGCAACACAGAAGCTAGGTTGCGCGACTGTGGCCCAAACCGGTTTTCGTAGGCCAGTAGAGACGCGACACTTCGCGTCTCCTCGTCCGCGCCATCAGGTTCGTCCTTGTCGAACAGCAATACCCCGTGCAGGTGGTCCGGCATCAATACAAACGCATCCAGCCGCACAAATGGCGCAAACTGTGGAATGGCGTCCCAGTATTCCGACGCCTTTACCCCCAAAGGCGTGGGCCGTAAAAATGCGGCGTCCCAATCGTTTCTTGGAACTTCTATAGTGCCAAAATAGGGTTGGCGCTGATGCGTGCAAATCGTGACAAAATAAGCTCCGCTTTGCCCGTAGTTATAACCCGGCAAACGGTTGGATGGAATGCGGTATTGGTCGTGTAATAGCGGTTCATCCATCCTCCTGAACGATGTAGAGACGCGACACTTCGCGTCTCAGCGTTGGAACGAATACAGTTAGCGGCCATTCAAGGTAACTGTTGTATTCCAGTCGTTCAATGAGGAGACGCGAAGTGTCGCGTCTCTACATCGTTCTGCGGTTGCATCGGTGGTTTTGGTTGTTCAGCGGGGAGACGCGAAGTGTCGTGTCTCTACAATCGTTCTGCTACGCACTCTGCCGAATCTCCTCCTTCAGATGCTCCACAAACCGGACGAACTCCGGTTCGGCTTCCACGTTTTCGTGCCAGGCGAGGCCCATTTCGGCGAGGTTGTACTGGTGCTGGGGGCTGATGGTGGCGCCGGGTAGCAGCTGGCCCGCGGCGTCGCGCTCCTGGCCTAGCAGCCAGAGCCGGTCGGAGAGGGCGGTGGTGGTGGCCAAGTCGTGGGAGACGATGACCACGGTGTTGAGCTCGTCGAGGGTGGTGACTTCGAGGATGATTTTGCGCACCTCGTCGAGCATGGCCACGTCGAGGCCGGAGAAGGGCTCGTCGAGGAGGATGAGGTGGTCGGAGCAGAGCAGCTGCTGGGCAATGGCGGCGCGCTGGCGCTGGCCGCCCGAGAGGTGGGCCGGGTATTTGGTGCGGTGGGCCGTGAGCTGGAACCGCTCCAGGTAGGCTTCGGCCTGGCGGCGGGCCTCGGCGGGGTCGGGGTAGCGGCGGGCGGCGGCCACCAGTAGGTTATCGAGAAGGGTGCGGTGGTTGAACAGCGGGTAGTGCTGTTGCACGAAGCCCACCGCGCCGGGCGTGGCCAGCTGCTGGGCCTCGCCCACCAGCACGGTGCCGCTGCTGGGGGCCAGCAGCCCCGCCATCAGCCGGCACAGGACAGACTTACCCATGCCCGAGCGGCCGTAGAAGCCCACCACCTGGCCCTGGCTCATGCCCGGCCGGCACACATCCAGCACCTGCGCCGAAATATCGCGCAGAATGGTTTCCCCATTCAGCGTCAGCGACACATTGTCGAGGGTGAGGACGGGGGATTTGTAGGAGTAGGGAGTCATGGGGGGAGTAGTTTGCCTCACCCCCCGGCCCCCTCTCCTTCAGAGAGGGGGAGCCACGGCGGCTCGGCGGATGCGCGTTTTTTGAAGAATCGGAGGAAGCCGCCAAAACAGGCTCAAGGCATCGTCCGGCTCTCCCTCTCTGAAGGAGAGGGGGCTGGGGGGTGAGGCGAACTACCGTGCCGCCGCCAGTCCGGCGTAGGGGAAGAACACGCGGCGGAGCAACTCGAACAGGTAGTCCTGGGCGGCGCCGGCGGCCAGGATGACGAGCTGGATGGCCACTACGCCGTCGAGGTGGAGGTAGCGGTTTTGCTTGTAGAGTAGCAGGCCGATGCCGCCTTCGGATTGGTAGAGGGTTTCCACCAACGTAATCATCGTCCAGATGATGGCGAAGTTCTGGCGCACCACTTCCATCATATCGGCCAGCTTGCCTAGCACCACCACTTCCCAGAAGCTGCGCCACTCGCCCAGGCCCAGGGTGCGGGCGTGGTCCAGCTCC
Source organism: Hymenobacter canadensis (assembly GCF_027359925.1). Lineage (NCBI taxonomy): Bacteria > Pseudomonadati > Bacteroidota > Cytophagia > Cytophagales > Hymenobacteraceae > Hymenobacter > Hymenobacter canadensis. The sequence goes on along the minus strand of NZ_CP114767.1, from coordinate 1,514,574 downwards.
TGCTGAGTGGTGCTGAGCATCACGGCCGTCATGCCCGTGACCAGGTACACGGTGGTGGCGAAGGTGAGCACCGAGAGCTTCACCTCGTGGCCCGAGCTCACCAGCAGGGCCACGAAGAAGGTGAGGCCGGTGAGGGTAAGGTAGCGCATCTTGGAAGCCGCGTAGGCCAACGGCCGGAAAAAGGGCAGGGCCGTGAGATAGGAAATCAGCAGCGCCAGCACCGTGGCCATGCCCAAAGCCTGCAACGCGGTGGTCATGCTGGCCCACAGCTCCGGCACCAGGCCCTGGGTGGTGGTGAGGTCCGCGAGGGCGCGCAGCACGTCACCGAGGGAGGGGAACAGCTGCAGCGGATAAAACAGCCACAGCAGCAGCAGCAGTCCCGCCTGCCCGGCCGCCATCAGGGCAAACGTGGTGCGCGGCGGCCGGGCGTTGGGGAGGAAGAGGGATTTCATGGGGGGTAGTAGTTGTCAGTTGTTCGTTGTCAGTTGTTAGTGGCTGGTTGGGGTTTATTGTCCGTTGTCAGCTGTTCGTCACCAATGGGAGGCAACGAACAGACTGATAACGGACAACGAGCAACTGACAACCCACTTAGTTGCCCAGCACGATTTCCACGCGGCGGTTGCGGGCTTTGCCTTCGGGGGTGGTGTTGGGGGCTACCGGCTCCTGGGCGCCGTGGGCGTAGGTTTGCACGCGGCCGGCGGGGAAGGCGCTGGCGCTGCGCTGCTCCAGCCACTGGCGCACGGCCTCGGCGCGGTCCTGGCTGAGCTGCTGGTTGCGCTGGGTGTCGCCCACGTTGTCGGTGTGGCCGTGCACGGCTACTTTGAGGCGGCCGGCTACTACCAGGTCGTTGAAGAGCTGGTCGAGCTGCTGCTCGGCGGCGGGCGTGAAGGTGCGCTGGCCGGTGTTGAACTCGATGTTCCAGGCCCGGCGGCTCACGCTCTGGCGGATTTCGTCATCGGCGGCAAACTGCTGCTGCTCGGCCGGGGCCAGGTTTTTGCCGCGGTACTTGTCCTGCAGCTTGCGCAGCGGGGCGAGGTCCAGCATCTGGTCGAGGGGCACGTAGCTGGGCAGCTCCCGGGGGTAGAGCTGGTGCTGCACGTCGCCGAAGGTTTTGTACACGGCGGCGTAGATGTTGGTGCCGCCTTCGTTGAGGCCAAACAGGGCCAGGTTATCGGCGAAGTTGAAGGCCTTGGAGCCGCCCAGCTCCACCACCTCGCCGTTGCGGTCGGCCTCGCTCACGCCCTTGTAGTAGCGCAGCCAGTAGCTGCCGGGCTTGTCCTTATCGCCGTACACGGAGGCCGAAATATCGGCGGCGCGGCTCAGGGCCTCGGGGTGAGATTTTACCTGGTCGCCAGACACGGCCAGGGCCGTCATCAGGGCTTCCACTTCCTTGGGGTGGGCGTCGTACCAGCGCTTGGTGGTCACCATGATGTTGGGCATCTGGTTGCTGTAGTCCTTGGTGCTCACGATGTTCACCAGGCCGCCTTTCTGCTTGGCAATGTTCACGTCGCCGGGCGTCCAAGTGGCTACGGCGTCGGCTACCACGTCTACTTTCACGCCGGTGTTTTTGCCTTTTACCACCTTCACGCGCTGCTCGGGCTTGCCGATGATGTATTTTTCGGCGGCCACCAGGAAGTCGGAGGCGGCCATGAAGTTCACGGCCTCGGGGTCGTAGGTGGTTTCGTCGGGGTTGACTTTCAGGCCGTTGTCGGCGCACCATTTCAGGGCAATGTTCTGGTCCCCGTCGCGCAGGTAGCAGGCCACGGTTTTGCCCAAGGCGGCTTTGGGATTTTCCAGCCACTCCTTGGGGCCCATCAGCTTGTCTTCGCCGAAGCTCTTGCCCACCGAGTAGGGAATGATTTGCAGGCCGGTGCCGGCTTTTTCCAGCTGGGGCTGTACCGCCGAGAAGGCCGGCAACCCGTCGCCCATGATGCTCACCAGCAGGCCCGGGGTTTCGGGGTTGCTTTGCAGGTCGAGGGCGTTTTTCACCAGGTCGGCCTGCATTTTGGCCACGTCGTCCTGGCGCACAATCTGCATATCCAGGCCGCCGGCGGCCATGCTGGAGCCCTGAGTGGTGCGGGGGCCGCCGTTGGCCAGCATGCCAGCCATCTGCGAGTTCCAGGCCATCACTTCCCACACGAGCGGAGTGCCCTTACCGGCCGGCGTTTCAGAAGGCAGCGGGGCCAGCGGTACGGCCACGTTGGTTCGCGAGCCTCCGGCGCTGCTTGGCAGCTCAATGGAGCTCAGCAGCACCGATTCGGTGGCGGCTTTCTTGAACAGCACCCCGCTCTGCACGAGCTTGTTGATGCCGAAGTACAGCAGCGCTGCAAGTAGGACGCCTAGTACCAATTTACCACGGGTTGTCATTGTCGTTGTTGGTTTTGGGTTGGTTGTTTTTCGTTGTTGTTCCGGCACGCGGCTCCCGGTCCCCAGTTCCCAGGGCTGAAGCCCTGGGCTATTTAGGGCGTGTGTGGGGCGTGAGCGGTCATTTGAGGCGCTGCATAGCCCAGGGCTTCAGCCCTGGGACGCCTAGGGCGTGGAGGCCGGTTAGTCCAGCAGACTGCGGTAGGCGTCGTTGGTGGCGGTGCGCTGCTGAGTAGTGTTGGGGGCGGGCTTCTCGTCGAGCAGGGCGTTGAAGTCGCCTTTCTGATACTTTTCGAGCAGACGCTGGCCTTTTTCGCTCATCACGCCGTTCTGGATGTCCATTTCCTTCACGAACTCCTGCGAGTAGCGCATGGCCTGCTTGATCTGGCCGAGCTGCTGGGCCATGTCCTGGGCCACCCGGTCGGTGGCCAGGTCGAAGAAGTACTTCTTGTCCGGGTCGCCGCGCAGGATGTTCATGGCGGCGCGCATGCCTGAGCTGGTGCGCTTCACCAGCTGGTACTCGTCCTTGAGCAGGTTCACCTTGAACTTGCTGCCGTCAATCTGGCGCAAAGCGGCTTTCAGGATCTGCCGCATCACCAGGCTCACGTTCTGGGTGGTGGTGGCCATGGGCTGCAGGCGCTGGTTGTAGTCCTGCAGCTGGGCGGCGCGGCTGGCGTACTGTTCGGCGGCGTCGGGCTCGCGCTGGCGGGTGGCGGCGTCGGCCAGGGCCAGGTACTCGCGCATCTGCAGGGTGTTGGCTTCCAGCTTGCGCTTCACCAGCTCGTGGGCGCCCTCCACGTGGCCCACTTCCTCCTCCATCTTGCGGGCCTCCTGCGAGGTGCTGCGGATGTAGTCCTCCATGATACCGATGGGGTCGGTGTTGACGAAGATGCCGGCGGCGGTGCGGAAGATGCGCTGCCCGGCGTACCACAGCCCCGCCTTCACGCGGGGGCTAGTCAACACCAGCCAGGCGGCCAGCAACACGCCTAGCCCGATGCCCAGCTTCACGGTGTCGAATACCATTTCTACCAGAAACGGCACGATGGTGCCCCAGCCGTACACGCCGGCCCCTGCCAGCCCGGCCAGAAATACCCAGCCGGCCACTTTTTCGGGCTGCTGCCACTTGGGCAGCTCGCCGGTTTTAAAATCGGGAGTGGAAAGAGAGTTCATCAGTGAAATGGTGAGATGGTGAAATGGCGAGTAAGGGGACGGTTAGAAGTCGGAGGGAAGGACCAGGATTTTCACCCGGGCCGGGCCGCTTCACTTCAGCAAAAAGGCCTGCAAGGCCTGCTGGTGGGATTTTAGCTCGGCCGAGGCGGTGGCGTGGGCCAGCTCGTAGGAGGCCAGGGCGGCCGTGGCTTTCTGCTGCTGCTGCTGCAACTCCTGGCGCACGGCCTGCAGGCGCTGCTGGGCTTCTTCCAGCTGCCGGGCCAGGTCGGCGAGGCCGGTTTGCAGCTGCTGCTCCTGCAGCTGCAGCTGCACCAGGGGGCTGGGCGGTACGTTCGGAATCCGGATTTCGCCCACCTTCTCGCGGTGCCGCTCCAGAATACTGTTGCGGTCCGAGGTCAGCTTCAGCTCAAACTGCTCAGCCGATTTCAGCAGCGCCGGCAAATCCAGGCTGGTCACGGCGGCAAAGGCGTTGAAGGCCGTCTGGTACAGGATGGGGCCCGAGAGGCCGCTGGCCTGCAGGCTGGTCACCATTTTGGTGAAGGCCATGAAGTCCTTGCCGTCGCCGGAGAGCAGCTGCCGGATGTGGTCGAGGTGGCGCTGCTCGGGCTGGGTGAGGAGCGGGGCCGCCAGTGGCGCGGCCGGGGCGGTGGCGGCCCCGCTGCCCAGCGGAAACAGGGCCGGCTGGCCCGGCAGGGCCCGGACAGCCACTGCGGCTACCGAGGGGCCGCCCGGGGAAGCTTCCTCAATGAAGAAGTCTTTGGCGGCTTTGGTGATGGAATCGAAGAGCGGCATGGTTGGCGGCGTTTAGGAGGATGAATGCCTATTGCCAAACCGGATGCCGCCAGCTGTCTACCTGGATTAAATTATATATAAGTTGTTGTTAATCAGCAGATAAAATAAAAAATAGCCAACGCGTATGCGTTGGCTATTTCGTTGCACCCTATCAAAATGGAAGGGTGAAAATCCGGAATGGTAGGCTGGGTGGAGGCTTACGGCGAGGTTTTCAGCCTGAAAACCCCGCTGCTTTTTACTGCAGCTTCCAGGTTTTGGCGCGGTCCTCGGTGAAAGCGGCCAGGATCAGGCTGCCCTCGGGCTGAAACTGCACGAAGCTGGTGCGGCCCTTGCCCTGGCAGGTGAAAATCAGCTGCTTTTCGGGCGGGCTCCATACTGAGGTAAGGCCGGTAGGGCTGCCCAGCAGCACCAGCTGGGCGTCTTCGTCGAAGGCAATGGCCACGGCGGGTTGCTCCAGCGGCTGGGTGTGGGGCGCGGCGCTGGTGCCGGGGTGCCAGCTGCGGAACTCGGGCGTGCCGGCCACCGCCAGCAGACTGTCGCGCCCGAAGCTGAGGCCCTGCACGGGAGTGCGAAACAGTGCCACCTGCTGGTGGGTGCGGGTTTTGAGGTCCTGCACCAGCACCGTGCCCGTATCGAAGCCGGTGGCCAAGCGCGTGCCGTCGGTGCTGAAGCTCAGGGCCGTGATGTCGCCCACCACGAGGCCGCTGAATTCCAGTTCCACGGGCTCGGTGGCGGGGTAGCGCAGGTTCCAGAGCCAGCGCCGGCTCCGTGAGGCCAGCAGCGCCTGCTGTCCATCGGGCGAGAACAGCACCCGCGTGACGCCGGCCGGGGCCTGCCAGCGGGCCAGGGTGGTAAGGGTTTCGGGGTTCCAGGCGTGGGCCTGCCCGCTGGCATCCACGCTCACCACCGTATCGAGGCGGGGCGAGAAGGCGAAGGCCACCACCGGCTGCTGGTGGCCCCGGTAGGTGCGCAGCAGCAGGCCGGTACCGGTCTGGAAAACTGCCACTTGGGCGGTGCCGCCGCTCACGCCCACCAGCCGGCCGTTGCGGCTGAAGCCGGTGAGCGAGCCGGAGCCCTCGGGCATCACAAACTCGCGGCGGGGCGTGGGCAGGGCCCCGGGCCCCAGCAGCCAGCTCAGCAGCAGAACAGAGAAAAGCCGAATCATACAGTTAGCGCATCACGGTGAATACCTTGGTTTCCGAGCCGGTGGGCACAGTCAGCTCCACGCTCTTGAGCAGCAGAGCGTCGTTTTTCAGCTCCAAAGCCGGCGTGCCGTAAATCACCTTGCCGAAGTTGTTGCGCAGCTGCTCGGCATCGCGCGGGGCCACCTTGATGAAAAACGGCCCCGCAAACAGCTTGGAGCTGACCTGATACATTTCCGTATCGGGGTTGTAGCTGGCCAGGCTGAAGTTCTGCCAGTCGGCACTTTGGGGGAAGGCGGCCAGCATCTTGGTGCGGGCTTCCTGCTTGAACTCCTCCCAGCGCTTGAGCTTCTGGGCCATGCGCTTCTGGTACTCGTCTGTTTTCTCAAACTCGCCCTTCTTCTCCCACTTCTCCAGCTGCGTATCGGCGTAGGCCGATACCCGGTCAAAGGTGGACGGCACCCGCCAGATTTTCAGGGACCCGTCGCGGCTCACGCTGGCCAGCTGGCGGCCGTCGGGGCTGAACACGAGGGTTTCCACCTCGGCCGTGTGAGCCTCGCCCGACACGTCGCGCACCAGCAAGCCGGTGGCCATGTCCCAGACTTTCACTTTCCGGTCGCCGCCGCAGGTGGCAATCAGCTGGCCGTCGGGGCTGAAGGTGGTGCCCCACACGTCGGAGAGGTGGGCCGGCACCACGGCCACGGCCTGGCGGGTGCTCACGTCCCAGATGCGGGCCGTGTTGTCCCAGGCCCCGCTCACCACAAAGCGTCCGTTGGGCGAGAAGCGGGCATCCCACACCTCGTCGGTGTGGCCGTTGAGCACGTATTTCTGCTGCCAGGTCTGGGTGTCCCAGCCGCGCACCGTCCGGTCGCCGCTGGCCGTGAGCAGCTCCGCGCCGTTGGGGCTGAAGGCTACCGACGTCATATTGTTGGAGCGGCCCTTGTTGGTGCGGTTTTTCTCGTAGGCGGCCGTGGAAGCCACGGCGGCGGCTTTCTGGCCGGTGAGGGTGGCTACTTTGATGCCGCTGAAGGTTTCCCACACGATGGCCTGGCCGTCCCAGCCGGCGCTGGCCACCAGCTTACTGTCGGGGCTAAAGGCCACGTCGCGCACGTAGTCGGTGTGGTCGGTGTTTTTGCGCAGGATTTCGCCCGTAATGGCATCCCACAGAATCAGGGCCTTATCTACGCCGCCCGAGGCAATGTAGCGGCCGTTGGGGCTGAACTTCACCGTCACCACATCGTCGGTGTGGCCATGCAGCACCATGGCCTGCTTGCCGGTTTCGGCGTCCCAAATCACAATATCTCGCCCCAGGCCGCCCGTAACCAGGCGCTTGCCATCTGGGCTATAGTCTACGGCCAGCAGGGCGGCGGACGTCTGAATGTTCTGGACCAGGTTGGGCGTGGCGGGGCCGCTGTCGGGGTCGGAGGCTGCATGGGCCAGCGGAGCCAGCAGGGCCAGGCCCAGCGCGAGTAGAGAAGCTTTCATACGGGGGATGTAGAAAAAATAAAATGAGAGAAACGGAGAGCAGAAGAAGCCCCTAGTACACACCGCCAATGGTGCGGTCGGGGAGGGCCGGCAGCGCCGGCAGGGCCTGTGGCGGGCGCAGGCGCAGCGAAGTGGTATCAGTGAGCGTGGCCAGAAAAGCCGTCAGGTCCTGCACGTCGGTGGTGCTCAGGGCGCCGGGCGTGGCCTGCTGGTGAAAGGCATCAGTGAAGGCCGCGGCCAGAGTGGCGTGCTGGCCCCGGGCCCCGTAGGGCGGCGTGACGGCCACGTTGCGCAGGCCGGGCGTTTTGAGCAGCAGACCGGTCTGCACCGGGTGCAGCTGGTCGTCGCGGAAGGCGGGGGCGGGGTGGCAGCGGCCGCACTCGGCGGCGGTGAACACGCGCAGGCCGCGCAGGGCCGGCTCGGGCAGGGCGGCCTGGCCGCGCTGGTACTGGTCGAAGGGGCTGTTGCGGGCCTGCTGGCTGCTGAGGAAGGCAATGAGGGCCTGGTTGATGGTGGCCTCGCCGATGGGCGCGGCGAAGGCCTGCCGGAAGCGGCGGCGGTACTCGCGGCTCTGGCTGAGCTGCCGGGCCACGGCGGCGTAGGTGGTGTTGAACTCGCGCGGGTTGGTTACCACGCTTTCAATCACCTCCGAAAGGCTGCCGGCCCGGCCATCGTGGAAAAACCGCGACTGGTCGGTGGCGTTGAGCAGGGTGGGCGTGTTGCGCTCCAGGCTGGCCGCCAGCCGGAACGCCCGGGCCGTGGACCGGTGGTCGGTGTAGGCTTTCTGGGGGCGGTGGCAGGAGGCGCAGCTGCGCTTGCCGTTGGCCGACAGCGCCGGCTCGTAGAACAGCAGCCAGCCCAGCTCCTGCTGCTGCCGGAGAGGGCGCGCGGGCGTAGCAGCCGGCACGGTTTCTAGAACCGGCCGGGTGCTCCACAGCAACCACAGAATACTATAACAGAACAACACGAAGCAACTCCTTTGGTCGGGCCAAACGCACAACTGGCGTTCAGATAAGTAACCAACGGCTGGGCTTGCGGGATTGGAAGCGGATTGCGTATCGGGTTAAAAAAGATAAAATTCTATATTAATTTATTTGAGCAATTGGTTAAGTTATATAATGTCTTTAATGAGCGTTTTAGGGCGCAAAAAAGGCCTTCCAACGCAGGGAAAATGAGGTTTCAATTTGGTGTCAAATTGCCGGATATATCCAGTTTTTGGAAACGGCCGCAAGCGACAGACGGGTAACCGGCCTCAGCCAGCCAGCGGGCAGCGCCCGTCCCAGGTGCCCTCCGTGCGCAGCACCCTGAACCGGGCAAACATCTCCTCGCCATACCAGTCTTCCTGGCGGGTGAGGCGGATAACTTCTTTGTGCTTTGGGCTGCGGTAGGCGTAGTCCTGCATGGCCCGGGCCGAGTCCCAGACACTCACGGTGGCCTGGCGCACCACCGGCAGCTCGCCCAGCCCGATGGCGGCGCGCACGCCCGGCGCCCCCGCAATGGTGGCACTCACCGGGGCCACGTAGCGCCAGAAGCGCGGTGTTTTCTGCCACCGGATCGAGGCCCGGGTGAGCACCATCACCGGCCCGTCCTCCGCAGCTACTGCAGCCTCTGAGTAGTCGAACGGATTCACGCCGTCCCATAGCCCGTGCGACTTGAGCGGGGCCAGCCACGCCGTCCAGATTTCCGAGGTGCGCTGCTGGTACTGCTGCCACAGCGGGTGCCCGTCGAAGAATGCCCGGGCCGCCTGTTCATCCTCCCACACAGCCATAAAGCCATAGCGGTGCAGGTTGGGCAAAGCCCCGAAACCGCCCGCGCCGCTGCCCAGCAGTTTCTGAAACCGCAGCCCCGGCACCCGCTGCAACGGCCCTTGGGCGGTGCCCATCTGAGCAAAGCCCCAGCGGCGCTGGTTGGGCAGGAGGGTGAGAATGGAAAGGGTGGTAAGAGGCAAGGTGAAAAGGGAATGGAGGGCTATTGGGCCGCAAGCTAAAGCCGGGCGTGGCAAAAAATGTTGTAGAGACGCGACACTTTGCGTCGTACCGTTGAACGGTGCTCGGGTCTGGCAGCTGGCAGCCATCAGGCCAGGGCATCGTGCCGATAGACTGCCGTAAGCAACCTCAGCAACGCCGAGAGGCGAGGTGTCGCGTCTCTACAACCGTTCGGACGCAAAAAAGGCCCGGAATTGCTTCCGGGCCTTTTCATATTGGTAGGTGAGACCTACTTCACTTCTACTTTGGCGTGCTCGTTCACGTCGTCGGAGGTGCTCCGTTCGCCGGTGGCCAAGGCTTTCACGTACGCGGCGGCCTGGGTGAGGAGGCTGCTGGGAGTATCCCAGTACTCGCCTTTCTCAATTTCCACTTTCAGGATGTAGATGCTCTCGTCGTCTTTGCCTTTGGGGAACCAGGCGCGCATTGGCTCGCTCCAGAGCTGGTCGATTTCGGCCTGGTCGCGGTAGGCGTTGGCCCGGCCCGAAACCGAGACGTAGATGTTATCGTCGGGCTGGCCGTAGCTCAGGTTGACGTGGCTGTCTTTTTTCACTTCGTACACCTTGGCCGAGTCCTTATCGGTCAGGAAGACCAAGGCGCTGCTGCCGTCGGGCTTCTGGGTGTACATAGGCCGGCTGCGGAGGCTGCCATCAGTGTCCTGGGTAGTGAGCATGGCAATGCGCACATCCTTAATCTTGTCGATGAGTTTGGAGAGGTCGTTGGTGACGGGCGATTTATCGGCCATGGTTGGGGTGTTTTAGAAGAGCAGGATGAATAACGAGTACTGCGGCCGGCCTAAAAAGCCGGTGGCTTGTTGTGCTGTACGGTTTCAGGCGCTGCCGGGTTGGCCCCGCGCACCTGCGCCACTCGCGGAGTTTTGCCGTACTTCCTGCTACTCTATGAATATCCTCGCCCACCTGTTGCTTTCCGGCTCGCCCGCCACCACCCCCGACTACCCCGATATTGTCGTCGGCAACTTTGCCGCCGAAGCCGTGCGGGGTCGCGCCGCCCTGGAAGCCTACCCGGCCGCCGTGCAGCGCGGCATCCGTCTGCACCGCTTCATCGACTCGTTCACTGATACGCACCCTGTTGTGCGGCGCACCACCGCCCGCCTGCGCGCCGCCGGCCTGGGCAAGTGGGCCGGCGTGGTGTCCGATGTGGGCTACGACCACCTGCTGGCCCGCGACTTCGCCAAGTTTCACCCATCAGAGCCGCTGCCGGATTTCGCCCAGCGCCAGTACCAGCTGTTGCATCAGCGCCGCCACGAGCTGCCCGAGCGTTTGCAGGAAATGCTACACTACATGCGTCAGCACGACTGGCTGACCGGCTACGCCCACCCCGAGGGCCTGCACCGCGCCCTGCTGGGCCTGAGCCGCCGCGTGCCCGCCGCCGCCGTGCTGGCCACCGGGGCCGCCGCATTTCTGGCGGAGCTTCCGGCGTATGAAGCGGATTTTCGGGAGTTCTGGCCGGAGCTGCGGGCGGGAGTATCTACACTCGTAACAGCAGCCGACCTGGAATTTCCGCCGTATTCTTGAGCCGATTTTTCGTCGAAAAGCAAAATTTACATGGGCGTTAAACATACTTGCTTCCCTTGTCAGCAGGCTTTCAATGTGCCCTATGGCGCAACAGGGCCATCAAAATGCCCGAGTTGCGGCGGTGCAATAGTGGTGATGGCGCACCGGTTTCGGCCGCCTAAAAAGCGTGAAACGGCTAAATGGGAGGTGGCTAAATACTTATCATACCACGGGTTCTTTTACCAGCACATTTACGATCGTCCGTGGGGTGGGCGTTGCGTGGATTACCCGGCCACGATGCAAGAGGCTCAAGAATTCGTTAAATCTTATCAGCAACAAGCTTGTAAGTCTGGTATGATTACAAATGTCCCGGTTGCAACGCTACGTGGATAGAGCAAGCAGAAGATTGTCACCGGCCCACCCGCGTTTCGTATTGCAGAAGCGTGGGTTTGTGTAGCTCCGGCGGGGCGGCGGGGGAGGACCTTTGTGCTGTTCAATCATTCTCCTGATTTACTGCACAATGAGCAACCTCAAACGAGTACCCCTGGGCAGCCAGGGTCTGGAAGCGCCGGTAGAAGGCCTGGGCTGCATGGGCATGACCAGCGGCGTCGGCGGCATGAGCGTGTACGGCGAGGCCGACGAGCGGGAAAGCCTGGCCACCCTGCACCGCGCCCTGGAGCTGGGCGTGAACCTGCTGGACACGGCTGACCTCTACGGCCCGCTGCTGAACGAGCAGCTGATTGGCCGCGCCATTGCCGGCCGCCGCCAAGAGGTTATCCTGGCCACTAAATTCGGCTTCGAAGTCGATGACAGCGGCACCTTCACCGGCCAGCTCAACGGCCACCCCGCCTACGCCCGCAAGTGCCTGGAACGCTCCCTGCGCAACCTTGGCACCGACAACGTGGACCTCTACTACCTGCACCGCCAGGACCCGCAGGTGCCCATCGAGGACAGCATCGGGGAGATGAGCCGGTTCGTGGAGGAGGGCAAGGTGCGCTACCTGGGCGTGTCGGAAACGCCGGTGGAGGCGTTGCGCCGGGCCCACGCCGTGCACCCCATTACGGCGCTGCAGACCGAGTATTCATTGTTTGATAGGGGTGTGGAGGAAACCGGAGCCTTGCAGGCGGCGCGGGAGCTGGGCATCGGGTTTGTGGCCTACTCGCCGCTGGGCCGGGGCTTTCTGTCGGGCGACATCAAGAGCCCCGACGACTTCGAGGCCAACGATTCGCGCCGGATTTTCCCGCGCTTCCAGGGCGAGAACTTCTACAAGAATCTGGAGCTGGTGCAGAAGCTCGAAACCCTGGCCGCGGCCAAAGGCGTGACGTCGGCGCAGCTGGCGCTGGCCTGGGTGCTGGCCCAGGGCGTGGTGGTCATACCGGGCACCAAGCGGCGCAAGTACCTGGAGCAGAACGTGGCCGCCGCCCACCTCACCCTCAGCCCCCAGGAGCTGGCCGAGCTGGAAGCCATTATGCCGGTCGGCGGCGCCGTGGGCGCGGCGTACCCGGAAGGCTTTTAAGGTCCGGATGGATGTAGAGACGTAATATTTTGCGTCTCGTCGTTGCTGACGTTGAAGCAGCTTGCAGAAGTCGGCTGAAGTGTAAAAGAACGTCATGCTGAGCTTGCCGAAGCATCTCGCGTGCTGACGCCGGATTACTCCTGCAACATCAGCACGCGAGATGCTTTGGCAGGTTCAGCATGACGTTCTGATTATCGTAGCGCGTTTCCAGCCATTCAACGACGCGGCGCGAATACGCCTCTCTACACCGCGCCGGCTGACTTATCTTGTCCTCTCTCTGTTCTTGTGTTATGAAACCAGCCACGCCACCTTTCCGCCTGCTTGCCTCGGTGAGCGACTTCGCCCGGCATTTCGGGTTTCCGCCGCCGGTGCACCCGCTGCTGTCGGTGGTGGATCTGACCCGGCACCGCAACCCACCCGTAACGGGGCCGGCTTTGCGGCAGCTCTACATCATTGCCCTCAAAAAGGGGCTGAAGGGCCGCCTGCAGTACGGCCACCACTCGTACGATTTCAGCGAAGGCGTGCTGGCCTTCTACGCTCCCGGCCAGGTGTGCGCCAGCGACCCGTCGGTGGATTTGTCGGAGTTAGAGGGCTGGATGCTGGTGTTTCATCCGGATCTGCTGCTGCGGCATCCGCTGGGCCGGAAGATCCTGGGCTACACCTTTTTCTCCTATCAGGTGAGTGAGGCTTTGCACCTCTCGGCCCGCGAGGAGCAGCTGCTGGAAGGGCTGATAGATACCATTCGCGCCGAGCACGAGCAACCGATTGACACGTTCAGCCAGGACGTGCTGGTGGCCCAGCTCGACGTGCTGCTGAGCTACGCCAACCGCTTCTACCACCGGCAGTTCCTCACGCGCCGCACCGCTGAACACGACCTGCTTTCCCGCTTCGAGCAGGAGCTGCACGACTACTTCGAGCAAAGCGCCGAACGGCCATTGCCTACCGTGCAGCACTTCGCCGACGCTCTGCACGTGTCGCCGGCCTACCTCGGCGATATGCTGCGCACCCTCACCGGCCAGAGCACCCAGCAGCACATCCACCAGACGCTCATCGAGAAAGCCAAACAGCTGCTGCTCAGCACGTCGCTGTCCGTGAACGAAACGGCCTACCAGCTGGGCTTCGAGTATCCGCAGTATTTCACCCGCCTGTTTAAAAGCAAAACCGGCTTCACGCCCGCCGCCTTCCGCCTGTCGGTGCAGTAGAAGCGGGTAGACGGTGCGGAACTGTCATGCTGAGCTTGTCGAAGCATCTCTACCGCTTCGCTGAATGCTATAGGATGGTTAGCCAGCGGTAGAGATGCTTCGACTGCGGCTGCGCCTTCGCTCAGCATGACGTTTCTATTATGTCCCTGCCGCATTCCACCAACGGCTTCACTTTCCACTTCCTTTCCTATGCAACTGACTGATTTTCGCACTCTGGGCCGCTCCGGCTTAGTGGTGAGCCCGCTGGCTTTGGGTACCATGACGTTCGGCACGCCGCGCTGGGGTTCTTCGGATGAAGAATCGGCCGCCATTTTTCGGGGTTACGTGGAGGCCGGCGGCAATTTCATCGATACGGCCAACGTGTACGCCAAGGGCCGCAGCGAGGAGCTGGTGGGCCGCTACGTGGCCGAGAGCCAGCTCCGCGACCAGCTGGTGCTGGCTACCAAATCGGGGTTCCATAGCGGGCAGCCGGGCAACCCGCACGGCGGCGGCAACGGCCGCAAGAGCATCCACCAAGCCCTGGAAGCCTCCCTGCGCCGCCTCCAAACCGACTACGTGGACCTGTACTGGCTGCACGTCTGGGACATGGTGACGCCCGTGGAAGAGGTTCTCCAGACCCTCGGCGACCTGGTGCGGGCGGGCAAAATCCGCTACTTTGCCTTCTCCGATATTCCGGCCTGGTACGCCACCAAAGCCGCCACGCTGGCCGCCGCCCACGGCATTCCGGGCCCTATTGCCCTGCAGCTGGAATACTCGCTGGTGGAGCGCAGCATCGAGCACGAGTACGTACCCGCCGCCCGCGAGTGTGGGCTGGGCATCACGCCCTGGAGCCCGCTGGCGGCCGGGTTTCTGGCCGGCAAATACCAGCGTCCCACCGGCCCGGAAACCAAGGCCCAAGGCGAAGGACGCCTCGCCGGACCCAATCCGTTTCAGGACAGCAAGTTCACCGAGCGTAACTGGCAGATTCTAGCGGTGCTGCAGGCCGTGGCCGCCGAGTTGGACCGGCCCCCGGCTCAGGTGGCGCTGGCCTGGGCCCTGGCGCAGCCCGGCATCACCTCGCTCATCCTCGGGGCAAGCCAACTCGCCCAGCTCCGCACCAACCTCGCCGCCCTCGACCTGCACCTGACCCCGGCGCACCTGCAACGCCTATACGAAGCCAGCACCCCGGCCCCGGCCTTTCCCTACGCCATCTTCACGCCCGCAGTCAATAAAGGCGTTTTCGGTGGGGCATCCGTGCAGGGCTGGCAGTGAGGCGGTTTTTTGCGTGACATTGAGCGTCATGCAGATGCGTAGCCGAAGCATCTCGCGTGCTGTCGGTGAAACGATGTAGAGACGCAATATTTTGCGTCTCGTCGTTGAACGGCCGGTATTGCGCAGATCAAGCAACGTCAGCAACGACGAGACGCAAAGTATTGCGTCTCTACATCGTTCTAACAAACAGAAAGAGCGACCCTCACGAGTCGCTCTTTTGCTTTATCAAACGTCTGGAAACCTAGTGCTGGTGGCCGCCTTCGCCGTGGACGTGGCCGTGCTCCATTTCTTCCTGGGTGGCTTCGCGCACCTCGGCCACTTTGCCGTCGAAGTGCATCACCATGCCAGCCAGGGGATGGTTGAAGTCCATTTTCACGGCCGAGTCGCCGATTTCCACCACTTTGCCCTGCATGTGGTGGCCCTGGTTGTCGGCCATGGGCAGGAAGTTGCCCACCTGCAGCATCTCGCCGTCAATCTGGCCGTCGATTTCGAACACGTTCTTCGGGATTTCCACCACGGCCTGCTCGTCGTACTCGCCGTAGGCCTGCTCGGGGGTGAGCGAGAAGGTGAACGAGTCGCCGGTGCTTTTGCCGCTGAGCTGGCGCTCGAACTCCTCGGGCAGGCCGCTCTGGCCAAACAGGAACACCATCGGCGCATCTTCCTCGGCCGATTCTACGAGGACTTTCTCTTGATTTTCGTCGGTTACGCTCAGGTCGTAGGTGATGGTAACGACTTTGTTTTCGCTGATTTGAGCCATATGCGGGGTGGGCGCGGGCGCGCCGGGGCATGGGGGTGAGGAATGGGTTTGAGCAGGCTAGTTACGGAATTAGCCCGGATTTGTCGACCCGATAACCGCCAAAGCCAGCCGTTGGCGGCACTTTCGGGCCTATAATATTTCGGCTTTCCCAGCGGCTACAAAGCTTCCTGGCTATCCAGTTGGGGGCTGGGGCTGGCCCCTTGCACGCGCTGCGTACGTCTCCCGTTCGCCTACTGCATTTCCCAGGCCGTGCGGTAGGCCCCGATGCTCTCCACGTAATCCAGGAAGGCCTTGTAGAATGGGTGGGAACCGAGCGTGCTGGAGTCGCCGACGAGCAGGAGCTTGCGGCGGGCGCGGGTCATGCCCACGTTCATGCGGCGGATGTCGCTCAGAAAGCCGATTTCACCCTGGGGGTTCGAGCGGGTGAGGCTGATGGCGATGATGTCGCGCTCCTGACCCTGGAACGAGTCCACGGTGCCCACGCTTAGCATACGGTGCTCCATGAGGCCCACCAGCTCGTCGTTTTCCTCGATGGCGTCCTTGAGGTAGTTGATCTGGGCGCGGTAGGGCGCAATCACGCCGATGGTGAGCAGGTCGGCTTCGTGGTCGGCCTGGTCGTAGGGCTCCAGCAGTTGCGCCAGGCGCTTGAGCAGCAGGTCGGCTTCTTCGGGGTTGGCCGTGGAGCGGCTTTCCTCGATGGTGATTTCCTGGAAGCCGAAGCCGGCCGTATCCAGAAACTCCACCGCCATATCGGGGGCGAAGCGCAGGTCGTAGTCGGGCAAGTCGGCGTGGGCCACGGTGGGGGCGGCCACCAGCTTGCCGTCGTAGAACTGCTCGGAGCTGAAGGCCATAATCTGCTCGTGCATGCGGTACTGCACCTGCAGCATCCGGGCCGTGTCAGGCTGGCGCACGATGCACTTCTCAAACAGCGTTTCGCGCAGACCCTCACGGGCCGCCTTGTCGCTTTTCACGGTGGGCGGCAGCTGCTGATGGTCGCCGGCCAGTACCACGCGGTTGGCCTTCGTAATCGGAATCCAGCAGCCCGGCTCCAGGGCCTGGGCGGCCTCGTCAATGAACACGGTTTCGTAGGTGAGGTGGCGGATGGCGCGGTTGCCGGCGCCCACCAGCGTGCAGGTAATCACCTGCACCTGCTCCAGCAGATCCTCCGTGATGTAGCGCTCCAGCTGGTCCGATTCCTGCAGCAGCTGGTGGGCCTGCTCTTTCAGCAAGCGCCGCTGCTCGCGCTCCTCCCAGCCAAAGTGCTTCTTGAACTTGCCGGCCTGCTCGCGGTACTGCTCGGCGGTCTGGCGCAGGCTGCGCAGCTCGGCGTAGCTTTTGTGCGCCATAATCTGGGCGTCCAGCGTGTGCTGCAGCAGCAGGTCGGACACGCGGGAGGGGTTGCCCATCCGGATGACGTTTACGCCGCGCTCGGCCAGCTTTTCGGTGAGCAAATCCACGGCCGTGTTGGAGGGGGCGCACACCAGCACCCGCCGCTCCCGGCGGATGGTTTCCAGAATGGCCTGCACCAGGGTGGTGGTTTTGCCGGTGCCGGGCGGGCCGTGGATGATGGCCACATCCTGGGCCGCCAGCACGTGGCGCACGGCCGAAAGCTGGCTCTCGTTCAGGGGCGAGGGGTAGTAGAGCGTTGCCTCAGCCTCGGGCCGGAAGCGGGCCGGTTTGGCCCCCAGCAGCACGTCGCGCAGCTCGGCCAGGCGCGAGTCGTAGGCGCCCATCACCTTGCCCAGGGCGTACTCCATCTCGCGGTAGCTCACCTCGTCGAAGGTCAGGTCCACGCCCAGCTTGCCCTCGTCCACCCAGTCGGGTAGGTCTTCCTTGGTGGTGGCCAGCAGGATTTTGTTGCGCTTGACGCTGGTCACCACGCCCGACAGCGTGGGCCGGTCGGAGCCCGAGCGGCCGGGAATATTGCCGAACAAAGCGGCGTTCTTGCCCACCTGAAACAGGTGCAGCCCGCTGGTATTGCCCTGGCGCTCAAGCTCAATAACGAGCTTGCCGCCGAAGCCAATGTCTTCCTTCGTGATTTTGACCGGGTACCAGGTGAGGCCCCGCTTCTGGCGCTCAGCAATGGTGGCCTGGGCGCTTTTGATTTTGAACTGTTCGAGGTCCTCCTGCTGCTCGAGCTTCATGAGGGCCTGCACCTTGCGCAGCTCCTTTTCGAGGGCGTAAGGTTCGGTATAGGTAGGTTGTTCAGCCAACAGCTTGGGTTCTATTGTAGGGTTGGTTTCTAACAACGAAACCAGGAAAAAGGTGGCCGAAGGTCGGGAGGATTTTGGGAATGGCTTGAAGCCGGCCCGTTAGTTATAGCTGACAATTTTTGTGTGGTACCGTTTGATTTTGCCATCGGCCCCTAACAGGAACAGGTATTGAATAGACTGATCGAACGCGGAAAGAACGTTTCGGATGCCCGGACCGCCTTCCTGGTTGTCGCTGACTTCCGCTAGTAGCATCCCATCGGTTACGCGCGAAAACAGAATCACCACGCAGCCTTTTGCCACACCAGAAGCAGGAGTGAGGCGAGCTGCCTGTTTCGAGAAATACGGCTTGTGATAGGCCTGTTTATCAAGCGTGCTCAATGAATCCCGCAGTCGGTTCATTCTCTTATAGCCGGCATATCCCCAGTGCTCAGCAAGAACTTCCGAGAACATGGAAGGTCTCTGGGATACCAAGCTGTCGAACACGGCCACACAGTGTTCAGGCCCCCGATACCGTTGAAATACGGTATCGGACCTGATGCAGGAATAGGCATCTGCGTACAGCTTGTCGAGGTCTGATACAGTGGTTTGGCTTCTGCCAAAGAGTGGCATCAGGAACATGATAACGATGAGAAGCAATTTCACAGGGCTAATCAAGTATCGTATTGGTATGGTTTCCATAGTGCACCACCGAAGCGGTAGAGATGCTTCGACAAGCTCAGCATGACGGTCTGTTTTCACTCGTTATCGCTCATTCCCTCGCCCAGTAGCCCCATTTCATCCTTCAACGCCACCCCCGAAAGCTGGCGGCGCAACGACTCCTGCACTAGGTAGAACAGCTTATCAGCGGCGGCGGCGTAGGGGAGGCCTTCGGGGCGGATGTTGGAGACGCAGTTGCGGGCCTCGTCGGTGCGGCCGGGGCGGGGGGCGTAGGTGAGGTAGGCTCCGAGGCTGTGCGGTGCACTCAGGCCCGGCCGCTCCCCAATGAGCATCAGCGCCAGCCGCGCCCCCAGCAGCTCCCCGATTTCGTCGCTGAGGGCCACGCGGGCCTGCTCAGCCAGCACCACGGGCGCTAGGCGGAAGCCGGCCTGCCGCAGCTTCGGCAGCAGCTCGTGCAGCAGGGGCAGGGCGTGCTCATTCACGGCGGTGGCGGAGAGGCCGTCGGCCAGAATCAGGGCTACGTCAGCGGCTTCGGGAGCCGCCGTGTCCTGCAGCTGTCGCGACTCCCGGGCCAGCTGGCGGCCGTAGTCGGGGCGCTGGAGGTACTGCTCGCGGGTTGCGGCGCGGCTGCGCACGGGCTGCACCGGCAGCGCGAGGGCCGTCAGGCCGGCGGTGAGGCGGGGCAGGTCGAGGGTGGAGTACACGGCGTCGCGGGCGTGGGCATGGGCCAGCCGAAACGCCAGCGCCTCGTGTAGCGGCACGCTGCTGCCGGTACGGCCCAGCGCAATGCGGGCGGCGGTGTATGTCTCGTCCGGCTATAGCTATACATCCTCCAACTGATGTATGACTGCACTCGAACAAGCCCCACGTAGGGGCAAAAATGATCATTATGCCATTTCTGTTCGCCAAGAAGCCGTCCGGTTGGTCGAGTCGGGTTTGTCGCAACAGGCTGTCCGGCAGCAGTTCGGTGTGGGCCACATGACGCTGCTGGCGTGGCTCAAGCGCTACGGCACCGCCGTATACGCGCAGATGCGCCGTAAACAATTCACCGCCGCCCAGAAGCAGCAGATTGCCCGGGAGTTACTCGATGGCCGCCTGAGCGAAGACGAGGCTCTGCTCAAATACGAGTTGCACCTAAAAAAGACCTTGCGCCAGTGGGTAGCTGCTTACCGAGCCAGCGAGTCGGGGCGACTCACGACTGAGCCAGATCCGCCTGCCGACGCCGGCACCCCACTGGCGGCACAGCTGCGGCAGGCGCAGTGGCAAATCGAAGCCCTGCACACGCTCATCGACCAAGCAGAGGCAACTTATAAGATTGACATCCGAAAAAAGGCTGGTGCCAAGCCGTCGAAATAATGCGCCGGAAGTACCCGCACGTAGGCGTGGGTACGCTCTGTGGGCTGTTTGGCAAGACGCGAAACGCATTCTACGACCACCAACGCCGGGCTACGGCGCAGGCCTTGCTCGACGGCTTGGTGCTGGCCCTGGTGGCCGACATCCGCACGGACCTACCCCGGTTGGGCACACGCAAGCTCCAGTTCCTGCTGCAGCCGCGGCTAGGTGAGCACGCGCCCCGCGTGGGCCGGGACTACCTGTTTGCCTTGCTGGCCGGCCACGGCCTGCTCATCCGCCGCCGCAAGCGGCGCGTGGTGACCACGCAAACCTGCTTGCCCTTGTTTCGGCGGCCAAATCTGATTGAAAACCTGACGGTGCACCACGCCGAACAGGTCTGGGTCAGCGACATCACTTACGTGCGCCTGCTCAGCGGCTGGAGCTACCTGAGCCTGATTACCGACTTGTATTCGCACAAAATCGTAGGCGCCTGCCTGCACCCCGATCTGTCGGTGCGCGGTACTCTTGCCGCGCTGCAGCAGGCCCTGGCGACCCGCGTGCAGCCGCACCGCCCGCTGATTCACCACTCCGACCGGGGCTTACAGTATGCGGCGCGCGAGTACGTGGGCCTGCTGGAAAGTCACGGCGTGGCCCTAAGCATGACCCAGCACGGGGACCCGTACGAAAACGCCGTGGCCGAACGGGTCAACGGCATCCTGAAGGACGAATTCGGCCTGGGCAACACGCTGCCCGGTTTTGCCCAGGCCGATGCGCTGGTGGCACAGGCGGTGCGAACCTACAACGAGCTGCGCCCACACGGCAGCTGCGACTTCCTGACCCCAAATCAAGCCCATGAGCAGGAAGGACTGCTCGTGCGGCGCTGGAAAAATTACTATCAGGCGGCGGCTATCGCAGCCCCAACGTGATACCCGACCTAAGCGGTGGCAAAAAACGGCTGACTATCTTGTCTACCTGTAAAGTTCAATCCGGATTACCAGCCCAGCCTGTAAAGCGCAGGACGGATTATCAATTTCATCTGTATAGCTATAGCCGGACGAGACAGTAGGCTCGCAAGCCGGCCCAGGGGTCGTCGGGGGGCGGGGTGTTGGGTAGTTCGTCGGGCATTTTATTCACTGTCAGAGGTAAGCGTACAGCCTTAAATTGTCTGCTGTGATTTCTGTTCTGTATTGCCCGGTACCGTCAATTAGTGATTGTATAGTCTCTATATCCTGTTGAATGGCGGGGGCGCTACTCTCACTGATTTCTATGCTTGGAAAATCTAGCCATTCTATTTCCTTGTAATCACACCATCCTCTTGGTTTGCCGGAAACCATAGCCTCCATGGAGGTTTCATAAAAGTCGAGCCCAAACTGTGTGTTTTCATCAAACACAAGCCGCCGATATGGCTTTTTTTCATCCCATATGGGCTTTATTCTACACTGTTTAACATGCAAGGAATTAGCAACCAGAGTGGAAATCAGTTTTGCCCATTTGCTATTGCTCATAAAAGCAGATGAGAATCTTTGCCTGATGATTTCATCTAAATACTTTTCGTCTCGGTGATGAACAGTCATACTATTTCGATTTTTAGATAGGGGCATAATGACTTTTGTTCTTACGTAAACTGCTCCACCACTTCCGCCGCCTGCGGAAACTCTGCAAGTAGCGCCGCCCGCTCAGCCAGCTCAAAATCGGCGAAATCGAAGCCGGGGGCCACGGTACAGCTGACGAGCGCGAAGCCGGCGCGGTGCGGCAGGTGGGCCGCAAACCACGTATCGACCGGCACGACGGCCTGCGGCAGCTCGCCGCGGCTCAAGTCGCTGCCCAGCACGAGGCGGGTGGGCTGGCCAGGCGTCAGCAGGATGATTTCCAGCGGCTGCCCCTGGTGGAAAAACCACAGCTCATCGGACTTGATGCGGTGGAAGTGCGACTTGTCGTCGTTTTCGAGCAGGTAGTAGATGGCCGTGCTGAGGTGGCGGGTGCTGCCATCGGCCGTCTTCAGCGTCTGGGCGGCGCGGTAGGTTTCGCGGTAGTAGCCGCCCTCCGGGTGGGGCGTCAGGTGCAGGTGGCGGATGATATCCTGGGCAGTCATAGAGTCGGGTAAGGGCGGTGTCTGAAAAGTCAATTGAAACTCCTTGAACGTCATGTTGAGCTTGCCGAAGCATCTCTACCGCTTCGTCGCAGAGGTAATCCAAACGAAGTGGGGGAGATGCTTCGGCAAGCTCAACATGACGTTCTGGAATTTTAGCCTTTATTGAATTCCCCGATGTGCCAGAGAATGCCGGCGGGGTCGTGGACGAAGCCTTCCCGGCCCCAGACTTCCTCCCGGATAGGCACCAGCTTCACGCCGGCAAACTGACCGGGTAAATCCAGCGCCGTCATCTCCTGCCAGTACTGCTCCACATCCTCCACCTCCAGAAACAGCATGGTGTTGTCCACCCAGTCCGCCACGTAAGCATTTTGCAGGTAAAAGCTCACGCCCCCCAGCGTAAACAGGGACATGGCGGGCGACAGGACGATTTCGGTGAAACCAAAGGCGCGGTAGAAGCTGCGCGAAACGGCGTAGTCTTTGGCCCCGATGAAGGGCCGGAGAGAAAGGATTTTTTGCTCCATAGGGGCTGGGGGAAGGGTTTTAAGCGGTCAGGGCTGTGGAAACGCAAGATCTTGCGTTTCGTCGTTGCTGACGTTGTTACTCCGGCGTGGTTGCGGGCAGTTCAACGACGAGACGCAAGATATTGCCTCTCTACAACTGTGCGGATTGATAGCGCCATGCATCACCGGCCCAGCCCGCCCGCGCTCAGCAGACGATGTCCCGCAGCAGCCGGCAGTAGCTGGCCTTGCTCTCCGAAGATGCCCTGCTGCTGGAGCCAGGCCTCGAATTCGGGGGCGGGGCGCAGGCCGAGGACCTGGCGCAGGTAGAGGGCATCGTGGAAGGAGGTGGACTGGTAGCCGAGCATGATGTCGTCGGCGCCGGGGATGCCCATGATGAAGGTGCAGCTGGCCACGCCCAGCAGCGTCAGAAGCGTATCCATGTCGTCCTGGTCAGCTTCGGCGTGGTTGGTGTAGCACACGTCCACGCCCATGGGCAGGCCCAGCAGCTTGCCGCAGAAATGGTCTTCTAGGGCCGCCCGAATGATTTGCTTGCCGTCGTAGAGGTACTCGGGGCCGATGAAGCCAACCACCGAATTCACCAGCAGCGGCCGAAACTGCCGGGCCACGGCGTAGGCACGGGCCTCGCAGGTCTGCTGGTCGAGGCCGTGGTGGGCGTTGGCGCTCAGGGCGCTGCCCTGGCCGGTTTCGAAGTACATGACGTTGTCGCCGAGCGTGCCCCGGTTCAAACTTAGGGTGGCCTCGTGGGCTTCCCGCAGCAAACTCAGACTCACCCCAAAGCTGGCATTGGTGGCCTCGGTGCCGCCGATGGACTGGAACGTGAGGTCCACGGGCGCGCCCTGCCGGATCAGCTCCAGGGTGGTGGTAACGTGGCCGAGTACGCAGGTCTGGGTTGGAATCTGGAACTGCTCCCGCACGCCGTCGAGCAGCTCCAGCAGCTGCCGGATGGCGCGGGGGCTGTCGGTGGCGGGGTTGATGCCCAGCACCGCGTCGCCGCTGCCGTAGAGCAGGCCATCGACGAGGCTGGCGGCAATGCCCCGGGCGTCGTCGGTGGGGTGGTTGGGCTGCAGGCGGGTGGCCAGGCGCCCGCGCAGCCCCAGCGTATTGCGAAACCGCGTCACCACCTCCACGCGCCGGGCCACGCCAATCAGCTCCTGGTTGCGCAGCAGCTTGCTCACGGCCGCCACCATTTCGGGCGTGAGGCCGGGGGCGAGGCGTTGCAGCGTAGCCGCGTCCGCCGCTTCCGACAGCAGCCAGTCGCGTAGCTGCCCCACGGTGAAGTGGCTGACGGGCGCGAAGGCGGCCGCGTCGTGGGTATCGATAATGAGGCGGGTGACGTCGTCCTGCTCGTAGGGCACCAGGGCTTCGGAGAGAAACCGGCGCAGCGGTACGTCGGCCAGGGCGTACTGGGCGGCCACGCGCTCCTCGTAGGTGTCGGCCGCCACGCCGGCCAGCTGGTCGCCGGAGCGCAGGGGCGAGGCCCGCGCCAGCAGCGTCCGCAGGTCCGGGAAAGTGTAGGTGCGTTGGCGGATGGTGTGGCGGTACATGGTGTTAGTAGTGAGTACTTGGTATTGAGTAGTGAGACGCGTTCTGGCAGATGTAGAGACGCGACACTTCGCGTCTCGTCGTTGGTGATGTTGCTTTTGTTGAACGTCATGCTGAGCTTGTCGAAGCATCTCTACCTCTGGCTAACCCAATTGTGCAGACGAAGCGGTAGAAATGCTTCGGCAAGCTCAGCATGACGTTCTGATTGCTTGATTACGCTGGCTTGTCAAACTCACGCAACCTCAGCAACGCCGAGACGCGAAGTGTCGCGTCTCTACAGTCGTTCGGCATTCAGCAAAGCGTCTGCTGGTACCGGCCGCTGGTGCCGGCCCAGCAGCACGAAAATGGCCAGCGCCAACCCCAGACCGGCGAAAAACACCACGCTCAGCCACACATTATAGTACACAATGGCCCCCAGACTCAGCAGTGTGAGGGCCAGGGCCAGCAGCGGAAACCAGGGGTAGAATGGGGCCACGAAGGGCCGCTCCAGCTGCGGCTCGCGGCGGCGCAGCGCAAACAGGCTCAGCAGACTGATGGCGTACATCACCACCGCGCCCAGCACCGACAGCACAATCACCTGGGCCGTAGTGCCGGTAAGCAAAGCCGCCGCACCCACTACGCCGCCGGCCACCAGGGCCCAGTGCGGCGTCTGGAAGCGCGGATTCACGCGGGCCAGAAACCCGGGCAGGTAGCCGCTGCGGGCCAGGGCAAACACCTGCCGCGAGTAGCCGATAATGGTGCCGTGAAACGAAGCCACCAGCCCGAACAGCCCGATGCTGGCAAACAGCTGCGTGAGCCGATTGTGGCGGCCCAGCACCACGGCCAGGGCCTCGGGCAGGGGGTAGTCGATGCGGCTGAGGGTGCGCCAGTCCGTGACGCCGCCGGTGAGCACCATCACGCCCAGGGCCAGCACCACCAGCGTGCCCAGGCCATAGAGGTAGCCTTTGGGAATAGTTTTCTGTGGCTCCTCGACTTCCTCGGCTACCATAGCCACGCCCTCGATGGCCAGGTAAAACCAGATGGCGAATGGCAGGGCCGCAAACACGCCCGCCGCCCCCAGCGGCACCGGATGGGCCAAAAAGTTCCTCACCCGGAAGCTCGGCGCCACCAGCCCCATGTACACCACCAGCTCGCCCACCGCCAGCAGCGTCACCACCAACGAGAACCGCGCCGACTCCTTCATGCCCAGCAGGTTCAGGCCGATGAACACCGCGTAGCAGGCCAGCGCCGTGCCCAGCACCGGCACCTTCGGATGCAAAAAGTGCCCGTAGCTGCCCAGCGCCAGCGCAATGGCCGGCGGGGCCAGCAGAAACTCCACCAGCGTGGCGTAGCCGGCCACCAAGCCGCCCAGGGGCCCGAAGGCGCGGTAGGAGTAGGCAAACGGCCCGCCCGCGTGCGGAATGGCCGTGGTCAGCTCCGTAAAGCTGAAAATGAACGTCACGTAGAGCACCGTCACCAGCAGCGTAGCCATCAGAAACCCCACCGGCCCGGCCACCGCCCAGCCGTAGTTCCACCCGAAATACTCCCCCGAAATCACCAGTCCCACGGCCAAAGCCCACAGGTGCAAAGGCCGGAGCACTTTCTTCAGGGCCGGCGCGGCGGTAGTGGGGTTGGTGGGCATAAGCGGCAGAGCGTTAGGGCAGTCTGCCTAATGTAGGGCACCGGGCGCGGAAAGTGGCTGCCGGACCGGCAATTGCCGGCGCCGCGACGTACTACCTTGTGTTGCCCAGTCGCCACTCACTACTATCAAAATGCCCTACCAACCCAGCCCCAGCCGCTACGCCGATATGCCCTACCGCCGCTGCGGCCGCAGCGGCCTGAAACTGCCGGCCGTCTCGCTCGGCCTCTGGCACAACTTCGGCGACGTGGACGTGCTCCAGAACTTCCGCGCCATCCTGCACCGGGCCTTCGACTCGGGCGTCACGCACTTCGACCTAGCCAACAACTACGGCCCGCCGCCCGGCTCCGCCGAAACCAACTTCGGTCGCATTCTGAAGGAGGATTTCCGCGGCTACCGCGACGAGCTGGTGATTTCCACCAAAGCCGGCTACCACATGTGGGAAGGGCCCTACGGCGAATGGGGCTCCCGCAAATACCTCGTCTCCAGCCTCGACCAGAGCCTGCGGCGGATGAAGCTGGACTACGTGGACATCTTCTACTCCCACCGGCCCGACCCCGACACGCCTCTGGAGGAAACCATGGGCGCCCTCGACCACGTGGTGCGCCAGGGCAAGGCTCTGTATGTGGGCATCAGCAACTACGAGCCCGCCGCTGCCGCCGAGGCCATCCGCATCCTGCGCGAGCTCGGCACGCCCTGCCTGATTCACCAGCCCAAATACTCCATGTTTGAGCGCGGCCCGGAAAACGGCCTGCTCGACCTATTGGGCGAGGAGGGCGTGGGCTGCATCCCGTTTTCGCCGCTGGCCCAGGGCCTGCTCACCAACAAGTACCTACACGGCATCCCCGACGATTCGCGGGTGGCCAAAGGCGTGGGCTTCCTCACTGAAAACCAGCTCACCGAGCAGCGCCTCCGCCAGATTCAGCAGCTCAACAATTTGGCCCAGCAGCGCGGCCAGAGCCTGGCCCAAATGGCCCTCAGCTGGATTCTGCGCGACGAGCGAATCACCTCGGTGCTCATCGGCGCCAGCAAGCCCGAGCAGCTTACTGACTCGCTGCGCTGCCTGGAAAACCTGCCGTTCAGTGCGGAGGAATTGGCCCGGATTGAGGCCGTTTTGGGGTAGGTCGGAAGTGTGTTGCATTGCGCTGGAATGCCAGAACGATGTAGAGACGCAATATTTTGCGTCTCGTCGTTGAACGATTGGGCCCGCGCCACTTAAACAACATCAGCAACGACGAGACGCAAAATGTTGCGTCTCTACACCGTTCTAACTTAACGTCTGAAACGGCCAGCTGCTACGGATGCCGCCGCAGAATCAGCAGCGTTTTGTCGTCCGGCGCGCCGCCGAAAAATGTTTCCAGCACTTGCTGAAAAATCGGGTTAGCGCCGTCTAGCGCGGCAAAAAGCGTCATCGATGACTTCAGTTTCACGTCGTCCGGGCTGCCGAGGATGCGGGTGGCGTTGGGGCAGTCGGGCGGTGCGGCAACGGCCGGTAGGGCGGCAAGCTGCAGGTGCGAAGAGGAGCCAGCCCGGTTGTACGGCGTTGCATGGGCTGGCTGGTGTTCGGCCTTGTCACATGCCACCGCAACAGGCGCCCGCGCCCGGTGCGGCCTACACCTGCAGCTTCTGGCCCTGAATAGCCGCCGCCATCAGGCCCGGAAACTGGTGCGGGGTGCAGGCGAAGGAGGGAATGTCGAGGGCGGCCAGCTGTTCGGCCACGCGCCGGTCGAAGCTGGGGGCGCCGTCGTCGGAAAGGGCCAGCAGGGCTACTACCGTGACACCCGCGGCGCGCAGGGCGGCGGCTTTTTTGAGCATCTGCTGCTCGTTGCCGCCCTCGTACAGGTCGCTGATGAGCACCAGAATGGTATCAGTGGGGCGGGTGATGAGTTGCTGGCAGTAGCCCAGGGCCAGGTTGATGTCGGTGCCGCCGCCCAGCTGCACCCCGAACAGCAAATCCACCGGGTCCTGCAGGTTTTCCGAGAGGTTCACCACACTGGTATCAAACACCACCATGTGCGTTTTCACGGCCTTGATGGAGGCCAGCACCGCCCCGAATACTCCCGCGTACACCACCGAGGAGGCCATGGAGCCGCTCTGGTCCACGCACAGCACAACTTCCTTGAGGGCCTGCCCGCGCCGCCCGAACCCCACCAGCCGCTCCGGAATGATGGTGCGCTGCTCGGGCTGGTAGTGCTTGAGGTTAGCCCGGATGGTAGCCGCCCAGTTAATTTCGCGGTAGCGGGGGCGGGGGTTGCGCACGGCCCGGCTCAACGCGCCCTGCACCGCCTGTCGCAGCGGGTTCGAGAGCTTCTGCTCCAGCTCCTTCACCACCCGGCCCACCACCTCGCGGGCGGTGTGCTTCACCTTCTGGGGCATCACCCGGCTCAGCGACATGAGCATGCCCACCAGCTGCACATCGGCCTGCACCGTGCGCAGGATTTCGGGCTCCAGCAGCAGCTGGTGCAGCCCCAGGCGGTCCATGGCGTCGCGCTGCATCACGGCCACCACGTCGGTGGGGAAGTAGGTGCGGATGTCGCCCAGCCAGCGGCTCACGCGCGGCGCGGATCCGCCCAGCCCGGCCTTGCGCTCCGACTGATCATAGAGCGAGGTCAGCACGTCGTCCATGCCCCGGTAGTCGGTATCGAAGGCAATCTGGTTCTGGGCATCGGCCTCGGAGCCCAGCACGAGCTTCCAGCGGGTGGCGGTGTCAGTAGCAGGTTTCATAGAGCAGGTGATTACTCAAAAAAGTCGCCGGGGTCGGCCTGGGCGAGGTATTTGCTGAGGCTGCCTAGGTCGCCGAAAATGGGTTGGATCAGGGCCAGGAACTGCTCGGTGGCGGCGGGGCCGTCGGTGAAGGCCAGGAAGATTTCGCCCTGGCCGGCCAGCTCCACGTGGTCGAGCAGGGCCGGGGCGTGCTCCTCCAGAATGGTTTCGATGTGCTCGGCCCAGCTGGCACCGCTGCCGCTGAAGCCGTACTTCTCAAACACGTTGTAGTAGTCATCCATGCTGGAAAGATTGACTAGAATGCGCTCCTGGCGGCCGGGCTCGGCCTTCTCTGCCAAATCGGCAACCAGGAAAGGGTAGGTGGTAGGCATAGCGGGCAAGGTACGACGGCTGATAATTGGAACGGTGTAGAGACGCAACATCTTGCGTCTCGTCGTTGCTGACGTTGTTACGTCAATCTTCTGACGATGCCGGTCAACGACGAGACGCAAAATATTGCGTCTCTACATCGTGCTGCAATATTTCAACAGCCCAGCAACGCCCGCAGCCCCGGCAGCACCTGCAGGCCGCGTTCCAGGTCGAAGTCGTCTTCGCCGGCAACGGCAACCGGCTGGTGGTCCTGGCGGGAGAGGTCGAGGAGCTGGCGGCGTTCGGGCAGGCTGAAATCGGTGAAGGCGCGGCGCAGCAGAGGCACGATTTCCCGAAAAGTGTCTTCGGGCAGCTCCCCAAGCCAGTTGTTGAGCAGGTCGAAGAGGGGGCGGTGGTGGAGCAGCAGCAGCCCGCTGCCGCTGAGAAAACCCTCGATCCAGGCGGTGGCGTAGCTGGTGGGCTGGGCGGGCGCCAAAGCCAGGCCAAGGGCCGTGGCGGCGGCATCGGGAGCCAGCTGGTGGGCATCGAACAACAGCCGCCCCGCCGCCCCGGCCAGCAGGCCCGACGAAGCCGGATTGCGCAGCACCACGGCCAGGGCCGCGTACCAGTCGGCTTCCTGAGCGTCGTCCTGCAGCAGCCGGATGGCCTGGTGGCTGCCCTCGAGGCGGGGTAGCAGCTGGCGGGCCGCGTCGTAGTCGAGGCCGGTGCAGGCTTGGGGCAGGCCGATGCATAGGCGCGGTATCAGGTGGTGCACTACGGTGGCTACCTGGACGGTTTCGGTGCGGCGCACGTTGCCGTAGCGCAGCACGTTCACCAGCGGGGGCAGGGCCGCCAGTAGGTGGGTTACGTCGCGGGTGCCGGCCGAGAGGGTTTCGAGCCGGGCCACCAGCGCCCCGATGGCCGGGCCGAGGTCGGCCTGCAAGGCTTCTTCCAGCAGCTGGCTCACGGCTTCCAGGTCGGGGGCTTCGGCGGCGCGGGCAGCAGCTTTGGCGGCGGCGGCGGCCAGCACGGTGTTGCCCAGGCGGCCCGCATCCAGCACGTTGAGGGCGTACTCGGGCTGCCACTGCAGCTCCCACAGCTCGTGGAAGGTGCCGGCCTTGCCGTGGGCCCGGCGCGGCTGGCCCCAGCGGATATCGAGCAGGCGCAGGCGGTGCAGCAGGTGGCTGCGGCTCAGGTCCAGCTCCTTGCGCAAATCCAGGTCGAGGGTGCGGGCGGTGGCTTCGGGCTTGAGGCGGGTGGCTTTCTGTTGCAGCTGCACGTCCTGCTGCAACGGCGTGGCGGGCTGCTCGGGCGGCACCGCGCCCAGCCGCTCGCCCACCACCAGCTCGCGCTGCACCAGCTCCAGGGTTTCGGGGTAGCCCCCGCCCAGGATGGCCACGGCGGCTTCCTGCAGCTCCTCGATGCCCGGCAGCTCGCGGCCGCGCACGGCGGCCAGCGTGTGGGCCAGGCGCACGCCCTCAATGGCGTGGGCGGCGGAGGCGTCCAGGTCGCGGGAGCGGAGCAGGCGGGCGGCGCGCACCATCCAGTGCGTGACCACCTCGGCGCGGGGCGTGGTAAACAGCAGCTCGTACCAGGCCGGCGACCCCACGCCCGCCCCGTAGCCCGAGGCGGTGGACAGGCGCTCAAACGTCCACGGAATCCAGGTGGCGGCGGTGGCTACTTTCTTGAGGCCCTTGAGGCGGGCTTTGTCTTCTTTTTTGAGCAGCTCGGGCCGCAGCACCGGGGCGTGCCAGGCCCCGCACACCACCGCCACGCGCTGGTAGCCCTGGCGCAGGGTGGCGCGCATGGTTTCGCGCATGAAGGCCTCGCGCAGCAGGGTTTCCTCGGTTTCGGGCAGGTTCAGCTCCTCGCGCAGGGCCGTCATTAGGTCCAGCACCACGGCAAACGTGTCGGCGTGGCCGGGAGCCTGCTCCAGGCGTAGCTCCCACCACCGCTCCCCGTCGGCGTACCCGTCGAGCTCGGCCAGGTAGGAGATGGGGTCCCGGGGGACCTCACCCGCTGAGTCCCGATCCGGTGCCTCACCCCCTAACCCCCTCTCCGGTAGAGAGGGGGAACTAGCTTCTAATTCTAGCTCTACATCCTGTTCTGGCGCTTCCGTGGTTGAGTTAAATTCAGCTTCCAGAGCTGGTTCCGAGGGGGCCAGGTGGAGAGGTGCAACGTCAGGCACTTCATCCGGCATCCCGAAGCGCAGGGCCATGGGCAGGTCGAAGCAGCGCAGGTGGGCGCCGTGGCGGTGGCACCAGTGGATGGCCTGCCACTCAGGCGAAAACTCGGCGAAGGGCAGAAATGAGGCCTGCTGGTGCTGCTTGGGGTTATACACGAGCAGGGCCACTGGCGGCACCATCTCCGGGTGCAGGGCGGCGGCCAGCGCGGCCTCCGCATCGGCGGGGCACTCCAGCAGCACCACATCGGGCTGATAGGCGTCGAGGGCGTGCACGAGGCTGGCGGCGCTGCCGGGCCCGTGGTGTCGGATACCAAAAAGGCGAAGGTCGGTGGGCATTGGGTTAGAGTAGTTTGAATGCCTGTCCGTCCCAGATGCCCACTCCGTCGTTTTGAGTCAGCAGCACCAGTTTCCCGTTGCCCAAGGAAAGCATCTTCAATACATTCATCGGTGAGCCAACTGCATCAGGCTGGCCATTGCGCCAGTGCAGTTTGGGTTGAAATACCTGTGTCCATGATGTAAATCGGGAAAGGTTGGTGCCGTACGAACCTTTATAAACCCCTAGGTTGGAATACACATAGATAGTGTTGGTAGCGGTATCGTAAGTCGCTGGCCCGACATATGGCGTAGTAGTCCTGAAAGCAGGTTGTCTGGTTGTGCTGGTGTCCCGATCATTCCGGGAATTATACAGCACCTGGGCGCTCTGGTTTCTGAACTCGGCCACGGCACCGGAGTTGGACATGTGCTGCAAACCAGAAGAAGTGCCCACACTGGAGGGGAGTTGAAAGAAGGATTTGATAGGGTGCAGGTTAATTGCGAATGAATTAAAAGCCAGGTTGGTGAATTTCTTGTGCTGCGTGTCGTAAGCGAAGATATTTCCGCCCCATTCACCATATCCGAATCCCAGCCAGATGGTGTCGTCTTTATCCAGAAAGCAAGCGGCGGGTTTGTCTAGCTTCTTCAACTCCCTGAGCTGATTATTGGGTGATGAATCAGGCAAATAGCTTTTGCCCGTGGCGACATCCAGGACGCCCTTTTCAGTGATGGCGAAAATATGGTTCCGGCTTGTGACTGCCAGTGCAAACGCATTGACAGACAGCTTTCCAATGACACGCCAAGTGGAATCTTTGCTGCTCCACTGCTGCAGTTGCTGGTCTGTCTGAGCTACTATATCATCTCCTGCTTTGGCAATAAGCTGTGCCTGAATGCCACGAAGGGAAGCCATCTGCACTTTTGCCCCACCAGTAGTATACACTGTTATCTGCCCGCCATTATCAAGCACCCAGATGTGGTTCTTCACTACAACTATATCCGCAGCGCTACCTAAAAGAGGTTGTCGCCACTCAGTAGAAGCGTTGGACCTTAGCGGCAGTATGACGGCAAGAAGGAAGAATAACTGTTTGATGATTCTGGTATTCATAGGCTTTCGATGCGCTGATAGTACAGCTCTGGTTACCAGATGCAGGACTGGCTAGGATTCCATACACTACTCCACCACCTCCCGGCACGCCCGGTACAAATCTTTCCAGCCGTCCCGTTCTTTTACCACGGTTTCGAGGTATTCGAGCCAGACGGTGCGGTCCTGCACGGGGTCTTTGAGCACGGCGCCGGTGAGGCCGGCGGCCAGGTCGTGGGCGCGCAGGGTGCCGTCGCCGAAGTAGGCGGCCAGGGCCAGGCCGCTGTTCATCACCGAAATGGCCTCGCCGGTGCTGAGCGTGCCGCTGGGGCTTTTGAGCTTGGTTTTGCCGTTCTCCGTCACGCCCGAGCGCAGCTCCCGGAAGATGGTCACGAGGCGGCTGATCTGCTCCAGGGCCGGGGCCTCCACGGGCAGCTGCAGCGCCTTGCCCTGCTTTTCCACCCGCGTCTGCACAATGCGCACTTCCTCCTCTGCGGAGGTCGGCAGGGGCAGTACCACCGTGTTGAAGCGGCGGCGCAACGCGCTGCTGAGCTCGTTCACGCCCTTGTCCCGGTCGTTGGCGGTGGCAATGACGTTGAAGCCGCTCACGGCCTGCACCTCGGTGGATAGCTCCGGGATGGGCAGCACTTTTTCGGAGAGCATGGTGATGAGCGTGTCCTGCACGTCGGAGGGGATGCGGGTGAGCTCCTCGAGGCGCACCAGGCGGCCTTCCTGCATGCCCTTGAACAGGGGCGAGGGCACCAGCGCGCCCAGAGAAGGCCCTTCGGCAATGAGGCGCGCGTAGTTCCAGGAGTAACGAATGGCGTCCTCGGAAGTGCCCGCCGTGCCCTGAACCAGCAAATCCGACCGGCCGCTGATGGCCGCAGTCAGGTGCTCCGACACCCAGCTTTTGGCCGTGCCCGGCACGCCCAGCAGCAGCAGGGCGCGGTCGGTAGCCAGGGTGGCCACGGCAATTTCCATCAGCCGCCGCTGCCCGATGTACTTGGGCTCGATTTCGAAGCCGTTATCCAGCTTGCCGCCCAGCAAATACGTGACGGTGGCCCAGGGCGAGAGGTGCCAGTTCGGGGGCTTGGGCCGGTCGTGGTCGGCGGCGCGCAGAGCGGCCAGCTCTTCGGCGTACACATCCTCGGCGTGCGGGCGCAGGACGGCGGTTTCGGGCGTGGTAGACATAGATTTGATGGGTGTAGAGACGCGACCCTTCGCGTCTCGTCGTTGCTGAGGTTGTTTTACCTGTGCGGTTCCGCTCGTTCTGGCGGCAGACGCGAAGGGCCTTGTTCTGTGTGGTAGTTCCGGTCGTTCTGGCGGGAGACGCAAAATATTGCGTCTCTACATCGTTCATTCGAGCAGTACCTCGGCGAGCTGCTGGCGGAAGTGCAGGGTGTTGAGCAGGCGCACGACGCTGTTGTGCAGGTAGGGTACATCTTGGAGCAGGGGCTGCAGGGGCTCGGCGCAGAGGCGGTACTGGGCGGCGGGCACCACGCGGGCCATGTACTCCAGCAGCTGCCCGGCCGCGTACTGAATGCGGTACAGCTCGGCGGGCTTGCTGAGGGTATCGCGCAACACCTCCACCACCCGGTGCGTCAGGTGCTCCGGCCAGGGCGCGGGCACCAGCTGCAGCAATGGCAGCCAGCGTACCTCCGGGTGCAGGTGCGGCGTGGCGTTGAGCAGGGGCAGTACCACGCTGGTGAGGCGGCCCGGCGGCAGAAGCTGGGCCAGACCAGCGGTGGGCAACGTGGAGAGCTGCTTGCGCGGCTGCTCGTAAAACCATTCCAGCAAGGCCTCGGCCCAGGTGGCGTCCTGGTGCAGCACGGCGGCTTCGGCCCAGGCCGTGAGCAGCAGCGCGGCCCATTCAGTATCGGCGGCCCGGTCAAGGATTTTGGCAGGCGTGAGGTGCCAGTGGTCGGCCCAGCGCCGGGGCGGAATCAGGGACAGAAGCTGCCCGAGCACGGCCGCTTTTTCGCCCTGAAAACGGCCGTCCTTCTGCTCAATTCCATCGAGTAGCCAGGTTTTATCCCAGTCGGTGGCGGGCAGCTCTACCAACAGCTTTTTGCTGAGCAGGCCGGTTTTGAGGCGCACCAGCGGCTCGGCCCGCTGCCAGAGCTGCTCCACAAGCGGGGCGTCGGGCAGGCGCACCAGCAGGGGCATTACGGTCTGGCGTACTTCCTTGCTTTTGGCGGTGAGGTACTGTTCCAGCAGCGGCGTATCATCCGAGGAAAGCTGCGACTGAAGCGTTGCCAGCAGCTGGGCCTGGTGCCGGGCTGGCTCCTGGGGTAGTACTGCCGCCAGCAGCTCGCGGGCGTGGGCCGGCTCGCGGCGGCGCAGCGCTTCCAGGTACAAGGCCCGCTGCCCGATGGTGCCGGTTTCCCAGGCCGTTTCCTCCGTCGCCTGCTCCGAGGCCGCCAGTAGCGCCTGCCACGCCGGGTTCTGGGCCGCCAGCCAGGCCCCGCGCTGCCCGAGTACGGCCGCGGCGGCCCGGTGCAGGGCCGGCCGGGAGCGGGCATGCTCCAGCAGTAGCACCAGCAGCTGATGCGGCGCCCGCCGCTGGTTATCGGCCAGCGCCGACAGGAACTCCGGCAGTAACTCCGGATACTGGCCTTCAAGCAGCTGTTGCAGCAGCTGAGTGCCGTTTGGGCCCAGGTCTGCCTGCGTTTCGGGGGGCGCTACGGCGGCCAACGAAGCGGCGGCCACGATGGGTTGGTAGCCTGCCTTACGAATAGTGCTTAGCACGCCGGCCGTCAGCAGGGCGTGCTTTTCGCGGTGTTCGGGCGTGGGGTCGGGCAGGGCGAAGCCGGGTACGGCGGGCAGCTCGTCGGGGCTTTGGCGGGTGCCCAGCAGGGCCACGCGTAGCAGCCGCTGCCAGTCGGCGGCGGGGCGCAGGGTGGGCGAGGAGGTGGGGCTTTCGGGCATCGGCTAGGTAGTTTGTCGTTCCGCTACGGCGTTCCAGCCTACCAGCGGGCGCAGGCCCTGGCCGGTCCATTCCCCGAATATCGTTAGCGGTTCCCCTCCACTGATGGCCCGTAGCTCCCAGCCAAACAGGTCGTCGCAGAGCAGGCGAATGGCAGTGGTGGTGTTTTCCCGGGAAGTACCATTGGTTGCATCCGGCCCGCCGGACCCGGCCGGAAACCGCAGCATCCAGCCCTCGGCGGTAGGGACGGGCACACCACCGGTAAGCAGGGCCGGCCACTCGCGAAACCACGGCTGACGGCCCAGTGCGCCGGCGTATTCCTCCAGCAGCTGCGCTGGCCCGCAGCTGCCGGTGGGGGCGCTGCTTCCCTGGCTGGTGCCTTGAAATGTGAGCTGGCCGGGAATAGCCCGCAACGGCAGTAATCCCGGATAAAACGTCAACTCCCCGGCGTAGGAGCCATCGGGCAGCAGGGGCGTGACAAAGGCCTGCCCGCCGAAGGAAAACTCCACCACCAGCGCGAAACGGCCGGTCTGGCGGCCCTGCAGCCAGGCGCGCCGCACAGTCAGGCGCTCTTCCTCGGTTGTGGTCAGGGCCAGCACGCGCCATTCGTCGGGTATGGCGGGCTGGGTGGCCTGCACGTCTTCCTTCCTGAGGGGTACGCCCACCAGCTGCAGCACCTCCTGGCGGGCATCTTCGGCCAGCTCGGGCAGCCGCAGAAACGCGCGCACCAGCAGATACAGCTCCCCGAGGCGGGCCAGCATCCGGGCGGGCCAATCGGCGCCCTGGTGGCGCAGCGTGGGCAGCTCACGCACCACCGTGGCGAGGCCGGGCAGCTGGTTGTCCACGAGGCGGGCGGCTTGGTTTTCCCAGTAGCTGCGGGGCTGCTGGTCGGTGGCAGCGAGGCCGGCCCGCATGATATCCACCAGCCAGGTTTCCAGCTCCTGCACCCCGCGCTGCATGCGGGTTTGGCGCTGGGCTTCGCGCTTTTGGCGGGCGGCTTCCGCGGCGGCCTCGGTGGCTTGCGGGTCGGCAGTCGGTGCGGCCGGCTCCTGGGTCCTGACAACCTTTTTTTCCTGGTTTTGCTGGCGCTTATCCAACCATTCCGTCAGCCACGGTGGGGGCGTGGTAGTGCTTAGCAGCTGGGGCTGCCGGGCCAAGAGCAGGAGCAGGGCTGCGCCGTGCTTGCAGGGAAAAGCGTGGCTCGGGCAGGAGCACTTGAAGGCGGGGCCGGTCAGGTCGATGCCGGTTTGGTAGGGCTTGCTGCCGCTGCCTTTGCACTCCCCCCAGGCGGCGCTGTCGGTGCGGCCCAGGTTCCCCCACTTGGCGGGGGCGGCCAGCTCCTGGCCCCGTTTCAGGGTGCCGGGGTCAGTGATGAGGGCGCGGGCCTGTTCTTCGGTCCAGGTCAAAACAGAGTCACGGTTGGGCCCGCCGAAGCGGGACGGTTACCGGAGCAAAGTAGGGGTTCAGACCGGAAATTCCGCGCCGCACTGCGGGCATTTGTGCAGCGTGGTGCCGGCATACACCAGTTTTTTCCACCACGCCGGCCGGGCCAGCGGCGCTGCTCCCTCCGCCCGGCAGCTGGGGCAGCGCACGGCTTTCGGCGCGGCGCGCTGCAGCTCAAATACTTCCACTGTTTCCTGGGCCAGCGGCACGTCGGCTTCCTCAATCAACAATTGGTAGTACATGCCGTCGCCGAAGGGGAAGGAGGGCGGCCCGCAGGTTTTCACCAGCGCATCCACATCGGCATCTTTGAGCTGGTTGTACAGCGCCACCGCCTCGGCGTAGGTCAGGAACTGGGCGGCGGGAATGAGCATGGCGGGGAGAGTGGGTGAGAATACCTTGTCATCCTGAGCGGAGCGAAGGACCTTATCCCGTTACAACGACAATTGTTCAATGCTGTGTTCTAACATGATAAGGTCCTTCGCTCCGCTCAGGATGACAGCTGGTTGGTGTACTACTTCCGGCGCTTCACCGGCGCACTGCGCAGCTTCAGCACATAGAACAGCAGGCCGGCCGACAGCACGGCCAGGGCGGCGGCCAGCAGCTCGCGGCTGGTGCGGGCGGCGGTGGCTTCGTCGGCGGTGGCTTGCAGGTCCCGGAGCTTTTTGTCGCGCTGCCGGTCGCGCTCCTGGAGGTTGGCAATCTGGTTTTCCAGGTCGTGGAACCGCTCCTGGGTGCTGCTCTGGTCGGTCTGGGCCACGGTGGCCAGCTGCTTCACCTGCTGGTTTTCGGCCACCACGGCGGCGGTTTTGCGTAGGGTGCCGGCCTGCACGGCGCGTACGATTTCGGTGTCTTTGCGGATGATGCCTTTCAGGGCGTCCACTACTTCCTGCAGGTCTTTTTTGCTGGGCTTGTTGGCCAGAAAGGCATTGCGCTGGGAGGCAGCATCTTCGTACTGCTGCACCATCTGCTGGCGCTCCTGAATCAGGCGGGGCAGCGGGTCGCCGGGCGGGGCGGTGGTAGGCGTTTGGGCGAGGGCGGAACCCAGGGTCAGACTCGCTGACAGGATGACGAAGGAGAAGCGGCGTGAAATGAATGAATAAATCAAAACAAAGCAGGGGGCAGGAGTGGGGAGAAAGACGATTTTGCTTAAATCGAGCCTATGAAACGTATCTTCTATCTTCTAAGTCTATCGACAGTGCTGAGTACTTCGGCCTGCAAGACCGCCAAAACTACGTCCGGTACCAACGATAAGCCGAACATCACCGGCTCAACCAACCTGCCGCAAAGCTACTACGACAACGCGCGCCAAACCGTAGCGCCGGCCGCCGGATTAGCCATAGCCACCGACCCGGAATACGGCGTGACGCAGCAGAAACCCATTTGCGTGGGTGGTATAACGGATTCTGGTGCCCGCAATCAGCAAAGCTACCTGAATGCCCTGCGCGGCCCCGGCGGCGAGGAAATTAGCTACCGGCGGCGCGGGAGCTGCTGTGCTTTCAAAACGCCCAACGGCATTATAGGCGGAATGGGGATGCTGGATGTGTATGAGGTGACCTGGTCCGGCAGTGCCAAACCCATGTTGCTCTATATCAACCTCTACGACCAAGGCCCACAACTGGCACCAGTAGGTCTGACGCTTGCCAAACCTTAAAATAAGATCAAGCCAGTAGCAAAAAACGGCCGGCCCACTTTTCAAAAGCGGGCCGGCCGTTTACGTGTAGAAATGCGTCTAAGCCTCCAGTAGAGGTACCGGCTGCCGTATTTCCTTGGGTCGGTGACGGTAGAACGCCAGAATCAGAATCGGCAGCAAAGTCAGCTCAGCCACTACCCCGAACAGCAGGGTCAGACCAATCAGCAGGCCCACGTAGAATGTGCCGTCAAAGGAAGAAAAGATCAACGTCGAGAAGCCGCCTACCAGAATCAGCGAGGTGACGATGACGGCTTTGCCGGCCATTAGGTAGGTTTTGCGCACGGCCTTGAACAAACTGGGCTCCTTGAGCAGCACCAGTTTCAGCTTCGAGATGAAGTGGATGGTGTCATCGACGGCAATGCCGAAGGCAATGGTGAAGATGATGCTGGTGCTCACCTTCATGCTCACGCCGGCCGCGCCCATCACGCCGGCCACAATCAGGATGGGCACCAGGTTGGGGATGAGCACCACCACCGTCATGCGCACCGAGCGGAACAGCAGCAGCACAATCAGCGTCACCATCACAATGTCGATGCTCATGCCCGTAATCATGTTGAGCGTGAGGTTTTCGTTGTTTTTGTCGATGAGGTTGGCCGAGCCGGTGAGGCGGGTTTGCAGCACGGTGCTGTCTACGGAGGTGCGCAGGAAGCGGCGCAGGCCGGCGTTCAGGGCATCGGCCCGGATGCTGCCCACGTCGGGCATGCGGCCGGTGAGGCGGCCCTCGGAGCCGTCGGGCAGGGCCAGGGCCCGGAACTCCGGCTTCTTGCGAAACAGCTTCACCTTACGCGTCAGGCGTGCCAGCTCGGCCTCCGAGTCGGGCAGCCGGTACTCGGTCAGCAGGCCCCCGTTCAGGGCCTTGCGCACCGATTTGATGAGCGTGACGGGCGAGGCCACGAAGTTCAGGCCGTAATCCTTTTGCAGGTAGTTCTCAATCTGCTCGGTCTGGCGTAGCACGTCCAGGTCGTAAATCGAGCGGCCGGGGGCCGGCTTCAAATCCAGCTCGAAAGGCCGCACGCCGGCGAACTGCCGCTCGAAAAACTTGAAATCCAGCTTCACCGGGTCGTTTTGCGACAGGTCGTCGAGCAGCGCCGAGTTGATGCGGATGCGCGAGGCCGAGGCCACCGACAGCCCCAGCACCACCGCGCTGATGGCCACCACCCAGTGCCGCCGGGCCAGCACCGTGCGGAACATCCGGCCCAGCACGCCGTCCCAGCTGTGGCCGGTTTCGCGCGGAATGCGCAGCTGGGGCTTGCGCAGCAGCAGCAGCATGGCCGGCAGCAGCGTGAAGCTGAGCAAGAAGGTGAGCAGCACGGCAATGCCTGTAAACAGTCCGAAGTTGTAAATCGGTCGGATGGTGCTGGTCATCAGCGTGAAGAAACCGATGCTGGTGGTGAGGGCCGAGAGCCCCGAGCCGAAGCCCGATTCCTTGAGCGCAATCAGCAGCGAATCCTTCTTGCTGGCCCCGTAGCCCAGCTCCGTGACGTAGCGCGTGATGATGTGGATGGTATCCGACATGCCCACCACGAACAGCATCACCGGCAGCAAAGCCGTCATCAAATCAATGCTCACCCCGAAGGCCGACATCACGCCCAGCCCCCACAGAATGGAGCCCAGCACCACCACCAGCGGCAGCACCACGCCCCACCAGGTCCGGAACGTGAGCCACAGCAGCCCCGTCACGAGTACCACCGAGAGGCTCATAAACACCAGCAGCTCCATCTGCAGCCGGTCCACGAACACCGACTGGGCCACCATTTTGCCGGCCATGTGGTACTCGTTTTCGGGGATGCCCTGGCGGGCCAGCTCCGTGCGCACGGCCGCCAGCAGCGAGTCGCCGGGCGGCTTGCTGAGGTTGGGCGAAGTCTGGAACAGCACCGTTACGGCCCGCGCATCCCGGGAAATCAGGTTGCCCACGAGGCCCGGCGTGCGGTACACCAATGCCGAATCGGTGGCGCGGCGGGCGGGCTCCTGGGGGTGCAGGTAGGGCACGTTGAACACGCCCAGCCCTTCCACCACCGGGTTGCTGGCCGTGGTCGGCGACGATACCTGCGTGACGTGCCGTCGCGCCCGGATAAAGCGCGTCAGCGAATCGACCTTGGTCAGGAACCGGGGCTCGAACACCGTCTGGCCGGCCGGGGCTTCCAGGCCCAGCAGCACGTAGTCGTTGTCGTTGCCGAAGCGGGCCGCGTACTGCTCGTAGTAGTCCAGGTCCGGGTCGCCGGCGGGGTAGAAGTCGTTGAAATTGTAGTTGAACCGCAGCTGGGCCACGAAAAAACCGGCCAAAGCCGTCAGTAGCCCGAGGGCCAGCAGGGTAAGGTGCGCGAGTTTGCGAAGGGGCATAAAACCAGTGCCGCGCCGCCGGGGCTGCGCGCATCATTGAACGGAAAGTGGCCGCCGAAGCGCCGCCACAAAGGTAGGGCCGCCGCGGCGCGGGTTTCTGCCGAAACCGCATTACTTTAGGGCAACCAGGAGCCAACCCGGGCTTTTGGCCATTTGTTTCCTCTTTCCTCGATACTACCCATGAAAAACGCCCTGCTCGCCCTCGCCCTGTTCGCCTTCGCCGGTTCCGCCGTTGCCCACGAGGGCGACAAAGCCGCCGGCAAAGGCAAGAAGAAAGAAGCCTGCTCCACCGAAATGGCCGCCAAGTGCGCCAAAACCGGCGCCACGGCCGGCACGCCCTCGTGCTGCATGAAGAAAGGCGCCAAAACGGCGGCTGTTACGCCGGCTCCGGCAGTAGCGCCGGCCGTGAAGTCGTTATAAGCAAGCCTATCCTGAGCAAGTAATTGATACCCCACGTATGTAAACATGCGTGGGGTATTTCGCTTATATAGGCTTTTTTTAGGCAAGTGATTTTACCGATACCTGTCAACAGCTTAATACGATTTCCATGGAGTCAGCCTCAGTTAAAGTGGTTTTTCATTTCTTCAATACGGTGCTTGATGAGGATTATGTGGAAAGCCTGTGGGCTGAAGTAGTCGACCAAAAACAAGGTTTATATAGGCTCGATAATGTGCCGTTTTTCGTGACGAGCTACTCGTTAGGTGACATTGTGCTGGCGGAGATGGAGGAAGGACAGCTGGTTGTGAAAGGACTGGAAGAGGAATCCGGCAACACCACGCTGCAGATTATGCTGCTGCAGGCGGACATGAAGAGTGCGGTGCAACAGGCTTTGGAGAAGCTGGGCTGTGATTGGGAGGAAAGTCATTTGCCGGGCTATTTCTCGGTCAATGTGCCTCAAACTGTTGGCTATGCGCCAATCAAGCGGTATTTAAAGCAGGCTAAAAAGCAGAATATAGTAAGCTTCAGGGAAGCCTGCCTGGCGCACAGTGTAAGATAAGCAAGCAACTAATTGTAAGAGTGTTATGCCCACTATCGAAGTCCTGACATTCATCAACGCCCCATCGGCCCGCTGTTTTCAGCTGGCGTTAAGTATGGATTTGCATACCATTTCGGCCAGCCAAACCCAGGAGCAAATCATCGGTGGCGTCCGCCGCGGCGTGCTGCAGCTCGGCGACTCCGTCACGTTCCGGGCGCGGCATTTTGGCGTGTGGCAGACGCTGACGAGCAAAGTAACAGCATTTGAGGCCCCGGGGTATTTCTGCGACGAAATGCAGCAGGGCGCTTTTAAACGCATGCGCCATGAGCACCATTTTCAAGTGCAGGATGCTGGTACCCTGATGCGGGACGTGTTCGAGTTTGCCTCTCCGTTGGGTTGGCTGGGCCAAGTGGTGGATGCGCTGGTGCTGAAACGCTACCTCCGGAAGTTTCTGGTGGCGCGTGGGCGCGTGGTAAAACACTATGCCGAAAGTGGCCAGTGGCGTGAAGTGCTGGCGGCGCAGTAACGGCCGGCGGCGGCTGTGCCCCGAAACATCCCCCGAAGCCCGGCGGTTGCAGAAGCGTCGGGCATGTTAGCCCCGCACAATCTGCCATCCGATGCCCGATAATCCTGCCCAACCTGCCGCTGCCTTATCTCCCGAAGACATTGACCGAATCATCGAAATGGGCTGGGAGGACCGCACGCCGTTCGAGGCCATTGAAACCCAGTTTGGCTTGGCCGAAAAGGACGTCATTGCCCTGATGCGCCGCGAAATGAAGGCGTCCTCGTTCCGGATGTGGCGGGCCCGCATGAGCGGCCGCGCCACCAAGCACCGCGCCCTCCGCTCCGACGACGTGGACGGCTTCAAAAGCAACCAGCAGCGCAGCATCACCCACAACAAAATCAGCAAGCGGTAAACGCGCCGCGTTTCCCCGAAAGCCATCCTGCCAGAAAAGCCGCCCGAACCGGGCGGCTTTTTCTATTTTTGGCGGCTTGTTCGCTTCGGCGCAAGCTAAAGCTTACGCTACAATCCGCTCCATGAACCAGTACCACACCCTGCTGCAGCACATCCTCGACCACGGCACCCAGAAAACCGACCGCACCGGCACCGGCACGCAGTCGGTGTTCGGCTACCAGATGCGGTTTGATCTGCAGCAGGGCTTTCCGCTGGTAACCACCAAAAAAGTCCACCTGAAAAGCATCATCCACGAGCTGCTCTGGTTTCTGCGTGGCGACACCAGCAACCAGTCCCTGGAAGACGTGGGCGTGACCATCTGGCGGGAGTGGGCCGATGAAAATGGCGAGCTGGGCCCCATCTACGGCAAGCAGTGGCGCAGCTGGGCCACGCCCGACGGCCAGAGCATCGACCAGATTGCGCAGATGGTGCACCTGCTACGCACGCAGCCCGATTCGCGCCGCATGGTGGTTTCGGCCTGGAACGTGGCCGAGCTGCCCCTCATGCGCCTGACGCCCTGCCACGCCCTGTTCCAGTTCTACGTGGCCGACGGCCGCCTCAGCTGCCAGCTCTACCAGCGCTCCGCCGATGTGTTCCTTGGCGTGCCCTTCAATATTGCCTCCTACGCTCTGCTCACGCTCATGATGGCCCAGGTCACCGGCCTGGAGCCCGGCGAGTTCATCTGGACCGGCGGCGACACCCACCTCTACAGCAACCACCTGGAGCAGGCCCGCCTGCAGCTCACCCGGGAGCCCCGCCCGCTGCCCCGCATGCGCCTGAACCCGGCCGTACAGGACATCTTCGCCTTTCAATACGAAGACTTCACCCTCGAAAACTACGACCCCTGGCCCGCTATCAAGGCCCCGGTGGCCGTGTAGCCGGCCGCTGGCAGCACTGGATTGGATGGCAACGTTCTACGAGAGTCCATAAAACCAACGGATAAGGCGCTTCCTGATTTTGTCTGCCTTAGGTAGGAGGGATTCATTCTACCGAAAAAAGTTCCGACAAAAAGATTTTTTAAGCTCAATTTGAGAAACCTTAAATCTGAAAACAGGAATAATGCCGTAGGTATCGGCATGATAGCAACTATACTTTCTGGCAATAACACGCAGCTCATGGGTTCTCTAGCGGGTTCTCCAGCGGCTGGTTTATCCCGGCAGCATCGGGCTTGGGTGGCTCTCTACTCGCTGCAATCGAACTTTCTGAGCCGCCGGGAAGTGCTGGCGCAGAACGAAGTAACGGAAGCCGACCTGGCTACTTATATGTCTGGCTGGCTGCGGCTGCAGGTGCACTCCATGCTACGTCGCCGGTAAGGAGCTACCCAATACGGGAAATTGGATAATCGACATCTGTGCCCAAAATCCAACTGCTAAGCTGGCTGCGTATCTGAGGTATGCTATATATCTCTGCGCTACCTGTTTGTGCAATGGTTCTACCTGGCCATTCGACCCCGCCATCTCCGGTGCTAAGTCGCCGTCATCGTGCCTGGATTGCCCTTTATGCCCTCGATGGCACCCACTGCGACCGGCATGAAGTATTGCGCCAGAACAACGTTACGGAAGCGGATCTGCAGGAGTTTTTTGACAGCTGGTTCCAGTTACGGAGTCGTTCAGTGGAAGTGTCTGTATAGTATTATTTAAATATCTATTTTGCTGATTGTCGGCTTACAGCGCCGGCAGCGCTAATCAGCCTGATGTACGCTCTGCAACCTGTAGCTGGCGTAGCACCGGGTGCGTTTCAGAGTTGAACAGATGACCGGCTACAGCCTGCACTGGCCGAATGCCCGCAATGTTGGCCGTGAAAACGGCTTCCGCCTGCAGCAATCCGGCCGGCTCGTATAATCCCTCGTGCCAGGGCAAGCCCAACGTAGCGGCCACTGCCCGCAGATGGGCCAGCCGGGTTCCGGCCACGCCACCGGCGGCTTCGGCGGGTACGTACACGGCTCCTTGCCAGATCCAGCCAATGGCCGCTGCCACGGTTTCGGCCACGTAGCCATCCCCCGAGAGTAAAATCAATTCTTCCAGCCCGCGCTGC
Organism: Hymenobacter canadensis; assembly: GCF_027359925.1. Taxonomy (NCBI): domain Bacteria; kingdom Pseudomonadati; phylum Bacteroidota; class Cytophagia; order Cytophagales; family Hymenobacteraceae; genus Hymenobacter; species Hymenobacter canadensis. The sequence continues at coordinate 1,470,410 of NZ_CP114767.1, read as the reverse complement.
TGCCGCTCGCGGGCCGCCAGCACGTAGGTTAGGGCATTGGGCCCTTTGCAGAACGATACCGGCGAGGCGTGCGTGCGCACCGTTTCCGCGAAGTCGCACCGCAGGATGGGCGTTTCCGTAGCCGTGAAGGGCTGGCTGGTGACCAGCCATTCCGCATCGGCGGTGGCTGGGGCGTAGAGGCCGCCGCCGCTGCGCCAAAGCTGCAGCCGGATGCGCTGCAGCGGCTCCTGGGCAGTAGCGGCCAGCTGCCGCACGGTGGCGGTGAGGGTGGCGCCGGTGGCCAGGGCCGCCGGCAAATGCAGGCCCAGGGCGGCGGCCGCCCGCTGCATGCGCGCCAGATGGTAGGGGAGGTAGCGCAGGCCGGCCGGCTCCCACACCAGCGTCTCGAAGAAGCCGTCGTTGAAGTATAGGCCCCGGTTGGGCAGCGGCAGACGTACCGCGTCGGCCGGCAGTAGCTCGCCGTTAAAAAGCACCATCATGCCCGCAAAGAAAGCAGCCCCGGCCGGAACCAGTTGACAAAACCGGTGGAGTTGTCGTCCACTGGCTATTTACAGCGCGCTTATCGGGCTGGGCCAGCCGAAAATCACTGCCTACTAGCCGGCAGATAAAAAACAATCTGTTTTTTTATCTGCCGCTAAGCGACTGAAAACTTGCCACTAGAGCCTGGATAAAGGGTTTGAATAGGCAAGGTTCCCCGTGGAACATTTTGACGTTCCACGATTTTTGACTACTGTTTTTATGCCTCACAGCAGCCCGAAGCGTTTGCCCGGCAGGGCCTTCAGGATGCTGCGGAACTCCAGCCCCAGCAGGAGGGAAGCCACTTGGTGCACCGGCTGCTGGGCTTTCCAGGCCAGCGTGTCGAGGTGTTCCTCGCGGTTGGGGGCCGCCTGCAGCACCAGCAGCAGCTGCAGTTCCTCGGGCGTGAAATCCAGCGGGTCGTAGGTAGTGGGGCTTTTGGGCTTGCCGGTTAGGTGCAGGGCCAGGTCCCAGTTGAGCAGCTGCTCGATGTCGGCAGGCTCGGAGTACAGGGCGGCGCGGTTGGCTTTGATCAGGTCGTGGCAGCCTTCGGAGGCGAGGGAGCCCAGCGGGCCGGGCACGGCCAGCACGTCCCGGTCGTAGCCCAGGGCCAGGTCGGCCGTGATGAGGGCGCCGCCTTTTTTGGCGGCTTCCACCAGCACGGTGCCGTCGGAGAGGCCCGCAATAATTCTGTTCCTCGAAGGAAAATTGTACTTGTCAGGTTGGGTACCGAAGGGGAATTCGGTGAGCAGCCCGCCCTGGGTGACACAATCAAACATTTTATGACACTTGGAGCGACTGCTGGAGGGTGGGGAAAGGTGTATCAGTTGCTACAACGTTTGTATCAATTGTGAGAGTTGATGGCTCGTCAGATCTTGTATTCTGGTAATGTGTGCGTCAGGGTTCGCAAGGCCCACGAGGAGGCTGGGTATTGTATTGAATGAATAGGCGCTCGTGGTAGGACTCTGAAGGCACTTCCTGTGTTACCGTACCTGAATGGTTTGCGTGTGACCTGAGCGGTATAATGCGCTTGTGAAGTGTATCATCATAAGACAGTATTGTGTGATATAGAATGCCCTCATCACTATTGGAATGACGAGGGCAGCGCCTTGATCTATAAGAGCTTAAAGATCACTAGCAGCTTTTCTTACTCTGCTTTCTTGATCTTGATCTTTGCTATCAGAGATATCTTTTAACATCTTTTTGCTGATGATTTCGCATATACCTATATCTCCACCTTTTTCTGAATCTACTCCTAACATATACGACATCCTAACAATATTACCTTCCCAACTTCTACCTATAAATGTTTCAGTGCCCGTGCCATATGAGTATTGTAGTGCTTTCAAAACTTGTTCTCTATTACTCTTTCCTCGGACTAAGAATCGTACAGATGTTAGCCTATCTTGAATAAATGTGTATTCTACGTTTTCTAATTGGATATCAGAAAGTTTATTAGAATCATCTTTCCTTCTATAAACCTTCTCTTTGTCCCTATTGCCTTCAAATTCGAGCTGCATGTTTGAAAAGGATGATAACGGTGCCCCAAACTTGGCGTCCTTAAAACCATTCTTCTCATCTAGTGCATCTAGTGACCCTTGAGCAGAAGAGCAAAAGGATACCAATACTGCCAAGATGATAAGGTATGCGTAGCGTAAATGCATCATGTGGGTCTATTCGGAGATTCGGTCTATGAATTCGTCTATATCATCAATCACGTGCCCTACAGCGTGTTGAAGATCGTTGCTAGCTGTCTGTGCACTGCTCTTAGATTTCTTCTTTCTTGAGTCCTCATGGGAATACATCGCCCAGTTAGTTTCCCTGTCTAGGCTTAGATGGATAGCTTCTGCAGCCGACCGCTTCTTGCCTTCCAGTTCTTCAGCATCTTGCCCTTCGTTCGGCTTTATTTTGCCGATGATTTCGAGGGCTCTACCGCCACGGTACTTTAGTGAATGGGTGTCACTGACGTTACGTATTTCCTGTTTGATCTTCTGCAGTTGTTCGATTGCTTCTGGAATGTTCATAGGTCTGTAGTGATTAGAGATTCCAAGCTACGCAATGCTTAGAGCCTAACAAGTGTATCATCATAAGACAGTGTAGAATTTGCCTCCTACTGCAGGGGAGCTTTGGAAGTACTACTCACCCATTTAAATGCTTTGTAAATGTATCTCAGGGCCATAAACGCAAACCATGTTAGTATTGAGAAAACGATGCTTGCTAACATGATATCATTGGATATTCTGTGTTTGGTATCATTGAAATAGTCGAAGATCCCCACAGCAGGAACCGCTAGTAGAAACGCAATAGGTAGGAGTTTTAGGTTTGCCATAATCTCTCTGGCAAAGATGATCTGAGTATGGGTAGGGGGCATAGACTTTGAGATATGTCGAAGCTTCAAAGCTATCGGGTTTTGTTGCCTCCATCCAAGAACATTAGCTTTATGGACGTAAAAACCCCACTAATGAAACAACTCATACTAGCAGCATCCCTTACTTTCCTATCCTTCACCGCCTTCGCTCAAGGCAAGACAACCAGTCAGCTGCTTGGAGCAGCCACTTCGCAGGAGGAATATAACTACGCCACCAAGGGCTTGAAAACTCAGCGTGCCCAGGGGCTAGACCTCAAGGCAGGCTATCTGATTTCGAATAAGACATCCTTGCCTGGTGGCGGTGGCAGCACAGTTACTATCGAAGACCTAGTGCTTTGCCCGCATAGTTTTTAGCCGGTCTGGAGTGGCGGTTCGGGCTTGTTGACCGGGTTGACTTTTTCGTACCAGTGCTGCAGTTTGTCTTCGGCTTTGGCAACGGTAAAGCTCCAGTTGACCTTAACGGCCCGCCGGTTGCGCTCCGTGGCCCAGGCCTGTACCTGCTGCGTCAGCTCGTACAAGGAGGCGATGCGCCGGTCGAGGCACTGGCGGGCCAGGGCCGAAAACTCCAGCTCGGCCATGTTCAGCCACGAGCCGTGCTTGGGCGTGAAATGAAAACCCACCTGCCGGCTCAGCGCCCGCGCCTGCGCCGCCGGCAGGTGCGCATAAAACGAGCCGTAGGCGTGCGTATTCAAATTATCCTGCACCAGGTCCACCCGCGGCACGTCGGCGTAGTGCGTGGTGAGCACGTGGTGCACAAAGTCGGCGTAATCAGCCTTGGTGCGCCGGGCGCGTACCTGCGCGTAGCGCTGGCCCGTGTCCAGGTCGTAGGCCAGCAGCACCACGGCCGTGCCGTGGCGCACGTACTCGTGGTCCTGCTTGGCCACCTGCCCCGGCCGGGCGGGCAAGGCGGCGAGCTTGTCGCCCAGCAGCTGGCAGGGCCGCTCATCGAAGCACAAACGTGCCCGCCCCGGGTGGGCCGGTTGCGCGTACAGCTCGAGCACGTCTTCCAACTTGGCCAGGTACTCACCGTCGAGCTGGCTCAGGCACCACTGCTTTTTCAGCCAGGGTTTGAGCTGGCTTTTTTTAAAACCTGCCGCACCGATTCCTCGCCCACGGCCACGCCCAGCTCGATCAGGCGTCCGCGCAGCAACCGAATGCTCCAGCGCGAGGCGCCGTCCGGGGCATCGGTGCAGGCCAGCGACGTGATGGTGGCCTCGACGGCGGGCGTCACCTTGCGGGGCTGGCCGCTGCGGGGCTTCTCGTGCAGGGCCGCGGCCAGCCCCTGCTGGCGGTAGCGGCGGCGTATGTTGTACACCGTGGCCCGGCTCACGCCCAGCAAGATGACAATGGCATCGGGCGCGTGTCCCTGGTGGCTGAATTGCAGGATGCGTGCCCGGTTCAGTTGCCGGGCCGGGGCCGTGCCTTTGCGCACCAGCCGCTGCAGCTGCGCTTGCTCGGTGACTGACAGTTCGATAGCAGGGGAAGTGCTCATGCCCCTCTATACGAAACTGTTCTAAAAACTATACGGGTAAAGCACTAGTGAGAAAGGCAGATCAATCCTTGGCCTGCATCATCGTTCAGGTAAACAATCCAAAGCTGGCTGAGCCACTCTACCTGGCGATTCCAAACCCAGCATCAGGTGGTGACATGTTCGGTCAGTATTTGAAGGAGCTGAATGCGCTAGACCCTGCAGTAGCTAAGATGGTCTTGTATAGTGTATCGGCACGCCTAAGTAGCACACAGGCAATCGTTGTCAAGATGATGAAGTAGAAGGAGCTAAAGAAGACAAATAGATTTGCCAATAAAAAAGCCCTAACTGGTTTGTCAAGGGCTTTTTTATTGGCAAATCTATTTGTCAGTATTAATTAATTTCGCTTTTAACTTCTTTCAATGTTGGTCAGGCTAAATGTCTAGATTTCGTTCGGTTTCAAGAAAATCTGTTTGTGGGTATACATATTTTTCGATAATCTTATTTGTTCTACTTGATACATAAAATGCTTGATCTTTCGTGATATACTTTACTATAGGATTTAGTATAGCTACGAGGGATGAATATTTTACTGTTATTGTTTTTCCATGCATATCAAAGTTTCGAGAAACTTGCTCGTTGATAATTATCTGTGATTCATTTCTTTTGCCCACTAATTCATGTAACCTCTTAGTATCGTCTGAAAGGTTGACTTTTATTGTTTCAGTCCATTTTCTCCTATTTTCTACTTGATTGAGTATATCTGCCAGAGTTTGAGAGTCTGAGCATTCATCTTTATAAGTGAAGTTGCTAAACCTTAAGTTAAATGTCTTTTCGACTAATTTAAGAAGGTTAATGTATCTGATATAAGCGTGAGACTCCTTAGCTAACTTAGGGATCTTGCCTAAGTTGCCGTAAAATGAGGACTCGTTTTCGAAGAGCAATTTTACTTTTCCACCCAATCTAACGTGTTTTATAAATTCTTCAATTGCAAGCGCTTCTGACGTATTTTTAAATACGGTATTATTTTCATAAGATATTGTATACTTCTTTGCATTAGGTAAGTCTCTTATAGTGGTTACGGTAAAATCGAATGATTTATATTTTACTTCAAATCTATATTCGTTTTTTGAGCGAAAAGCCGATCCATGCAAATCAGTGAACTCGTGATCGCATTCTTCGAATAAGACATCAAAATTGCCTTTCCGGACTGGATGAGAGGCAATAACATATTTGCCGTCTTTATCAAGAGGCATGTGTATTCCTTCAATTTCAAATAGCAGACTTGAAAAGTCACTATAAGTTAACTCTATTCTTCCAATCGTTTCACCGGAAGTGATGCTTCTTACTTTCTTTACAAGAGATTCGTTGTTTTTTATATTAAACTTGACAGAGTAATTAACGCTTCTGTTGTCTTTTCCTACCAGATTAGCTATTTTAAATCTTCCATTTTCTGCCTCTAAAATAGGCTTGAATCCTAATCCATCTAGATATTTCCCTGCAGTATCAATGCATGTATTATTGTCGTTTGTGTCAAAAACAATAGTTTTTTTTATACTGTCATAAAGTTCCTGAATAAATTCTTCACCAGTAGAATCTATATAAATAATTCCTTTGCTTTCGAGCTTATATTTCTTTAATTCATCAATGCCAGGTGCGACTAAGTATGCTCCTTTTGTAAAATCTCCTAATTGATCTTGAATCCTCTCAAACATTGCTACTATGTTCGGATCTTCGAATCCATATCCAAGAAATAGTATAACGTTATTGGCTGCTAATCCTTTCACTACAGTCCATAGAAGACTATCTTCTTGTGTGTTGAAAAACTTTCTGTAATCGTAATCGGATATAATTATTGATTCGGGAAATAGAAGGTCGCCATGAATTTTAAAGATATTGACAGAATCCTTGTTCCCGATAGCTATATGATTTCCTTTTACTATTGGATGTGCCCTTTCTCCATAGGCACGTTCAAAAAGGGTATCATAATTAGTAGTGATTATGTTCTTAAAGTGAGGAAGCTTGGCTAACAAATCGTGGAATTGGGTTGACCTAGGGTTCTTTTTAAATGCTTTTATAAGTTCAGAAGTGATCGCACTACGATTTCCCTTCTTGAGCGCGATATAGTCATCTGCTAGTTTAGGGAGGGAGGAATTCTCGTCAACTTGTTTCCTTTCACTTGCGACTAGAGTATCATAGAGGGTTTTGGCTAGCTCACCGCCCATCGGGTAACCAGCATATCTGGAAAATCCAGCACCTGCCCATATTATAACTTCCTCTTTCTTAATGGATTGAAATAGTGACTCTTTGTCCATTGTTTTTGCTTTGGATGTACGTCCGTGAAGTTACCTATAGTTAGAAAACTTCGCTCTGGGTCTTAAGAATATGTGTAGTCACTATGGCTAACATAGTCGGCTTTAGTTAGAACTTTTATGGCATATAACCATCTGATTTTATGCTTATTAGCATGTTAAAAATTGTATCAAACTGTGTCAGAAGTCGCTTCAGTGTTAGAGGTTTGCCTGTCTAGGAATAGTCCTATGATTGGCGTAATCTCATCGACAAGATGGCAACCATCAAACCGTTCATTCGGAACGTAAACAAGAACAAAGTAGAGCAGCCGCTTTCCGTCCAGTGGCAGCATCGGGGCTCCAAGTGGGTGATCTCGACAGGGCTAACAGTAGACCCTGACAACTTTATAGGAGGAAGGGCACTAGGTAAGGATGCACCCCGGATTAATGCAAAGCTGAACGAGGTCATTTCATCGCTCAGAGCGGCGCAGGCTCAACTAACTAGCTTTGGTATTGATCTTACTGTCGAAGCTATGAAGGAGGCTTACGAGAAGGCCAAGGAGGCTTTTGCACCTGATCACGAGCGTACGCTTACTGGAATCTTTGAGCGGTTCATTGATATGCGGCGCTACTCTTATTCGCGCAGTCAGGTCAAGATTCTTACCTGCCTCAATACGTGTCTCCACGAATACAACCCTAAACTCGATGTGCGCCTTGTTGATGAAGCGGAGATGTACCGCATCCAGGGCTTCCTGATTCAGCGTGGGCTGACGAATACGAGCATCCAGACATACATGACCAAGGTGCTTATGGTCCTGAATTGCTTTGCTGAAGAGTTGAACCTAGACGGACACTTCAAGCGCTATAAGTTCAACCTGCCGCGGCGCGATGACAACGTGATTTACTTCGAGCGCCACGAGTTCGAGGAGCTGGTGAATCTACCGCTGCAGAAGAAGGCGCACCTGAAGATTCGTGACACGCTCGTACTGATGTGTGTGACCGGCTTACGCTACTCGGATGTATTCTTCAATCCGGCCACCAGCATCATCGGCGATGAAATAGTTGTGGTGACTCAGAAGACCAAGCAGCGGCTCGTGATTCCTATTACACCTATCGCTCGTCAGATCATTGATAGGGGCTTGGTCAAGAAGTGTAACTACCAATACTATCGCCTGATCATTCGTCGGATTACGGCCATGATGCCGAGCCTGCAGTACCACGAAACCATTGTTCGCTTCAACGGGCAAAACCCAGTAACGACATACAAGCCCAAGCATGAGCTTATCACGGCTCACACCGGCAGGCGGACATTCATCAACCTCTGTTTGGAGGCTGGTCTGCCGATATCGAAGATCTCCGCCATCACAGGTCACAAGACCCTTGAAAGCTTCAGCATCTATGCGGACCGTAAGCGTAACCTAGCAGAGCAGCTAGCCAAGGTGACGATCTTCGGGTAGGAGTGGAGCACGAGCACGCAAAATATCCATTATGCTATTGCACAGTTCACAAATACGCTGCTTATTTGTGAGCGTCCCGACCGTGGGGATTAGGCTTTACAAGCCGCTAGGGGATTGAAGCAGGGTGGCCTCGCTTCATAACGGTTCTAGACCACCACCAGATCGTGAGATTTTCGATTGGTCTTGCAGGTACTCATCGAGTGCCTGCCCAACACCCCCTGTGTTATGGCTCGCAAAAAGCCTTGTTCTTCCAAGAAGTGGAAGAAAAACAAACCTCTTAAGGTGGTAAAAGCACTATTGATAAGTATTCCTTTGCTTGTCGAAGCTTTTATCCAGGTCGTTCATGCATGGAGTCAGCTTGAACAGCTTATCAAGTAATGAAAAAGCCCCTGCTTTATGAAGTGGGGGCTTTTTTATGGTGAGTAGGTGAGCAGTTTTGAAAGGGAATTATTATGAATATACACATAGCGAAGTTGAAATTTTTGAAGTGATGACGAGCATTAATCCTATAGTATTTTGTAAGATGCTGAGTGTCATATAGAAGATTTTGCTTGTTTGCTTTTAGTTCCCAGCAAACCGATAATTTGGCAGACTGGGGAACTTTTTGCCCTTTAGACGCTGTTACGGTAGTATAGTCTCCTGATCAGGACTTAGCAGATTACGGGAGTAGGCCACTCTCATAATCCGCACTTCTCAACAACACATATCGGAAAAATTCAAAGCCGGCGGGCTTCTGGGCGGAGCTGTGCACAAGCTCTTCGATATGTGATGTTTGCGGCACTCGGTGTCGTTTTTTCTCTCCAATCTTACTTTTGAAAAAATGACCGAGCAAGAATTGCAGGGCGGAAATATGCCCGATCCTCATACCCTGTTGCCTTTAAATCGTGGTACAAGGGTTGACAAATTCTCTGTACTAGGCAACTCAAAAAGCATAACCTTACTTTTTGAGTCCTCTGTGGCCGACACATCATCGATGAGAACTGTGACGAAAACAATGTTGAGTATCGATGATGCTAGATCACTTCATAGAGTCATGGGCGAGATTCTCCATCAAATTGAAGTTGACGGCTCTTTAGAGTCCCAGTGTCGATAAAACTGCTCTCAAACGGGGCGAACTGACATCAGCTTAATAGCATAACAGATACCGGAAAAAGTCTAAAGCTGACGAGCTATTAGGCGGAGCTGTGTACAGGCTCCAAGGTTCTGTGTATCGGTGATCATTCGATCGCCATTCCTTTCATAAAACGACTTCAAAAAAATGAGCAATCACAAATTGCATGGCGGAGCTATGCCCAAGAACCAAGGGAATAAAAACACACCTCATACTTACGCCATAAGCCCAGGCGCCGTCTATGCTCTTGCAGGAGAGCCAGGTAGCAAAGCACGTATTGAGTGGATGATCAACGAGTTTCTGGAAAACACGCTCCGGTCCTTCGGAGCGCGTCCGGGCGTTGGTGACACACTTTACATTCACCATGGATTATGCGTGAAAGTAACTCACCGTCACATTGTTGCATTCAATGTGCATTACGAGTCGACTATACTCAAGAACGGTTTTTATTACCGCTTTGAGGAAGTCAATTCACCATTCCAATTGCCCGATGGTATCCCCATAGGGTTTGAGGTGCCAGAGCCATATTTTGATACGATTCTGAAATATGTCAGCCCAGAGGAAACCCGTAATCGCCGTGTTCAGGAGATAGCTCAACTTATGGAAGCTGGTCGGTACCTGTACGTTGAAAAAGAAGCATTCCTGAAGTATGCGGCCAATGATGACCACTGCTTAGAACAGATCGAAGCATTCTACAATAGAATCCAGCAGAATTCAAAAGAGATCAGTCCTAGAGCTAGGGAGGTTCTCATTATTCGTGAGGATATGGCCATGTATGACGAAGGCACTTTCTTGGTTCATGAGAAACAGCAAATCGAGGCCGCTATAAATGATGAAAAACTCACAGCTGAGGACTTACGCCGATTTTACAGAAAGTATTCGACTGTAGTAGAGCGGCGCGAACCTTTGAGTTAAGCTCGTTATGCAGAGTTTGAGGAAATCAGAAAGCATCACGAACGTTCTGCTCTTTTATGGAACTGAAGAGGCTGTAGCCCTAGCCAAATCCTCTTTAGCTACCAGGGATGCAAGTGAAATAGTGGTGTACAACTTCGGCAGGATCTACAGCTCAGATGTAATTGGCCGAGGCGTCATAGATCAAGGTGAAAAGGTTGAATTTGTTACTAAAGGCCTTATCCCCAACGACAGAGAACTCGGTCGTTTCAGTCGGTTAAATCCTGATATCACCATCATGCATCGATGGCGGAGAAAAGGAGGCCATTGGAACGAGTCAGAATGGCGATGCGGAAAAAGCCTAGGCAAACGGATAACCAAGCCCAAGCCTCTATTCTGAGTTGAAACCCCTGGTCATGTGAGGCCAGGGGTTTCTTTTAGGGACACTAACCCGGCAATACCTATTGTCTGAAACCGAGCCGCTGGTAGCGCGCAACACCCTACAATGGTTGCTTGTATGGCCTGCTCATCCTGCGTTCGCCTGGGCCTAGCTATTATGCAAATAGAGTTCACTCGCCAGTAAGCTCTGCAGCCTCCTTTGAAAAGAAGGAGAAAATATTCTCGTATCGACGCGCTTTTTGCCCATACAGGCAATAGATACAATACAAACAATGTGGCAGGCATCCTCCTACCTGGGGCGCGTGAGGGTTTTGTTGAGTGGTCAATGCATGTTTTTCCCTCACGCGCGTTCCAACCCATCTTTGGGTAATACAATAGCATGCAGCACCATTCGTCGGTCGTGGAACACCGGAGACACCTAAAACACAACTGCATGACCCATGATACAACAGCAATTTGCCGTGCCCGGCAAAATCGACATTCCGCTTATTCTCGATTCCATTGATTTCACCCGTGAGTACGGCGGTCAATTCGCGCACATCGAGAAGAACAAGCAACGCTACATCAACGACCATCAGGACAAGTACCACTACTTCCTGCACAAGATCATTGAAGCTGGAGTGTTCAACAAAACGCTGGGTCCGCTTGGCTTTGCTTCGTTGAGCATGAAAACGCTATGTCAGATGCTGGGTTCTCGCTATGCCAAAGAGGTGAAGGATGTTCTGCTAGCAGCGGGCATCATCCAGTCCGATAACCAGTACATCGTCGGCCAGAAGAGCATCGGCTACCGTATTCACCCTGATTGGATGAGCAGGTCCGTTCTGCGTGAGGTGTTCAATCCTCACATCATGGGCAAGAAGTTGGAGCAGCAGAGGGTCCAATATCAAAGCCAACAGCAGGCAGATTCCACCTGGAAGAATCTCAATCTCATCGGCATCAATAAGCAAGAAGCGCTGAGGCACATTGAGGAGAAGCTAAACTCTTCACTTTCTGCATTACTGTCTTATGATTATACACTTGCCCATATTACTACATCCAAGCAGCTGACAAAGAAGGTCTACGAACCCATATTCCTTGCTTATACTTCAAACCCTGCGTTATACTCTCTTATGATTATACACTTGTTGCGCAAGGCAACGAGCCATAAGCAGTCGGAGGGTCTTAATGCACTTCAGCTCGTCAAGGCATCACTTCTAAGTCAGTACGAAGCAGACCGTATGGCAATCGAGAAGATCGCTAAAGGCGACTTCTTCTTGGAGCAGCCCGACAAGACCAGCAGGATCTTCACCAACATCTCCAACCTCTCATCAGACCTGCGTCAGTTCCTGTTCCACCAGCAAAGCGAGAGCCGCCTCATCAACCTGGACATCCGCAACTCCCAACCCTACATCTTCTCGCTACTTCTGGCCGATGCCTACCGTGGAGAAGAATTACCCGCCGACGTACAGGAATACATCCGCCTCACCAGCTCCGGCACGTTCTACAACGTGCTGATGGATGATCTAGGATACCCTCAAGAACAGCGCAGCGCCTTCAAGGTGAAGTTCTTTGCTTCAATCTTCTTCTGTAAAAGCGAGCACTCCGCCGGCCAGCCGTTTGGTCGTTATTTCGCCCAGCGCTTCCCGAACGTCTACAAACAAGTGGAGCATCATAAAGAGAGAGACTACAGTGACCTTGCGATTCTGATGCAGCGTCGAGAAGCTTCGGTTATACTTGGAAAGATCAGCGCAAAGCTCACTGCTTCCGGTATTTTCCACGCCACCATCCATGATTCAGTAGTGGTGCTAGAAGAACACACCGAGAAAGTTCGCAAGATGATGATGGACGGATTTCGTGATGAAATCGGTACTTCACCCACTATTGAAAGCGACCTGCTTTCTACGAGCTTGGATTGCGTGAAGAGCAATGAGTGGATAATTGATCAGCTGTTTGGCGAAACGATGGGGTCTGAAATTGCTTGGTAGATCTATCGACTAGCCATGCTTCTATATGCTTCGCTGCTCGCATCTTCGCGTCTTCCTGCAATCACCAGTCGAGTAGCATATATTGCAGATGTACTTAACCTTTTCTATCATATCAAATGAACGTCTGGCGCCTAATAACCCATCACGAAGTTGCTGATGAAGCACTCCAATGGTATCGAGAAAACGAGTGTATCTGTATCGGCTGGGAAGCCGTGGGCAACATCCAAGAAGTAGGTTACCAGAATGCTGCTGCTATTGGAGCTGCCATTAGTAAGGCATATCCTACACTGGACAACGCCCAAATGGGCGGACCTTCCTTATGGAATTTTTACCGCCACATGAAAATTGGAGATCTCGTCATCCTCCGACATAATGGTGTCAACAGAGCAGTGGTGGAAGTCATGGGCAACTACGACTGGAAACAGGATAGTGAAGAGGAGGATAGCCCACTGGATAGCTATCCGCATATGCGACGTGTGAAATTCACTTCGCAAGACCCAAATGAGCTATGGAATAACTCTGACTGGGCTGCAGGTCAAAATCAGCGCTGGACTCTCGCCCGTCTTGAAGTGTGAGTGGCAACATTGTCAAAGCAAACGCACACAAAAAAGCCTCTATCAATAATGATAGAGGCTTTTTAATGCACTCCAATTACGCGTTAAATCGCCGCTGGCTGCGCGTTTTTGACCTTGGCCTTATCAGCAGTAGGCTTTGGCTGTTGGGCGTCCTGTGACGCGGTTCCTAGAATAGCTTTAGCGTCTAGTTCAGCCCGTTTGGCAGGGCGGATGTACGGCACCTTGGCCGGCTTTTCAGCAGGCACATAGGAATCGGAGAGGAGTTCACCGAGGTCGGCCAAAGCGTTCTGAGCCTTTGCATACGATTTGCGGATTTCCTCGATACGCTGCTCGTTCTTGGCGGCGTTGGCAAGTGTGGCGGTAATGGCTTCGATGTTGAGCACGATGAAGGGGTTTAGGTTAGGGATGGGGCAAATGCACTACATTCCATCGACAGATGACAACATCGATAACATTATTTTTGCACTTTCTTGTTGGATATCAACCAGTGCGACTCATTTAACCCTTTTCAACTATGCTTATTTCTGCAGCTCGTACTCATATGGAAGAGAAGTACGCTTGGGCCGAAGCAAGCTGGCGTATCATCGAGTATGAAGCCCTGCACATCAAACCATCTACTGATCCTGATAGAAGAGGCACCGACGAGGTGAAGCTTAAACATGCGGTCTGGTCTTTCCTACAAGCCTACCAACAGATTAGGTTCTATCACGGGAGATGGCAGAAGGAAAACGGAATTAACAACCTTGCCACTAAGTATATTGACCGGTGGCGCGCTGATTTTCTCACGCCTGAGCAGAGCTACGTGTGGGGCCTGCTTAATCAAATCCGAACCCAAGACACGCACGATGAGCCATTACTGCCAACTGTGCACGTATTGGTGAGAGTGCGAGGACAGAATGGTAGGGCGCGCGCTATTAATGGAAAATTTTTAGTGGAACTCAATCGGACTAAGACGATTGAGGTGAAGGTTGTGGAGCGCTACTATGAGCTGACCAACCTGATCATCACTGGCCTTGCCTGTATGCGCCTGTTTATCGACTCATTTGATCAAGTCTCTCGCCCCTTAATGGATGGGCTTCCAGAATCACACAGAGTATTTGATTAGATGAGCGTGCTACTTGCCGTAGTCAGTATTGAATATTTTAAATGGCTACTAATTTATTGGAGCGAACAGATCGTTTAGAGGTTAATCTTAGAAGTTCTGTAAGCCCACCTGAGCCCCAAAAAGAGGTATCTCCACAGAGGTAATGCCAAGATCACGCTGATAAATGTATTTCCGCTAGTAAGGAAGGGTATAGGATATAAGTAATCATTAATAGTTCCGAGTATGCTCACGGTACATAAGGCAATGGCGATCAATTTGAGGTTGGCAATAATCTCTTTAGCGAGTATGACCTGAGTACGTGTTGGAGGCATAGAATCAAAGTGGAATAGAGTTGCCAAAACTAGCAAAGTGTATCATCATAAGACAGTATTGGGTGGATAGATAAAGGTGAAACCCGCCAAGAAGAAGTCTGAGCATACCATACAGAAAGAATGTGTTCAGTGGTTTAAGAGGATATTCCCGGAAGGATTGATCTGGAGTGTGCCGAACGAAGCTGCTTTCGCCAGGTGGTTGCACTTCGAAGAGAGTGGGGCGCTGCGAGGAGTTCCTGACGTAACCGTCGTGCTGCACGGCCACATCTTCTTTGTCGAATTCAAAACGGAGTCCGGCCGCCAGTCAACAGCCCAACTCACTGTCGAACACAAACTCAACTTGCTCGGACATTCCTACCGAATTATTCGCTCGTTAGAGGGATTTCAAGCACTATTTGAATAGCGAGGTGTATTAGAATTCCCCACGTTGAAAAGCCTGCAGAACGGTTCACGCTGCAGGCTTTTTCGTGTTTAAAATAAGGGCTTGCGCTCTTTCTTGTGCGTTCTGGTGGGAATAACCAGCACCTGCTGCACCTTGGCCGCCGGCATCTGCGTCAGCTCACAGGCGTTGAATTGCAAGTCAAAATCCGGCAACCAGCTAAGCGGTTGATCCAGCTCGACGAGCAGGTTCAACGCTTCATGTTCTAGATCAGGAATTAGTACCATTGTATAATATGATAAATTATATATATTGCTTTGCATTATCACCTTTCACATTAACAGCCTAATGACTGAAAACATGGAAGAATTAGAGAATTTTGACGAGAACGAGCCAGCAGAAGCTGTAGCTATTTTGCCTGCAATCGAGGAAACAGCAGAAGGAGTATCTCCTGTAAGCTTAGCTATACCTCTACGCGTCGAGGAGCCAAGGAAGTTCCTGTGGAAAGGTGTTACAGATTGTGGTTCAGCCAGTAAGTATGAACCTGCAATCAAAGAGCAGTATGGTCATTGGATCGAAGCGACGAAGAAAAAATACGCAGACCGATTTCCTGTAAAATGGGGACACACAGGAGGCCAGCCATGGACTAGGCCTGTTTCAGGCGGCCTTGGCGCCGCACGCAAATGCATTGGCTGGCTAGATACGACATGCTACATGGAATTCTTGTAATACCCTTCAAATAAGGTGATAATAGCAAGTTCAGCGTCTGTTCACTACAAAAAAGAGACCTCATGTGAGGTCTCTTTTTTGATGGAGCTTAATTGGCTTTGCTGCTTCTTTTCCTGTTCTTAATGGGGGTTTCCAAGGTTCTTTCAAGGCTCCACCCACTTCTCAACCTGTTAAGAAACGTGGTGAATCTCTTGTCGCTTCTATCCAGATTGACAGAGGCTAATAGGGCATAGAGCTGCTTGACCTCCTCGCTTTTCTTGTTCTCGCGCCCAACCACGATTGAACGTGCTTCTTCCAGCGTCATTCCGGATTTCACTCTTCTGTGGTAGGTGAAATAAGCGGGGTGCTCTGTGGTAAAGCCGGACTCAACTAAGATTCTGGTTGCCTCTAATCCTTCCTTGGTGTACCTGTCTTTATCGGCAAGCAGCGGCGTGGAGAGCGTCTTTTTCAGACCCCAACCCTTACTCAATCTCTGGTAGTAGATCGCACGCATTGGGTCGTCTTTGGAAATCATATTTTCATCCAACAGATCGAGGATTTTCAACCCTCTTTCCGTGTTTCTGACCGTGTTTCTCATGTTAATCGTTTGATCGCACCAGCGCAGATTCGAGGCATGGTTACAGGTCTTTACACCCGAAATGTGATCGATGATCTTGTACTCTTCCGGTTTTTCGTTTTTGCAGAAAGCCAAGGCAACAAGGCGATGCACACGGACTATTTTCATGTCGCCGTTGTCGAAATAAACGCGCACATCATAGTAGCCTCTTCTTGACAGGTATTGCATGAGGTAGCGGCTCTTTTTGCGGTCGTAGATAGCCCCATCCTCGAAAATGTAATACCTCGATAGGTTTTTCAGAATGACCTTTCTGATTACTTCTGTCGCTGCTGTTCTTTCAGCTGCAGGTTCTTTACTGGCTTCTACAATGGAGGCTGTAACTGATTTTATAAAGGATTCTTTAATTGTGTTATTCATATTCTATCTACTGAAGCTGTAGATAGAAAATGAAGAAATAGGGTGTTTTATGCGTTAATAATTTGATTATTTTAATAAATTATAAAATTTAAATAAGTCGTGAAAAGGTGAAAAAGCCCGGTATATAGGGGTGTTAGAGTTAAAATCAGTTACGTGCGAGATCAAAAGCATCGACGAGTCCAATAGAACCGTGACCTTCTATGCGGCGGCTTTTGGCAGCGTCGATAGTCATGGCGACATCATCCAGAAAGGGGCTTTCGCCAAGACAATCAAGGAGAACTATAAGCGAGTCAAGTACCTGTGGAATCACAATTCCACGCTCTTACCGGTCGGAGTAATTCAAGGCCTCGAAGAAGATGATTTCGGGCTGAAGGTCACGGCTTCCATTCTGGAAACCACGATGGGCAATGACCTGCTGGAGTGCTATCAAAAACGCGCTGTTACCGAGCATTCTATTGGCTTCTACACGATCAACAAGAAGTCCGATAAGGAGGGTCACAGAATCCTCACCGAGGTTCAGCTGCTGGAATGTTCTGCCGTGCTGTGGGGCTCAAACGAGAACACCCCACTGGTCGATATCAAGTCCGACGAACTGGTTTCGCTGGTCGAAAGCATCGATAAGCGTTCGCACAAATTATACAAATCGATAGCTGCTGGAAACCTATCGGAAGAAGCATGTCAGCTACTCGCGCTGGAACACGCGCATATACATAAAGCGATGACTGATTTATTGAATTCGTCACTCACTACGCCGCCTGAGCCGGAAGAAGAAACCACTCTGGAAGCACCTGAGCCGAACGAAGTAGATAGAAAAGGAATGGCACTGGCTGCGTTCTATGCCGCCTATCAAAACAAAAAGTACCCTAAAAATTAAGTGGAAAATGAAGTTAAAACTGCCCAGGATATTGCAGTTGAGTTAAAGAAGGATGTTACCATACAGGTTAAAAGTGTCAGCGACGAGCTAAATGAAAAGCTGCAGACTGTTCAGGCATCCGTTGATGCGTTGGCTACTGCCCAGAAGCTGCAGAACCTCAATACCGAGAAAGAAGGCAAATCAGCACTCGTAGTAGCGCTTGAGGCGAAGAGCGGTGATTTGAAAGGCCGTCAGCGCAACCAGACGGTAGAGGTTCCCCTCGATGTCAAAGCATCGGTAGACATGCTGCGTGGAAACACAGTAGCCAACTCCCAGACGCTGATTGCGACAAGTGGTTATGTGGCGCTCCCGAACAAGCCAAAGCATGTTCGTGATTTCATGCGCATTGCGCCATTGTCGCAGCCTTACCTGAAGTATGATCGTGAACTAGCTGCTGAAGGCGCTCCTGCCATTGTAGCGGAAGGCCAAATGAAGCCAAAGGTTTCCTTCTCAACCGAAGCTGTAACAGCCACCGCTGAGAAGATTGCTATGCACTACAAGCTCTCGACGGAGCTTATGCACGATGCTCCGGCATTCGCCGCTTCGCTACAAGGTCGTGGACGTGAAATGGTCTTGAACGAGGAAGATGCACAGCTGATCTACGGCACCGGCACTTCGGGCAACATCCAAGGAATCTATCCATTGGCTGCCCCTTTCAACGCAAACGGTATCAAAGTAACCAACCCTCAGAACATCGATGTGTTGCGTGTAGCGGCTGCTCAGGCTCGTAGATCGATGTACCGTGCTAATGCTATTCTGATGAACCCGGATGATGTTGCGGAACTCGAACTCACCAAGGACGAAGAAGGCCGTTACCTGCTGCCTACCCTCTATAGTGGTGTTCTGCCCGCTGTTGGTCGCATCGAGATTATCGAGATTGATGCCATCAACCCAGGCGAGTTCCTAGTAGGTGCTTTCGATCTAGGCGTTGAAATCTACCAGGTAGAATCGCTAACCGTAAAAGCCACAGACTCCAACGATAATGACTTTGTATTGAACAAGGTGACGGTGGTAATCGAGGAGCGCTTGCTGCAGGCGGTAACACGTCCTTCCGCATTCGTGAAAGGCACCTTCGCCGGCGCTATCGCTACACTTGCGGCTGTTGTATAAGTGGAATGGAGGGGACAGGGATCATGAGAATGAAAGCTAAAACCTCCTTCTATTTCCAGTCGGAAATGTGGCCAGAAGGAGTCGTAAAAGACGTGAACGCCCACAACGCAAAGCTTCTAGAGGAAATCGGGTTGGTGGAAGAAGAAAGAGTTGAAATCGAAGTTGAGATTGAAACGAAGCCTTTGAAGCCCGCACGAGAAACGAAACCTGCGAAGCGTAGTGTAGAGAAAAAGTAACTGAAAAGGGAAGCCACATGGCTTCCCTTTTTCGGATGCTGTCAAATAAATAGAGTATCACCTCCGACTCAGGGGCGCAGCTTCCATCTTTACAGACAGCACCCTAAGGGCCACATAAACTATACAAAACGAATGACTTGGTTGGTCGTATTAGATTCATGGAATGTGCCGATGGCAAAGTTGCCAAAGCCGAAAAGAGCCGTGGACCCGTCATCGAAGAAAAACAGAAAAGCCACCCCGCCCGCGTAATGGTCCCGGCCTACGGCATCTATTCGCATTTCAATCTCGGCTTTGCCGTTCAACCCATCTCTCGTAAGGGAACTGTCTTTGAGCGTAATGTCAAAAATTTTCTGGTCCCCTTCCCGAGTGGACCCGCCCTGCCCATCCTTCCCAATAAAATCGTAAATGGCCAGCGGTATTGTTTGGTTGATATAGTGGACTTTAACCGTCATCTTAGAGTCATTATCTAGGTTACTACCACTAGCGGAGGAAGTACGGAGCGTCGCTTGGAGTCTTAGAAGTTTGGCAGCCATGAGCAAGATGGTTTAGGAGTAGGATAGTAAGTTGCGCCCTCCTGGCAAAGGGTTTCACAATATAAGAATATATCTCAAATGTACCATTTTTTAATGGTTTAAGTCTATATGGCTTGCCCTTGCGGGCCGGTTAGGTATGAGAGCATCACCGGTCCTCGTTAAAGGTTACAGCGTTTTGATACCTTATCACGAGCGACCATGCCAGTCGGTCACGGACTCGGAGGTTTTCCCCTATGTGTTTAACAACACCCTTTTTCATGATACATACCTACCAAACAAAGACAATTATTAATGGAGCCGGTAGATCTATCCTATTTCAAACTGTATGCAAGACTCCCTGCGAGTGAAATGGAAAACGCCCTGCTTTCCGCGTTCATCACCGCCGCCCGTGAAAAGGCGGAAACCTATTGCAACCGGGAATTTATCAGCAAGACGGTCAAGAGGACTTTTACAATCGATAAGCCGTTAGACATTGCTAGTGAGGATATACTAGAGGTCAGTGGATTCTATACCAGCATCAATGAAGCGATTAGCGCGGCATCCTATTTCAACAACTACAGGAAGGGCATAGTAGTCAGTAGGGATTATCCTATCGACTACTCTAACCTTCCCACCTACACGGTCAAGTATCAGGTAACGGTTGATCCTGCAGAGGTGCCAGAGGCGGTCAAGATCGCCATCTGCAAGATTGCCAGCGACCTGTACGAGAATCGTGAGAACGGCTCCTTTCCAAGCAATGGCATCACCTACAAAACACTGTTGGCTCCTTTCCGGAAGCTATAAATAGGTATGCCAGCTGCCGGAAAGTACCGAGAACAAATTGCCATCTACCTGCCCTATGCCACCCTATCTGATGGTCTTGGAGGCCGTGTTTTGAGTGGGGTTGGAACCAGCTTCACCGTCTGGGCACGCGTGCAGGCGCTACCTGCCAAAGAAGATCTGATAGATGGTAAGATCACCTACCGCCAGCCATTCAAGGTCAGCCTTCGCTACGATGAGCAGATCAGCAATACCAGCCGGATCGAATGGAACGGCAAGCGCATTAGCATCAACTCCGTCGTGGTGAACGAGCGCAAAACAGAAATGCAGCTCCTCGGAGTCCTGGTAAAGTGAGTGTACGTGTTGAACTAGAAGGAGCGGATAACCTTAAAACGAAGCTCCGTGCCTACCTCGTCGGCGCACCTAAACGAGTGCAGAACCTCATTGCCAGTATGCTGCTGGAAATCGAAAGTGATGCCAAGCGATTAGCGCCCGTTGATACGGGCTTTCTACGCTCTACCATTCATGCCAACCTGGGCGGCAACTTCTCAGGCAGGGTGTCGGCAGATAGTGCCTATGCCATCCACGTAGAGTTCGGAACCTCCAGAATGAGGGCCCAACCGTTCCTGCGCCCTGCCTACCAACTGCACAAACAAGCCTTCTTAGCCAACCTGAAACAGGCGTTGAGATTCCGATTATAACGCATGTCAGACCCTAACCTAATCGTACAGAAAGCCTTATTCAGCGCACTGAACTCCTCCTCAATCACCCTCAACGGTGCTCCTGTGCCCTTGTACGCCTATGCCCCTTCAGGAGCTGCAGCACCTTACATCCTTATCGATCAGATAGTGACTCTGCCGGTAGCAGGTGCCGTGGCCTGCGCTTATTGGGAGTGCTTTTTCCAGTTCACCATCATCACCTCGTTTGCGATAGATGGCGTGGCGAGTGATGGGCCTTCTCTGGAGATCAGCGGCCAGATCCTGAGTGCCTTGGAAGGGCAGGTGCTGGACTTGGATCAAGGGTTTCAGATGAACCCACTCACGGTGGTTAGAACCCGCAAGTATGCCAAATCAGATTCCCATTCCCTGAAAGTGCTTCGATATATAGAAGTGAAGGTCAAAGCCTTCAGAAATAAACAAATAGACTAATAAATGGCTAGTGAAATCCTTGCAACGAATGTTGTGATTAAGATAAATGACAAGGTGTTCGGCTGCGCTCAGACCGCTTCCTTTTCAACCAAACGCGAGATGACTTCTGTCGTCTGCTCCGCTACGGGCGGATTTACCAAACAGGTGCCCGGCGCAGAATCGTGGGATGGTTCTCTGACTGCCGTTATGCGTGTATTCGGCACTGCTGAAGAAGCAACCAACGTAACGGCTCGTGAGATGTATAGTGCCCTGCGCCAGGGCGCTTTGGTAGATATCGAATATCAGCTGGGCGGGGTAGATGAGTACGTGTTCAGCTCGAAAGCCTACCTCTCCAATGTGGATTTCAGCATCCCTGAAGGCTCAGGCGTTGTGACCTGGACTGCCGGTCTTATCGGTGCTGAACCCTTGCTACTTGGAATCTAAGCTAAACAAGCAGCCCTATACTTATGGAAACTAAGGAACGTGGATTTGGCACTATGGTGATCGGAGGCCGTGAAAGAGGCTTTCACATCGGTACTTTTCAAAGCAAGGTGTTCTGCGACCATCGCGGCATCAAGCCCTCTGACTACCTAGAAGAGCTTGGTAAATTCGCACTCGTAAACTCTGTCGAGAATAATATCTTCGTGTGTGATCTTCTCTACTCCGCACTGGTCGCCTATGGCACCTTTAAGCGTGAGCAGATTGACTTTACGGCGGACGACGTGATGTTTTGGGCGGACATGGCCGAAACCGAAGAGTTGGCAAAGCTCTTCACTGTGATGGGGGAGATGAGGCGTAACACGCCAAAAAAGTAGGGCGCGTACACGCCGCAGAGACCGACGATAGCGCACCAGACCCAGAGGATGAGTATTTTGGAAGCTGGTGCGCTATTTTAGATTACGCCTGCGGCGAGGTTGGTATACGCGAAGAAGACTTCTGGAAAATGACATGGAATGAATACCAACGCCGTGTCAATGGCTACAATCAACGGCAGTGGCACGAGTGGGACCGCACGCGCAGAATCGCTTGCGAGGTCTACAACTCCATGAATGAAAAGCCCATCCACTTCCAGAAGTACATCAGCCTGCCGACGGATGACACTGAGGACCAAGAAAAGAAGAGGTTAGCGGTGCATTTGGCTTTCCTGGATGAGATGAAAGCCAAGGGTCGGATATAGCGTACTGGCAAAGAAAAAGCCTCTCCGATTAGTGAGAGGCTTTTTCGTGTTAATCCTGAGTCCAGTTAAATCCTTCTTCTGAATCCTCATCTGGAAAGAGGTTATCCATTGTGGCCTTCTTTTCGTCAGCCCACTCTTTCTGTGTGAGTTCGAGGTTGTCGTCTTCTTCGTCTTCGGGACCTGAAGGTCTTGGGTCGTAAGTGCTCATAATAGATAGGGTTTGGTTGATGGTTGCCGAAGATAGCATACGCCCTGATTATTGGGCTGCTGAACGAGCGCTATGGTAGGGCTTTTTTGAGTGTTTGCTTCCTGATCCACCTGGGATAGATACCCGTGGATCTAGAGAATTTAGCTATTGTAATAAATGCCCGCATTGATGGCTTTGAAGCGGGGATCGATAAAGCCGAGAAAGGGCTAGGAAGACTTTCTAATTACGCGAAAACTACTGGTGCTTCCCTAACGCAGTACGTCACGCTGCCGCTAGGGCTTTTAGGCGCTGCCAGCATCAAGACAGCCGCGGATATTCAAGCACTTGAAAAAGGCTTTGCCGCCGTTTACAAAGGTGCTGGTGATGTAGGAGCGGAGATCAAGAAGACGCTTGAAATAGCGAAGCTGCCTGGTCTAGGACTGAAAGAAGCGCTACAGGGCGCGACCAACCTCCAGGCTGCCGGATACAGTGCCGAACAAGCCAGAAGAACCCTATTGGCATTCGGTGGCGCTCTGGCAACCGTTGGCAAAGGCAAGGTTGAGCTGGATAGAGTGACACTTGCGCTGACTCAGATCAACAACTCCACCAACGTCATGCAGCAGGATCTGAACCAGCTGAAGGACGCTTTGCCACAGATTGGAACGGTGCTGAAATCCGCATTCGGAGTCAGTAACGCGGAAGGGCTTCGCAAACTCGGCGTAACGAGTCAGCAATTCATCGAGGTCGTAACCACTGAATTCGAGAAGCTGCCGAAGGTGACTGGCGGCCTGAAGAATGCGTTGGAGAATATGTCTGATGCTGGTGTGTTGGCACTGGCTAAGATCGGTGACGCGGCATCTAATGCAATCGGCTTAGAGGCTCTAGCAGACAAGATCAGCACACAGGTAGGCGAGATGGCAACTGCTTTTGCCTCGCTTGATCCGGCTACGCAGAGCACGATCCTTGGCTTTGCCGGAGTGGCGGCAGGAGCAGGGCCCTTACTATTCTCCATCGGGGCCATCGGGCAGGCCATCCCGGTAGCGGTCAACGGCTTCAAGGCTCTTTCTGGTGCCGGTAGCTTCCTCGTGGCTGGTCTTGGGCCGGTCGGTATTGCCATAGCAGCCGTAACGGCCGGACTGGTCTATTTCGTGGCAACCAGCAAGTCAGCACAGGATGAATTTGCCGATGCCAGTACGGCCGCCGGTAACCTGGCTTCTCAGTTAAATCCGTTGCTGAGCAAATATGAGGAACTGAGCAAAAAGACCAACTTAACGGCAGTCGAGCAGGAAAACCTAAAAGACATCATTCGCCGCATTGCTGAAGTTACCCCCGGCGCCATCACGGCCACGGATGAGTATGGCAACGCTATGCAGATCAGCACCACCAAAGCGAAGTCGTATCTGAAAGCTCTGCAGAACATCGCCAAAGCCAAGGCGGAACCAGCACTGAAGCCAGCCACGGAGAACTTCAACGACCTCAGCACCCGCTTAAAGCAGGTCCAGGCACAGCTCGACAAGTTCAACAAGACGCGCGTCACGGTAGCGGTGCAGTTCGATTCAAGGGGCATTCAGCTACCGGACAAGGTAGTATCCGCCGATACCAAAGAGGGAGATGCCTTCCGCAAGGAACTGACAAACCGGATCAACCTCACCCGGAAAGCACAGCTTGAATCGTTGTCGGAGGTGAACAAGATCCGTTCAACCATTGGCATGAAGCCGCTCGTCGATGCGGAGGACAAGCGCGATGCTGCCGCACTCGCCGCCGCCAAGAAGAAGGCGAAAGCCATCCTCGATTCGAGGGCGGCACTGGAAGCGGAGATTCAGGCGCTGGAAAAGGAAACATCCACTCTCAGCCTTGTCAACGATGCCGAGAAGATAGCCTCCAACAACAAGCTCATCGCCGCTAAACAGGAACAGATCAGGCAGATTGACGAGTTGGGCATTGGCTCTAAGGCAGAGGCCAAATCAGCAGCAAAGGACATATCCGACCTTGCCAAAGCGCAGGATGCTTTCCGAGATGGCCTGCGCAAAGTCAACAACGAGTTCAAGCTCCAAGGGGAAGCATATGACGTGGCCGGGGAAAAAGCCAGGGTCTACAAGACCTTCATGGATAAGCTCATCGAACTCGATAAGACCGGAAAGGTGGAGCAGTCGCCGCAGTTCAAGGCCGCATCAGCTGAGTATGTGCGTCTGATCGAGTTGAGCAACGAATACAAACAGAATGCGGACTTCAAGCAGATCTTTCTCAACGCCGAGGAAGCCATCACCGCAACCGGGGAACAGATACTGGCCCTCGGCAAGAATGCGGATGAGAGTGTGGAAAGAGTCAAGATCCTGGAGGCTCAACTCAGCACCTCACTTCAAGCCGTAGAGGCACTTCGCAAGAAGGGTGCCGAGGAAAACAACCGCTTCCTGGCTGCGGAGATTGAACATGCCAAGGTCTTGCAACAGGAGCTGGAGAAAGCGCGTGTAGCGGCTGCCCAGGCGAAGCGGGATGCTGCGGCTGATGATCTGCTAGAAGGACTCAATAGCGCGTCACCAGGGGCACGGAATTCACTCACAGGTGGCGGCGATAACTTCGCTGACCTGGCATCGGGCAAAGCACAGGATGAGTTGGAGGAACGCATTCGTAGGAGCCAGCAGGCGATAAAGGAATTGCAAACCAACGGAGCCAGTGAGGCGATGATCCGACAAGCCCAGGATGCTGTTGCTGGTTTGAAGTCGCAACTCGATCTCACCGATGTGTACGCGGGTGCTGCTGCTCAGGCATCGGCGGCATTGGCTGATATTGGCTTGGTGATAGTAGAAGGCATTGGCAACATCATTACTGGCCAGATGAGTGTTACCGAAGGACTGCGTAGCATCTTCGGCCAGACCTTGTCCATCATCGGCAACTTCATGAAGGACTTCGGCAAGCAGCTGTTGCTGCTGGGAGCCGGTCACGTTGCGCTGGGTCTTGCGACAGGCAATGCGGCAATGGTAACGGCTGGTGGATTGGAGCTAGCGGCTGGTGGTGCTTTGGCACTCGCTGGTACGCTCGTTGGATTCGGAGGAAAGGCAATAGCCGGCGGCAATCAATCCAGCACGCCATCTACTTCTGCCATCGCAACTCCCACCTCAAACGTCACGAAGACCAAGGAGAACAATTTGCTGATCGAGGTGAAGTTCCTGCCAGTTGAACTGAGGGCTGAGGGCACACAACTTCGCTCCGTTATGCAGGTCGATAGCTACCGCCTGACGAATACCCGCTAGAATGAAATGAAAAGGCTCCTAGTAATCTGGGAGCCTTTTTCTATGGATGCACTGAGGGAATATATAGGCCATATCCCGATACTTATGGCAAGAACCCTCATCCAAACCTACTGCGTCAACCAGCCGGACAACAGCGTATTCAAGACCGATGTCTACTACACAACTGGTCGCAGCCAACAAGGGCTCAATGCTACTGATACCGTCACGGTTAGTGCTTTCTCGTGCAACTACTTCGTATTAGCCGAAGGCACTATCCTGGAAAGCTACTGTGTGACTGTAAATGGCGTTGGTAAGCGCCGGGAGATTACGATGGGAGCCGGTGGGGCTTTCTATCCGGTCGATGTGGACAGCCGAGAATGCGATGGTACGTGTGACCTCTTCACACCCGAAGCCTTTGCGCTGCCTACCACTACCACAACCAGTGCTGACGGACTGATTCGAGTGGAGGCTAGCAGTTCGTTTCCGCCGGTACAATGCTACATCGCCACGCTGGGTGCGCCCACGGAAACGGTATTGGTAAATCCCAACTACTTCGCCTTCACCTACCGCAACGTGCCGCAGGGTACTTACAGCGCCCAGCTACAGGACGCGGGCAACTGTCAGCGCAATACCAATACCGTCACGGTGACAGCGGGCAATGCACCAGGTACAGGCGGTGGAGGTAGCTCGGCAGTGCACTGGTTCAAGTATGAGTTCGTGTACAATGGCCGTAATCCTGGTGCGCTACAAGGCTACGCGTGGGATAAGACCACGAAGCAGGGCTACACAGTCGCGCCTATCACGCTCACCTTTCCTGACTTCTATCAATACACGCCTCGTTACCGAGTAGGGGATATCGTGCTCTACGGTGGCACCAACGCCGCCGGCACCAACGGCGAGAGTCGCTGGTATTTCCAAGCCCTACGCGACATGCAGGTAACTGGTAGCCAGAAACAGCCTTATCCAGATCCTAACGGCGTGCAACAAGGCTATTGGAAGCAGATCAGCTTTGGGCCACAAGATCAGGTCGGCTACGTGAAGTTCCGCGTGACTGCCACCAGTGAGCCGTACCCTAACCCGCCCGACAACTTCTCGCCCTTCTTCAGCTCGCCCGCACCCGTTGCCGGTGGTTACTGGTACTACGAGCAGGGCGATATCATGCGTCACGACTGGGCCGGATTCTACAAGGCCAGAACCCGCCTGGAATCCCGCAACTTTCCGACTGGCGTGTTACCCGCGCCGACCATCGGCGGCAACAACGACTATTGGGAGAAGGTGGAAGGCTATGATTACTTCTACTATGCCATCGATGAGAGCCAGGTCATCGACCAATATGCCATCGGTTCCATTACCCGCCGAGTGCGCTTTCATACCGCCAATCCTTCCATTGCCGGCGACACTGACCGCATCATATTTGATGACTCGGTGCCATCAGTGGAAACCAATGTAGGCGATCTGAAGGTGGTCGATATCATCAAGAATGACATTGATGAGGCGGGTGCAGAGAACGGTAGCGTGTGGGTGACCGCTACCAGCCCTAGCCTACCGATCCGTTACCATTTGCGCGCTGGTGTACGAGCTGGCTATGTGCAGGACAATGCCACCGGCATCTATGAAAACCTGTACGCGGGCACTTACGAGATGGACATTTACGATGCGCAGGATCGATATGTGCAGGCGACTTTCACTATCGAAGACCGTTACCGCAAGCGCTGGAAGCTCTTGTTCGATGATGAGGTCGGGGTACCGCTGGAAATCTTCATTCTGGAGCGTGATTGGAACGGGCCAGAAACCAGCGTTTGCGGTACGGATGCCCCGGTCATGCTGAGCTGGGATAGCGGTGGAAGTCCTGCCGGATACCTTCCGGAAGCGGTAGGGGCCAACCTCGATTTCAACGTCTACACCGACTTGGCCCAGCAATTTCTGGATACGATCAAGAAGGATGACCGCAACCACCGAGTCGATTACTATCGTGATGGCCGCTTGCAGTTCAGGGGGTACATCGATGCCACCAGCTACACGGAAAAACTGCTAGGAGCAGGGCAGAAGGTGACCATCACGGCCACCGATGGTTTGGGTCAGCTCAAGAATACCAAGTTCGTCAACCACTTGCGTGAACGGCAGGTGGGGCGCACCAGCATGCTTTCCATCGTTCTCAAGTGTCTGTCCTATTGTGATGTAAATCTGCCTGTTTTCTGCGGCGTGAACCTGCGTGACCGCCTGATGGCGGCAGATGCAGACCCGTTAGCGGAAGCCTACGTGCATCGTAATGCCTACAATAAGAAGGATGAAAAGGTCATTGCCGACGAGGACATTATCGACGTTCGTACCGTGTTGGATAACCTCCTACGTTTGTTCAATGCCATGATGTTTCAGGCGGATGGCTACTGGAAAATAATATCCTTGAACGAGGTGTATGAAGGCTTTGAAACGCGCGTATGGTCACCGGCTGGGCAGCGATTGCTGAACGTCGATACGGGTTCCGTGCCGCTACGCATCCTGGAATCCAAGTTTGCAACGGGTGAACGGGAGCTATACTGGATCAATAGCAGTCAGACGCATACCGTGGTAGCCGCTGCTCAGATCGGTAAGGCAGTGGTAGACCTACAGCTAGAGGAAAACCTGTTTCGCAACGGTGACTTCGTGGAGTGGGATGGTAGCAATGTGCGACCGCTCTACTGGACTATGAACGGTGCCCTTGCTACAGCCCGCGCCAAAGGGGAGAAAGCCAAGGAGTATGCGGTGCAATTCAGTGGTTACAGCAGCGCCATCAGCCCCGACAACTATCTGCTTTCGCCTCCTGTGCCGCACCTCACTGGTCAGGACGAGGACGGTATGATTATCCGTTTCAAAGCTATCGTAGACCCTGTTACTAACAACCCGGAACCGGTATTGGTAAGCCTCTACTTTCAGGTACTCTGCGATGGTAGTCCGTATGGTCAGCCTATCGAGGTGGAATTGTCCAGCCAGGACAAGTGGAAGGAATACAGCCTGCCGCTACTCACTGGTCTGCCAGGAACCTCGGTGCGGGTGCGCCTGCTGGCTCCGGTGGCCGTGCAGGGAACGGGCAGCGTCCGGGTCAACAGCATTGCCATTGCCATACAGCCTGGCTTGGTCGATTGGAGTGAGCAGAAGCAAGACTATTTCGAAGTCACTAATCCCGTACAGACCGGCATTCGCCTGGAAGATTTACAACTGGTGCACGCTGATCTTCCCCGTTTGCCTGGAGCGGCTGGTCAGGCGCTACCACCTAAAAGAATGGATGTGTACGCGTGGCGACATGCCGTTTCGCTGGTGGATTTCAGAGCGACCACCGGTTGGAAAAGACCTGCTTATCCAGCGTATACCCCGCTGCTCGATAATGCCGTGCAAGACAGGATGGCGCTCAGAGCCTTTCCTAATTCCGAGGTAACCGGCGAAGTGCGTGGCCCTGGTATCGACTTCCTAAGAATTGGGCTCATGTTGGATATGCCAGAGGACATAGATGGCCGATTCCTGGTCATCTCCTGCTTCAAGAAGGAGCGCAAGGGTACAGCCCAGATCACGGTTCGCAGACTGGCTTCCGGTAACTACGGGGATGTAGAGCCTGAGCTGCCGGATAGAGTTCGTAGCGCCTCTAAAGGCACCGATCAGGGCTATCGAATCAGCTTCAAGAATGGAATAGAAGGCTACCGGATCGCTCGTCAATCCTGATGCTTTAGATGATCTGAAAAGCCCCATGAGCTAGTCTTATGGGGCTTTTAGCGTTTGCACCGCCACGATACATAGACTGTAATCAAGGAACTAGTCTATGCCAATCGAGCAGAATAAATACAGAATTAAAGACCTCAACGCCATCAACCAGGAGGCGCAACTCATTGACAAGATCATTGAGGTAGAGAGCAGCGTCAGCGACGAGAATTTCAGAGTGTCGGTGCCTACCCTGGTGCAGACGGTCGCCAACAACTTACCGGGTGCTAATAATGCCAAGTCGGGCTATAAGATGGTGCGCTTCTATGATGCGAACCATGTGGGGTACCGAGAGGGTGACTCAACATTGGTGAGCCTCAATCCTGCCTTTCTCTGCCTCGGCACTATCTGCAAGGCGGAATTTCCAGGTAAGGAATATATCCTGGTTTATAGCCAGACCGGCCCGCTCACCGTCTGGCTGGACGGAACATTTGTTGGCGATCGCATCACGGCCAAGTGGGTAGAGAAGGACAGCCTGGAGGATCAGGTGAAAGGCATTGTAGACTTCAACCCATTCCAAGCCAGTTACGACGAGGGCGACACGGTCAAGTTCGTTGTTGACACGTTCCTGCGTCTGTTCGTGGCCCGTAAGGAACTGGTGAAGAGCGAGTTTTCAGACAATCAGATTCCTGTTCCAACAGGGCTTTCAACAGATGAGAACTGGCGCGAAGTGAATCCGGCCGGACTGGTGAAGATTAAGGATTGGTTGGAGGGAAGCTACAAGAAGCATGAAGTAGTCGTCTATCAGGGGCAGCTGCTACGAGCTAAACATGATATCGCCGGCACCTTCGTATCGGTTATTTCTGAGTTGCCACCAGCGCCGTCTGAAGAGGACTGGGAGTTTCTGTCCGGTGGCGGTGGTGGCGCTTACGTCTATGATGATACAGTTCTTCAAAATCGCCTCGGCGTAGTGGAGGATGACGTAGATACACTACGAATAGAGATAGCAGTGCTGGATGCCTCGCTTACTGGTCGTATCGACGACATTGTGGCAGTGGTTTCTGAATGGGTTCCTGGCTCCTATATCAAGGGCCAGTTAGTGAGTAGCGGCGGCAACGTGTTCAGTGCCAAGCAGAACATCCAGAATAGTCAGGTCGCTCCGACGGCCACGAACCTGTATTGGCTTAAAGTCAACGGTGCCGGCGATGTGACGCAGCAGTATGTAGATACAGCCGATGCTGCCTTAGATGCCCGTATTGATGTGCTGGAAGGGCAGGAGCCAGGTACGCTACTCACACCAGACCAGCAGAATGCGCTGAGCGGCACTAATGGCACACCTTCTGCCGCGAATAGATTTGTTACTAATCAAGACCCTCGGATCGGAGATTCGCGCCGTAAAATCTTTGCCCGTAAGCTGAGTGGGGAAGTGTACGAGGGCACTGCGGCTGACCCAGCGGCTGACCGGGTTCACTTGGCAGCCGATTTTGTCGGCAATCACGGGCTGATTGAGGTAAACACGGTTTACGATTCAACCGGCACCATCAACCTGCGTCAAGGCACGACGCTGCTTGGCAATATGCGCTATTTCCGCCTGGGTAGCTTCGATACTAATCAGGGATTCGACCTTAATCTAGCACCACAAACCGTGCTGCGTGACCTCAAGATTGAGAACTACTGGTCCGGCTATGTGCGCTCTGCTTATGGGGCTAATAACTACCAGACCCCACGTATCGATGGCTGTACCTTCTTCTCGAAAGTGAAGGTGGAGGCGGGGTGTTTCCTGCGCATTGTGGACTGCATCATTAATGACGCCAACGGCTGGAATGTCGGAGACGGTACTATCCTGCTAGAAGGCAGCACTCGTTCGTTCAGCGGCAGTTTTGGTGTTGGGCCGGGGTTCGCCACCATTATTGACCTGCGTCCGAATGCTGAATCCGCCAGTAAGGATTATGTAGATATTGCCGACGCTGCTCTGGATGCCCGTATCGATGCATTGGAAACTTCACCTGTACCAACCGGAGACGTTACTCAGGCTGAACTGAACGCAGAGATTTCTGCCCGCGTGGCAGGCGACGCGGCCCTTGATGGCCGGGTGGATGACTTGGAATCCGTCGTCAGCGGCATAGACCTTAGCACGAGCAATTATGCCAACATCGTTAAGCTAGACCGCACCCGGATTTTCTACGCTACCTGGCAGCAGGCGCTGGATGCTTCGCAGCCCGGCGATACCGTCAACATCGCCAGCGCCATCACGCCGCTGCCCGGCGGGACGGAAGTCAATTTTGCCCTGCCGGCCGGCGTGACGCTGAACACCAACAGCTACGCCATTGGCTCTGAGGCCACCACCGGCCCTCTGTTCCGTCTGCCAACCGGTAAGACGATCATCAATGGTGGCGGCTCGCTGGCGTACCTGAACACGAATTTTGCCAGTGCCATCTACTCCGACCAGGAAAACGTGGACCTGACGGTAGAAAACATGACGCTTCTGGTAAAGGAAAGCGGCGCGTATGGCATCCTGATGATCACGAACACCAGCACGGTGCTGCTGAAAAACGTCACCTTTGCTGGTGCAAGCGGGGGCCGGGCCATCCGGCAGGCGGGCACCGGCAGGATCGTGGCAAAGCACTGCTTCGTGCAAGCCAGCGGCACCTCCACCACCCTAGGCGTCTTCACTGGAGGGACCATTGAGTATGAAGGCAACCTGCTGCTGAACGACAGTTCAAAGGCGACGGTGGAGCAGCCAAACAGCAAGCTCACCCTGCGTAACGGCGTGGCATACTCCACCACCCGGACACCCGGCAATTTCCCACTTATCCGTTCCACCAAGGAAGCTGGACAGGTAGTGGAATTAACGAACTACAGCGTCTTGGGCACGCCAGGCGTGGTGGCCGTGCAGGGAACTACCGTGATTCTGCGTGGTAGCACGACAATCGTTGGGGACATCGATTGCGTCACGCTTGTGGATGAGCGGCCGGTGGCGAGTGCTGGCGTCGCGCAGAGCTACGTGGACGCGGCGGATGCTGCTATGGATGCCCGTATCGATACACTGGAAAGTGCCGGTTCAGGTTCAGTTACAATTACTGGCGCCAGTGTGCAAGCGGTAGTCAATAGCAATGATGCGGACATGCGAGCTGCACTGGACGGCAGCGGCAACCTGCTGTTCTATCACAACGATAACCGAATACTGTCAGCGCATATCGCCGATGGCAACGTCACGACCAACAAGCTGCAGAATCTAGGCATCACCAACGAAAAGATCGCCGATAACTCCATTCTGTCCGGCAAGCTGGATGCCACCTACCGGGCCTCGGTGCTGAACCGGGCCAACCATACGGGCACGCAGGACGCGGGCACTATCACTACAGGCACGTTTGCTACGGCTCGAATTCCTTCCTTGCCAGCTTCGCAGATTAACTCCGGTACGCTTGCTGCCGCCCGTTTTGGTGCCTCCACCATCACCGTGGATAAGCTCTCGGCCACGGGTACCCGTTCCGCAACGACTTACCTGCGGGGCGATGGAGCCTGGGCCAGCGTAACGGCCGCCTCACAGGCTTCGGTCATTCCGCTGATCGGTTTCCAGGCCACTCCCCTGTACTGCAGCACGGCGACGGACACGCTAATCGACGGTACGGATTTCCTGTGGAATGCCGCCTACCTGCCGGCTGGCCGAAGCGTGTACCTGGAAATGGTTGGCCGTAGCGACTCGTTCACATCAGCCCTGCGGATGTCGCTCTACGACTTGGCAGGAAATCCCGTAACGGGCTTCGCACAAAACGCGGATCAGGTGTACGGCAGAAGCCGAAGTGCCGCATTGACCCTGGTTGACGGCACCACGTACCGGGTGTACCTGCGGATGTCTAACGGCTCGGCCGGATCGATAAAGCTGGCCCGCTTAATCATCTTGTAAGGGAACGGGGGATAGATAGGCATGCGATTCATCAAAACCCTATTCCCGCAGCACAGTACCGGCACGGCCTGCACAATCCTATTCTTTGCCTTGCTGACTCTGAACGTGCTCTTTAGTATGCTTGTGGAGCTGCTTTTTGAAGGTGGAACATACACGGCAAACTACGTTATGCTCTTGTGCTTCTTAGCTATTGCGGTAGGGCTCTATTTCTTCGATAAGAACGAAGGCTAAAACAACTGCAGATGATGCCCAACCCGAAAGGTTGGGCATCGCTGTATACATAGCTTAATGCATCGTTTCTTTCTTGGTTTCGTGTCCCTGAAGGATACGCTCACAACACTTTTCGGAAGCCTGACCCTTCCCACTATCTCAGCAGTTGCCACGGCTCTTTCGGCACTCGCCGGCTACATCTATGACTCAGAGAAAGCGCTGTTATGCCTGCTCGTCCTGATGTTTTTCGACTTTATTACCGGCATCATCAAAGCCTTTAAGCTGCGCACACTGTCCTCGTACACCATGCAGCGGTTTCCAGTCAAGATCTTCGTTTGGTTCGGCATGATAGCCGTCCTCTACCATTTCGGGGATGTTTTCTTCGTCTACAAATACGCTGCAAGCACCCTAATAACTGTTTTCTTCTCTGTTGAGCTAACCTCACTGGTTGAGAACATCTCGATCATCTCGCCAGGCCTCTTGCCAGCGCCCGTAACGAAGTACCTGTTGAAGCTGAATGATATAGACCGCATAATCGCTGATATGGTGAAATCCAAGGTGAAGCCAGGTTCTGCGGATGCTGCAGGTGTTGTGGATGCGATTGCTGAGAATGCCGATGCGGTGAAGAAAACAGTAGAAGAGAAGGAAGAGGTGAAGGAGGTTGAAGTAGATGGGATATCTGTTGAATAATCTGTTTGATTATGTTTTGCTGTAGCTCTAATAATAAGGCAATGCTGTCTTATGATGATACACTTTGTGATATTATTTTATTCAATCATATACTGTCTTATAATGATACACTTGCTGTGCTTATAGTCAGATAAATTGCAGTATGATAATTGGGCTAGTTGAATAATAAAATGAAACAATATTCAACTTATAATATTGTAGGTCAGGTAATTATTAATTTTATAAAACCATCAACGTAAGTGAAAACCTATATGGAAACGAAAGATTTCACCAACGACCTGCTGAAACTAAAAGCCAAGATGAAGCCCTACGTTAATTACAACATTGTTGAATTGCGAATGGGTGTGAGTGCCATTTTTGTGTTAATTCCGATCCAAGCTATTACCACAGCTATTGAAATAAGTGAAGACGTATATCGATACTTGCATGCGGAATGTGCAGATGGCAAGATTGAGTCGAGTATGCTTCAGTGGTATTGATGTTTTAAAGCCTCACCACCGCTCGTAAAAGCTTTTGGAATGGTAATACACTCTATGGCATTTTACGAGCGGTGGTGAGGCGCTTGCAAGTGTATCATCATAAGAAGGTGGGTAGATAGGAGTGCCAGATAAAATATCACTTGAAAGAATCTCCAAACTACATCCCAAGCTCCGAGCTGAAGCCCTACTGATCCTCACTGAGATTGAAGGCGCTTTGAAAGGAAACGCCCGTTTCAGAGTCGTTTCGACCCTTCGCACCTTTGCTGAGCAGACCACTCTTTACAACCAGGGCAGGACGACGAAAGGCGATATCGTAACCAATGCCAAAGCCGGCTCCTCCTTTCACAACTATGCGTTGGCATTAGACTTCGCCTTGATTGTCGATAAGGATGGGAATGGCACCTACGAATCCACTTCCTGGGACACCGTAAAGGACTTCGATAGAGATGCCAAGGCGGACTGGATGGAAATCATTGCGATCTTCAAACGCTACGGCTGGAAGTGGGGTGGCGACTTCAAAAGCATCGTTGACAAACCCCACGTCGAGAAGACCTTTGGCTATAGTGTCAAACAGCTGTACGAGCTGCACAAAGCCGGTAAGGTAGATGCCAAAGGATATGTGCTGATTTAGAAAAAGGGCTTTGGTTGATTCCAGAGCCCTTTTTCATTGCGTGATATATAGCGTATGCGCAATAGAGCAAGGAAAGAGCCGGTATACACGGCAATGGTCGCTGAGGAAATCTGCGATCTGGTAGCGGACGGCGTTTCGATCAAGAAGATCGGAGCGATGGAGGGAATGCCCTCGCGGGTTTCAATCGCCCGCTGGATGAACAAGTACCCTGATTTCCGAGAGAAATTTCTGATCGCTTATGAGATTCAGATGCTGTTGGTATTCGATGAAATGCTGGATCTAGTGGACGAGGCAGAGGTCGATGAAATGCCCAAGGTGAAGGAGCAGATTTCGTATCGCAAATGGCTGTTGAAGGTGAGCCAACCGAAGAAATTCGGTGACAAGCCAGAGCAGGAGGAGGTGAAACCAGTGGAGGAAAGCAAGCAGAATTGGGATTTGCTCTCCCTTGAGGAAAGGCAACAGATGCTCACACTCACCTACAAGGCGATGGGAGGATAGATATGAGTGAAGAGTATAAGTCTCAAGGCATTATTGGGTTCTCTATGCAGGGACTCGTTTTATGAATTCTATAAAGCGCTGTGGCCGGAGATGGAGAAATCCGCAGCTCTGGTCGATGAGCCGCATATCAAGTATGTCTGCGACTGGATGCAGGCCATCCTAGAGAGGGTAGAGCAGGACGAGCCGCAGCCGTTGGCATTAGGAAACATCCCACCGGGCAGCGGCAAGTCCACGATGGCAACGGCGCTCTGCGCGTGGGCTTTCGTGCGCAACAAGGGCTTCAAGATCCTCTACTGTTCCCACAACTCTGATCTGGCGAAGAAGAACTCGATGATCGTCAGAGACATCCTGAAAAGCGACACGTTTCGTGAGCTGTACCCGGATGCGTTTAGGTTCAGGCGTGATGCGGACGGGGTCATGTCCTTCAAGGCGGAGAACGGTTCGCTGTTCAAGATTGCCTCGACTCAGAAGTCGCCTATCGGTAATCACTTCAACCTTATTGTAGTCGATGATCCGGTTGACCCGGCGGATGCGCTGAGCAAAGCCAAGAGTACAACAGCGGCCAACTTCGTCAACCAAGCCCTGCCATCGAGAGGGCTAGGCAATTTCGCCACGCTCATGATCATGCAGCGCCTTTCGGATATCGATCCGGCAGGAACATGGCTTGAATTACACGGCGAGGATAAGCTGAATTGGCTCTGTTTGCCCGCCGAGAAGAGTGCGCGTATCCGTCCTGTTGAAGCGGAAAGGATCTACTCGGCGGATGGGCTGTTAGCGCCGATAAGGCTCAATCAGGACAAGCTCCTGAAGATGCGCCGGTCACTGGTTAACTCGTATTCCGGGCAGTATGAACAGCATCCAACACCTGTCGAGGGCGGACTGCTGAAACGCGCATGGTTCTCGGTCATCACGCAGCAAGAGTTCAACACGCTCACGGCAGGTCAGCACGTCGTTTTCAATTTCGACATCGACACCGCCTACACCGCAGATGCTAAGAATGACCCTTCGGCGCTGTTGTGCTCTGCTTTCGTCGAGGATGTACTCTACATCAAGGACGTGCGAGAAGAGTGGTTGGAGGCGCCACAACTCATGAAGCTCATCGAAGCTTTCGTCGCGGAGAACCTGGAAGGCGTTGCGACTCGTGCTGAGTCAATGGCCTATGTGGAGCCGAAAGCAAGCGGAAAAACGATTGTGCAGATGATGCGCAAGGAAACCACGATCAAGATATGCGAAGCAGTTGCTCCGACAAGAGAGAAGGTTGTGCGAGTCAACGGCATCTCGTCCTTCTGTGCTAATCGGCAGGTGGTGCTGATTTCGGATGTCCTGCAGCGCAATAAGTGGAATCAGAAATTCCTGGAACAGATCACCACCGTTCCCTATGCGTCACACTGGGATATGACCGACGTGCTGGTGCAGGCAGTCGAAAGAGCGCTGACTCCGGTGGTCAAGAAAAAGGGCTTCAGGTTGTACTAATTTTCAATAGGGCCTTCAGAATGTACAGCGTTACATAAGAAGTATGCCAATCCTATCATCAATAAAGAACTTCTTCTATGCACCGGAAGCCCCTGCAGTAGCCACTGAAACCAAAGTAATCACGGGTGTCGATGCGATTGGCCGCGTTACGCCATTCTATAGCAGCTCATTCGGTGGAGACAGTTTTACCGCACGAACCGATGTCAATGCCGTCTTCTACACGATTCTGAACGCTATTCAAACGGCTGCTAAGAAGGTACAGTGGAGCGTGTACAAGCTTGAAAAGGACGAGAACGCAGCGAAGATCCCGCAGCACCCTTTAGCAGAGGTCATCTATCGCCCGAACCCTAATCAGAGCTGGACCCAATTCGTGGAAACCTTCATCGGTCGATACCTCACGCGAGGCAATGTCTTCATCTATGCGTTGCGTGCTGAGAGTGGGCTTAACAAGGGGCATATCCAACGACTCTACATCATGCCCGATACTGTCGAGATCGTCGCTGAGAACGGTTGGCTAGGCGGTATCATTTCCTATAGGGTTCCTAATGGTAGCGGCTACACTGAATTTGCTCCTGAAGACGTGCTCCATGTGAAGAAGTTCTCGTCCTGTGATGGGCTTTACGGGCTTTCACCGATCAGCGCAATGGCCTTGCCACTGAAAGGCATTGAGCAATCGTTGAAACAGAAGATTCGCATCCTGGGGCAGGGTGGACCTGCTACCGTCTATTGGACTGAATCCTCAGACAATGAGAATGTTGAGCCGTTAACGCTCGAACAGGAAATGCAGCTTAACAGCAGGATAGTCGGCGGAAAAAGCAGCTATGTTACTCAGAAGCTCGATTCTACCACCATAGGGCTGTCGCCGGCTGATCTGGAGATACTGGAGAACATCGCCGCGGATGGTGGAATGGTGGCGGATGCGCTTGCCTATCCTTCATTGCTGCTTTCAGGGTCTAAATCCAACACCTACAGCAACTACTCAGAAGCCCAGCGTGCCCTTTATGAAAACTGCGTAATCCCACTGCTGAACGAGCTACGAGATGGTCTGAACCAGAAATGGGGAAGCGCCTACAAGGACAAAGCATACATTGACTTTACGACTGAAAAGGTCGCCGTGCTACAGCCGAACACAGCAGAGTTGATCAAATCAGCGCAGTCGGCGGACTTCCTCACTGTCAATGAAAAG
This sequence comes from Hymenobacter canadensis, assembly GCF_027359925.1. Classification (NCBI taxonomy): domain Bacteria; kingdom Pseudomonadati; phylum Bacteroidota; class Cytophagia; order Cytophagales; family Hymenobacteraceae; genus Hymenobacter; species Hymenobacter canadensis. Next base: position 1,431,858 of record NZ_CP114767.1, on the reverse strand, counting down.
AGAAAGCTTTCGGGTTTCGAAAGGCTGGAATTGAATGGGGATGTGTTCCTGCTTAGTGCTGCCGTGCAGGTGAATGAGAAGCTGGAAGCGGATGAACCAATAGGCGGATAGATGCTTGTATGGCAATAGTTACCCCATTCATACAGGAAAGACTGGCACGCCTTGACGCTTCTCAAGCGAAATGGGAGGTGCGTATTTTCAAAGCGTTGCTAAAGGACTTCGAACTCGTTGCTGCGACCTACTCCTTAACCGGCGATGCTGAGTTAGCAGCGGCTGTACTACCGCAAAAGCATCTTATAGAAGCGTTGGATGCGTTGTATCAGAACATCATCCTGCAGGAAGCTGATTACGAATACGAGTACCTCATAGCGCGTGAGGCGAAGGCAATCAAACCTCTGGCATCTTGGCTTTCCTCTGCTCGAAGCTTTATCATGACCAGGGGAGCAGCGTCGATTAGAGCCATCACTGAGAGCACACGCAAAGAAATCAGAAGAGTGTTAAGCACGGCATTGGGTGAAGGATCCTCGATAGCTGCCGTTACGCGTACCCTACGAACTCAGATTACTGACTTTTCTAGACTCAGGGCGACGACTATTGCACGAACTGAGTTGATAGGCGCTGCTAACTATGGCTCGCTTACTGGCGCTATCAGCACTGGTCTGAACCTGCAAAAGGAATGGTTATCGACTACTGACTCCCGCACCAGGGTTTCACACGTGCTTGCCAGTGGTCAGCAAGTCCCAATAAATGAAATGTTTATAGTAGGAGGGGAGCGTTGCGAGTTTCCTGGTGATCCTATTCTATCGGCTGGTGAACGGATTAGATGTCGCTGCACAGTGGTGTATGTGAGGACGGGTTAGAAGACCCAATGACATTTTGAAAGGCTTGATAAAGATGGTGTATCAGTACCGATCAATACTATCAAAAAACTTGTTGGCAACAATAGTAATGAGGGCAAAACCAGTGAAACCAATCACACAAGCCACTATTTTCCCAATAATTGACTCTGCTTGATTGTATATGCCTTTGGCGAATTTCAAGGTAAACAGCACTCCGAAGAGCCATCCAAATCCGAATATAAGTCTGAGTAATTCCATTAGTTCGCTATGGTTTCGTCTGATAAAGTTAAATGAATCAACCAATGAGCCGGTAAGCAATATTGATTAGTGCAGTAACACAAAGGTGGCATAGTCTACTTGTGATGGATCATTCAATACTGTCTTATGATGATACACTTGCGCTGTTGATTCAAGCCCTACTTTATAGGCAATACTATCTTATGATGATACACTTGCTAATTGGTCACTATCACTCTGAAGATATGGAGACATCTAGACCGATGAAGAGCCTAATGTAACTTTGGAACCCCTCCTGCTGCCCTTGGGACGCTGTATCAAACTTGTAGCAATTTCGTGAGTCTTCGCAAGGTAACGAATTGACTTGGTGAGCTTTGTGGTAGGGGTGTAAGTAATCGAAGGAAAATTGTACTTGTCGGGTTGGGTGCCGAAGGGGAATTCGGTGAGCAGCCCGCCCTGGGTGAGCATCTTCTCGGCGGTTTTGCGGTGCACGGCCGGGTAGAGCACGTCCAGGCCGGTGGCCATCACGCCCACGGTATCCAGGCCTTCCTGCAGTGCGGCGCGGTGAGCCGCAATGTCGATGCCGTAGGCCAGGCCGCTGACGATGAGTGGCTTGTGCGAGGCCACGCCTTTGATGAGCCGCTCGGTTTGCTCGCGGCCGTAGTCGGTGGCCTGGCGGGTGCCCACGATGGCCAGGGTTTTGGGCTGGTTGAGGTCGGCGGTGCCCTGATAGTAGAGCAGGGCGGGGGCGTCGGGAATCTGCTTGAGGCGGGCCGGAAACTGCTTGCTGGTATAGAACAGCAGCTGCACGCCGTCCTTCTCCGCCCGGCGCAGACTGGCCTCGGCCTGCCGCAACGCGTTGCCGCGCTCCGCCCCGGTCAGTATGGCGGCCGTGGCTGGCCCCACGCCCGGAATCTTCAGCAGCTTGCCCGGCGGCAGGTGCAGCACGTTCCGGGCCGAGCCCCCGTAGCTCATCAGCTGCCGTGTCAACTGCGGCCCGATGTTGGGGAAAAGCGTCAGGGCGACTTCGTGGAGCAGGGTATCCGTCTCGTTCATATAATGCAATGGAACTCACGTTCGCCTCACCCCCTAGCCCCCTCTCCGGTAGAGAGGGGTAACTAGCTTGTAGTTGCTAGAACCGGTTCGCTGGATTAGGCGACTAAAGATTAAAATACTACAACTAGAGCCCCTCTCCCTTTGGAGAGGGGTTGGGGTGAGGCGACTATAGCTAGGAAGCTGCTCCGCTGGAAGCCTTCCCAATAGCGTCCAACTCCTTCTTCATCGTCACCATGAACTTGCGGACTTTCTCCAGGCTCTGGATGACGTCGATTTTTTCCTTGAGCTGGGGGCCTTTCTGTTTGAGCATGTCGCGGGCGCCGGGGATGGTGTAGCCGCGCTCCTTTACCAGGTGGTAAATCGTGCGGAAAATGTCCACGTCCTGGGGCGTGTAGAGGCGGTTGCCCTTCTTGCTTTTGCGCGGCCGCAGCTCCTCAAACTCCGTCTCCCAGAACCGGATCAGCGAGGGGGCCACGTTGAACTGGGCCGCCACCTCGCCGATGGTGAAGTACTGCTTCTCGATTTCGCGGTCTTTGTAGGGCATTATTTCAGAAGGGAGAAGATTAGAGCTGAGACGTGAGAAGGAACTCGGGAAGGCAGAAAAGCGGGCGGAACGAGCTATACGGCCGCTTCGCTCTCACTTCTCATTTCTCACTTCTGTAAGATGGGCTACCTTTGCCGGCAGCGCAATTCCTGTTACTTGCGAAAAGTAGCCAAAATACCGGCTGCGGCCAATTTCTACGAACCCAACCACTCGCCAAGCTGGAGCTTAGCGTTACAGTCCATGTCACTTCCTACCGCCTCCCACGTCCGCCAGCAGTTCCTGGACTTCTTCGCCTCCAAAGGCCACCACATCGTGCCCTCGGCCCCCATTGTGGTGAAAGACGACCCCACGCTGCTGTTCATCAACTCGGGCATGGCCCCGTTCAAGGACTATTTCCTGGGCAACAAGCCCGCGCCCTTCAAGCGCATTGCCGACACCCAGAAGTGCCTGCGCGTGAGCGGCAAGCACAACGACTTGGAAGAGGTGGGCTACGACACCTACCACCACACCATGTTCGAGATGCTCGGCAACTGGTCGTTTGGGGATTACTTCAAGAAAGACGCCATTGCCTGGGCCTGGGAGCTGCTCACCGACGTGTTCAAGCTGGAAAAGGACCGCCTCTACGTGACCTATTTCGAGGGCGACAAGGCCGACGGCACCGCCGCCGATACTGAAACCCAGGACCTCTGGCGCCAGTACACCACCGACGACCGGATTCTGCCCGGCAACAAGAAGGACAACTTCTGGGAGATGGGCGATACGGGCCCCTGCGGCCCCTGCACCGAAATTCACATCGATTTGCGCTCCGAAGAGGAGCGGGCCGCCACCCCCGGCCGCGAGCTGGTGAATGCCGACCACCCGCAGGTGGTGGAAATCTGGAACAACGTGTTCATGGAGTTCCAGCGCCTGGCCGATAAGAGCCTCATCAAGCTGCCCGAGCAGAGCGTGGATACCGGCATGGGCTTCGAGCGCCTGATGATGGCCGTGTCGGGCGTGAAGTCCAACTACGACACCGACGTATTCCAACCGCTTATCAAGTTCATTGCCAATGAGGTAGGCCTGGAGTACCACGGCACCGCCCCGGCCACCGTGAACGACCAGCCGGCCACCGAAAACGAGAAAACCGACATTGCCATCCGCGTCATTGCCGACCACATTCGCACCATCAGCTTCGCTATTTCTGATGGGCAGCTGCCGAGCAACGTGAAGGCCGGCTACGTGATTCGGCGGATTCTGCGTCGGGCCGTGCGCTACGCGTTTTCGTCGCTGGGCCAGAAGCAGCCCTTCCTCTACAAGATTGTGCCCGTGCTGGCCGACCAGATGGCCGGTATCTTCCCCGAGCTGAAGCAGCAGCAGCAGTTTGTGCAGCGCGTGGTGGAAGAAGAGGAAATTGCCTTCCTCAAAACCCTCGAAAACGGTCTGCGCCGCCTGGAAACCCTGGAAGAAGGCTTCCGCCAGAACGGCAGCCGCATCGACGGTAAAACCGCCTTCGAGCTGTCCGATACCTTCGGCTTTCCGCTCGACCTCACCGCCCTCATTGCCCGCGAAAAGGGCCTGAGCGTGGACGAGGAAGGCTTCAAGAAGGAGCTGGAGCAGCAGAAAAGCCGCAGCCGCAACGCTCAGGAAACCGAGCAGAGCGACTGGACCGTGGTGCGCGAATCAGAAGAGCAGCCCGCCTTCGTGGGCTACGACCAGGAGCAGGCCCCGGCCCGCATCCTGCGCTACCGCCGCACCGACCGCAAAGGCAAAACCGAGTACCAGGTGGTGCTCGACCAGACGCCGTTCTACGCCGAATCGGGCGGGCAGATTGGCGACACCGGCTACCTGGAGTCGCCGCTGAGCAAGGTGCGCGTGCTCGATACAAAAAAGGAAAACGACCTCATCGTGCACACCGTGCTGGAGCTGCCCCAGGACCTCGACGCCGAGTTCACGGCCCGCTACGACCACGCCCGCCGCGCCCAAATTCAGCGCAACCACACCGCCACCCACCTGCTGCAGGCTGCCTTGCGCGAGGTGGTGGGCAGCCACGTAGCCCAGAAAGGCTCCCTCGTGAACGAGAAGCTGCTGCGCTTCGACTTCTCCCACTTCACTAAAGTCACCGACGACCAGTTGCGCCAGGTGGAAACGTTGGTCAACGCCCGCATCCGGCAGCAGATTCCGCTGGATGAGCGCCGCAACGTACCCATCCACGACGCCAAAGCCCTCGGGGCCACGGCTTTGTTCGGCGAGAAGTACGGCGAGTTCGTGCGCGTCATCACCTTCGACCGGGACTTCTCGGTGGAGCTGTGCGGCGGCTGCCACGTGCGCACCACCGGCGACATCGGCTTCTTCAAAATCACGAGTGAAAGCGCCGTGGGCGCGGGCGTACGCCGCATCGAGGCCGTGACGGCCGAGGCCGCCGAAACCTTCGTGAACCAGCAGCTGGATTTGCTGGCCCAGGTGCGCGAGGCCCTCGGCAATCCCCAGCACCTGCTGCCCGGCATCGAGAAGCAGACCGAGGAAATTGCTACCCTGCGCAAGCAGATCGAGCAGTTTGCCCAGCAGAGCATCAACCAGCAGAAAGACCAGTTGGTGGGGCAGGTGAAAGCGCTGCACGGCGTGAACTTCCTGGCCGCCCAGGTGCAGGCCACCTCGGCCGACGGCCTCAAAACCCTGGCCTTCAACCTGCGCCAGGCCGTGCCCAACCTCGTAGCCGTGCTCGGCGCCGAAATCGACGGCAAGCCCCAGTTGGCCGTGATGCTCGACGACGAGCTGGTGAAGGGCGGCAAGCTCAACGCCACCACGCTGGTGCGCGAGTTGGCCAAGGAAATCCAGGGCGGCGGCGGCGGCCAGCCGTTCTTCGCCACGGCCGGCGGCAAGAACGTGGCCGGTTTGACGGCGGCTATTGCCAAGGCCGAAGGCCTGATTGGCGGGTTGCTGGCTTAAGAGTTGTATAAACAGTGCTTGGTAGGTAGCGGGGCTCATTCCTGCCCTTCAGTACTCGATATGGTGATTCATCGGGTACTGAAGGGCAGGAATGAGCCCCGTTTCTTGCGGTTCTTTAGAAAAGAAAATCACTATAAAATTGATTATCAGAAAATAATGAAAACTCTCTTCTCTATAGCTTTTTCGATGGTGCTGGTTTGGGCTAAGCCGATTTCAGCCCAGCAAGTAGTTCCACCACTCAAACGAGAGTTTCTCGACTCAAACTTTGTAGCTGTTGCTTCCGTTGCTGATGCCCGTTACCGCCGCGAAACAGAATACAAAGACAGTGTGGGTGGGGAACTACGGGACTATTTTTTGAGTGGCAGGCTGCAAAGCAGTTTAACCTATGAGCATTTCAAAAAAATATTGCTCATGGTACTTTTCAGAGCTGGTACGAAAGCGGCCAACCAGAATGGCACCAGGAATTTGCGCACGGGCAGCAAATCGGCGAAGCACTTCACTATTACCGCACCGGTCAGGTGAAACGCCGGGAATCGTATGTGGCGGGTAAGCGGATTGCAGGAAAATGCTACAATGTCCAAGGTCAGGAAGTACCTTACTTTGAGTACCAGGTGCTACCGACTTTTCCGGGCGGTGTTGATGCCTTGATACAATTACTTGGACGGTCAACTATCTACCCTAGAGAGGCAATCAAGCGTAATCTGCAGGGCAAGGTAATGGTGCAATTTGTTGTGGATACGGTTGGCATAGTGCGGAATCCCAGTATCATGCAAAGCGTTGATCTGTTGTTGGATGCAGAGGCAGTGCGCGTGGTACTGTCCTTGCCGAGATTCACCCCGGGGCGGCTCGATGGACGTGTGGTACCCGTATCCTACACAGTACCCATCACCTTTGTGCTCAAAGAACCGCTGCTCATGAGGCGGCGGAGGGTGGATGAGTGAAGGGTTGAGTGGTGCAGTAATCTTGCTGCTTTTTTTCTTCAGTAGCAGTAGGTGAGTTTGGGTGGTCCCGTTCAGGAAAGGCCCACTAGGCTACTGCGGCGCTCCAGCAGCAGCGTGTCGCGCCAGTGGCCGTGCAGCTGCCCGATTCGCTCGCGCCGGCCTACCACCCGAAACCCGGTGGCTTCGTGCAGGCGCACGCTTGCCGTGTTTTCGGGGAAGATGCCGGCCTGCAGCGTCCACATGCCGTGGGCTTCGGCCTCGGCCACCAGCGCGGCCAGCAGCAGCCGGCCCACGCCCTGGCCGCGGGCCTCGGCGGCCACGTACACGCTCACCTCACCCACGCCCCCGTACACGCACCGCCCCGAAACCGGCGACAAAGCCGCCCATGGCCGGTGTCGCTCAGGGCCACCAGGCGGCTGTGGGGCAGGTGGCCCCGGTCCCAGTCGTCCCAGGTGGGGGCTTCGGTGGCGAACGTGGCCTGGCCGGTGGCAATACCGGCGTCGTAGATGGCCCGAGCTTCGGGCCAGTGAGCAGCAGTGAAGGGTTGGAGCAGCATGGTCTGAAAATACAGAATATCCCGCTGCCATCTCCCGTTGCAGGCTTACCGCCGAATCTGTCTTTGGCAAGCGCGCCGACACAATAAAAAGCCCACGGGCGGCCAATGACTGGCCGCCCGTGGGCTTTTTACAGAAAGATGTAGCCGGGAAGCTGCCCGCGTAGGCAAGGAGCGCCCCCGGGCCGCAACTAGCGCACCAGCGGACTGGCCCAGTCGAGAATACCGCCGGCCAGGTTGTGTACCTGGCCGAAGCCGGCCTCGCTGAGCTGGGACGCGGCCTTGGCCGAGCGGGCTCCGCTACGGCAGTACACGTAGGTGGGGCGGTTCGGATTGAGTGTGGTGATGCGCCGGGCAAAATCGAGGCTGGTCACGTCGATGTTGAGCGCGCCGGGCAGGTGGCCGGCGCCAAACTCATCGGAGCGGCGCACATCCACGAGCACCGTGCCGGACTGGCGGATACCGGCCGCGAACTGGTCGGCGGGCAGGTCCCGGTAAGCAGCAGTCTTCGTTGACTTTAAAATGTCAGACATGATAAACGGAAAAAGGATGAGGAAAGAATTCGGAGAAAGCAACGGCCACTCTGGCCGCGCACGCCAATTCCGGCAATGCAGAATAGGTATACGGGCCCGGGCGGATAAATGAAATCGGATGCCTGCAAAAGCCGGCTGGGAAACCTGGGCAGGTCCTTGGAAAACGGCCTGCAAGGGGTGTGCTGGTATTGTGCGGGTGACAGACCCAAACCAATATTAGCCGAAAGCGCAGAGCTGTTGTTGAGCAGCTTGCCATCAGTAGGCTGCCGCAACGCTGCAAGGCAAATCCGGCGGATAGGCCGGCGGAGCGTGAAGGAAATTAGAGTAAATATATGAACATATTTTCATGTATTTAAGTTGCTGGCATTCCTGTTTCTTAACTTAATACCTGCTTTCGCAACGGCCAAACGCTGTTGAAACGCACGCTTGCGGCTAAGTTGCTAGTAGTTAGTTGCCACGGGCTTTCGTGCTGACATTCGGCAACACGCAAAGACCGGCAAAAAAACGCCCGACCCGGGTTCCGGGTCGGGCGCATCGGCGGCGGAGGGCGTGGGCCGGCGGGCCGGCTACGGCAGCGTAAACGAGAGGTCGGCGCTGATGAGGTTGGCGGTCAGGCCGGTGCTCTGGCGGTAGTAGGCGTAGCGGATGTCGAGGGCCTTGAACTTGGCCACCCGGCCCTTGAAAGGCGTCTTGAAGCGGCTGATGCCGTACACCGGCGAGTAGCGCAGCCCCAGCCCGAACTTGTTGGCCGAGAAATCGGCCAAGTCGTAGTCGGAGGTGTAATACTCGTTGGTGACGGAGTGCGCCAGGTAGGGCGCGAAGTAGTCGGCGGCGGTTTGGGTGTGGTAGCGGTAGAAGGGGTAGAGCACGAAGAAAGGCGTCACCTTCACCGGCGCTTCCAGCTCAAACGTGTGGGCCGTGATGCCGAAGTTGTCGTTGTAGAAGCGGTAGTAGCCGCGCAGCTGCACCAGGTCGGTGGCGTAGTAGTTCAGGCGCAAACCCACCGGGTATTTCAGGCGCTGGCGGGGCAGCAGCTCGGTTTTGGCGGTACCATAGCCGCTGCCGGTTTCGCGGAAGTACACCCGATGGAAAGGTGTGCTCAGCAGTCCGCGCTGGGCCACCAGCTCGGTGCTCACGGCCACCTGCAGGCGCTGGCTCAGCACCTGCGAGTACACGATGTTGAGGTTGTAGCTCTGGCGCGTGGTGCCGCCGGTTGGGTCCGGCGTGTTGCGCAGCTCCACGGGCCGGATAACCGTCACCTGATCCAAAAACACCTGGCCGGCCACGCTCAGCTCGCGGTTGCCGTCGGCGGAGGCGCGGGCCCAGGAGCCCGATACGTTAAAGGACAGGTAGTCGTACTCAGCCGAGAAGCCGGCCCCGACGCCCACAATCGTACGCTTATCGGCCAGCTGGCGCGCCAAACCCAGGTCCAGGTGAATGCGCGTATCGCTGGAAGAAGGCGACGAATTCACCTGGTCGATCCGGTCGGTGGAGGCCGAGGAGTAGTAGTCCATGCCCAGGTTGGCCGAGAGGCGCGTCACCGAGTCCAGCGGCACGTTCAGGATGATGGTGGGCGTGAGGTCGGTGAGCTGCTGGGTGCCGATGCCGCCTTCCACGGCGCCGCGGTTGCCATCCTGCGAATAGTAGCTGGTGAGGATGTTGACCTCAGTTTCGCCGTGGTTGCTGGGGTTGGGCGGGCTGGGAGCCGTGGTATTGGGCGTGCCGTAGCCGTCAATGCGGTTGGGCGTAGGCGTGGCCTGGGCCCAGGCCAGCGCGGGCAGCAGCGCCAGCAGCAGGGCCGCGGCGCCGCGTAACACAAAGGGAGAAGAAGTGTGGGGCATGTAGAGGGGCTTAATCAGGGAGGAAGGAGCAGGCATGCGGGAGCCGCTGCGCGGCGTGGGGCCCGGCTCAGGGCCGGTGGCCCGTCGGATCAGTTGCAGCCGCAGCCGCCGCCCACTTTGCCGCCGTTGGCCCCGCCGGCGCCTTCGCGGTAGCTCTGGAAGTTGGTTTCGTACACCTCAATGCGCTTATTGCTCAGCTTCATGTCCTCGTCGTTGAGGTACACTTTCTGGTAAGCAGCTACCGAAACGCAGCTGCTCAGGCCGCTGCCGCCGGCCAGCAGCAGGCCGCCCAGCGTCAGCCGGGCAAGGTTGGGAAGAGTCATGGAATTGGTCATGGCGTTGGAGTAGCGGCTTTGGTGGGCTGCGTGGAGTAGTAGTTGAGGGCCATGCCCTTGGATGCCAGGGTGCGGCCGTCGTTGGTGATGAGCGTGCAGTCCACCCCTTTGAGCTTGTTGATGAAGGCCAGGCCGGCTTCGGGGCCTTTCACGAACACTACTTCGTCGAGGCCGTCGGCCAGCTCCACATCGGGGCAGATGATGGTGACTGAGCGCAGGCCGGTGGCCGGATAGCCGGTTTTGGGGTCGATGATGTGGCCGTAGTACTGGCCTTTCACCGTGAAATACTGCTCGTAGTTGCCGGCCGTCACCACGGCCACGTCGGTCACCGTCAGCCACGACGACACCGATTGCGGGTAGGCCGGGTCGCCGATGGCAATGCGCCACAGCGAGCCGTCGGCCTGCCGCCCCCAGCACGACACGTCGCCGGAGCCGTTGATAAGGCCGCCCCGAATGCCCATCTGCCGCATCAGGGCCTGGGCGCGGCGCACCCCGTAGCCCTGCAGGATGCCGGCTAGGTTCAGGCGCATGCCCTTGTCCTGCAGCATCACGGAGTGCGTGGCCGGGTCGAGCAGCACCTTGCGGTAGTCGATGCGGCGCACGGAGGCCTGCACCACGGCGGGCGCCGGCAAAGCGGCGTGCTCCTGCTTATCAAACTTATAGATCTTCTCGCCGCCGGCGAAGGTGATATCAAACGCGCCGTCGCTGAGGGCGGAGAGCTTGAGCGTGCGCTGAATCAGGTCGTACACTTCCTGGTCGACCACCACCGGCCGCAGCCCCGCCGCGCGGTTGATCTGGGTGATCTGCGAGGTGGAATCCCAGTAGGAGCACAGCCGGTCGATGCGCTGCCCCTCCCGGATGCCGGCCCGCACCGCCCGCCACGCCAGCGAGTCGTCGTCGGAGACGGCCGTGAACGTGAAGTGCGAGCCCATCAGGCGGGCCGAGCGGGTGAAGTTGCGCGCCTTGGCCGGCGTGCTTGTGGCCGGCACCTTCCCCGCCGCCGACGTTTGCGCGTGAGTTGGGCAGGCGCCGGCCAGCAGGCTGCCGAGGGCCAACACCAACGGCGCTTTCCGCGGAAGGAAAGCGCCGGACCATGTGAGAAGAGTGCGCACCGGAATTATTTTTTAGCCAGCAGTTGCGAGAGGTAGGCGTCGTAGGCAGTGGCGCCGCCGGGGCGGTAGCCGGTTTTGGCCAGCACCTTGCCCTCGGGCGAGAGCAGCACCACCAGCGGAAATGCGCCTTCCTTGTTGAGTTGAGCCGCGGCCTGCTCGTTGATTTTGGTCTGGGTGGCGGGCAGCTTGTTTTTCTTGCTGCGCGGGAAATCGAAGCGGGCCAGCACGAATTTGTCTTTGGCAAACTGCTCGAACTCCGGCTTATCGAACACTTCCTGCTTAAGCATGATGCAGGGCTTGCACCAGTCGGAGCCCGAAAAAACGGCCAGCACGGGCTTGTTGGTGGCTTTGGCCTGCTGCATGGCGGCCGTCAGATCGGTGTTCCAGGAAGCGGGAGCCGTCTGGGCCTGGGCCCGGGCACCAACGGTGATCAGCAGAGCGGAGAGGCAAAGGGCAGGGAAGCGCATGGGCGGAAACAGGTCAGGTGAAGAATTAAAATCAAATTAAAACATAAACCGTGCTACCCGTACGATCCCCGCCCCGGATTGGTGCAATCTTAAGTTGATTTTAAGGCAGCGCTAGCCCGTGATGCGCAGGGACGTGCCGGTCTGCACCACGGTGTACTGCTTGAGGCCCTGCGATACCGGCCCGCTCACCACGGCGCCCCCCACCGTAAACACGGCGTTGTGGTTGGGGCAGATGAAGCGGCTCTGGCTTTGGTTGAAGTACACGCTGGTGCCTTGGTGGGGGCAGGGCGCCTGGAAGGCAACGTAGGCGCCGGCCGTGGTCTTGGCCACTATCACGTCGCGGTTGGGGCCGTAGATGTAACCTTTGGCGTCGTCGTTGAGGTCGGCGCTGCTGCTGGCCGCCAGGTCCACGGTGAAGTCGACGTTGGTGGCCGGAGTGGGGGCCGGGTCGCTGCTTTTGCTGCCGCAGCCGCCCAGGCACGCCGAAGCCACCAGGGCCGTGGCGCCCATGCCAAAAAGCTGCAGGAATTCTTTGCGGTCCATTGCTGAAGGAGTTGCCATGAGGAGCCTAAGGCTGGGAATGAAAAGCTAAAACAAAAACGAGGAAAGCCGCCTGCGCGGATTGCCTCGGTAGCTAGGCGTCTGCCGCACCGGCCGGCCGGCGTCGGCTGCCAGCCGGTACGGCGGTCCGGGCAAGCCGCGGAAGCGCAGCCGGCTGGCAATCAGGGAGTGCGGATGGAAGCTGCAGGAAATGGAATCAGGCGAATAACGAGGTTGTGGGTGAAATTCAGGTGAGTCAGACCTTAATATTCACTTAAAAAACGAGGTTTGGTGTCCGCTATTCGTCGCCTTGGCCCTTGCCCTGCTCGGCGGCCAGAAAGTAGGCGCCGTGTTGCACCACCCGCAGCGTGTCGCGCAGGGTCTGCAGCGGCGTCACCGCCACGTCGCCGTGGGCCGTGGTGCCGGGCTTGAGCCTGAAGCGCCGGAAGGTGGCGGTGCTGTCGGTGGCGGCGGTCTGCACATAGGCGTAGCTCACCTCCCCGGCCTGAATGATGGCATCTTCGGGCAGGGTGCGCACGCGCTGGCCGGCCGTCTGGATGCGGGCGGCCACGTACTGGCCCGGCAGCAGGTTGTCGGCGTCGTTGCCTTCGAGATGGGCGTGCACGGCCACGGTGCGGGCGTTGTCGTCGAAGGCCTTGCCCACCAGGAAAATGCGCGCCCGCAGCACCGGGCCGGTAGCCCCGCGGGCCGGCACCGTAAACAGAATGGGCTGGCCCAGCTGCACGCGGGCAATGTCGCGCTCAAACACCTTCAGCTGCAGGTGCAGGTCGGAGCGGTCCACCACCTCCACCAGCACGTCCTGGGGGTTCACGAACTGGCCGGGGTTGATGCCCACGGTTTTCACGTAGCCGCCCAGCGGCGTGGTGAGCGTGACGGTGGGCTGAATCTGGCCGGAGGCAGCCAGGCGGCTGGCCGAGATGTTGAGCTGGGCCAGCTGGGCGGCCAGGCTGCGTTGGCTGGCCTGCTCGGTGGCGTAGTCGGCCTGGGCCTGCTGCAGCTTGCGCTTGGCCCCCACGTCTTCCACATCCAGAATGCGCTGGCGCTCCAGGTCCTGGCTCAGAAAGCGGGAGCGGGCCCGGCTCTGCAGGTAGTCCTGCTGCAGCTTGATATAGTCGGGGTGGCGCAGCACGGCCACTACCGCGCCTTTTTTCACGAACTGGCCGGGCAGCACCTTCACCTGCTGCACATAGCCGCCCAGCACCGCCGAAATAGATACCATGTTCTGCGGCGGCACGTCGATGATGCCGTTGGCCATCACCTCGGAGGCCATGTTCTGGCGCGTAAACCCGCCCAGCGTGATGCCCGCGGCCCGGGCCTGAGCGGCGGAAATCGTGACCAGGTCGGGGTTGGCGGGAGCGGCCGGCGGGGCGGGCGGCGCAGCGGCATCGGCTTCGGTGGAAGCGCCGCCGTTGCAGGCGGCCAGCAGGCCCGCCAGCGTTGGCATCAGCAAAAAGAGCGTCAGGGAAGAAGAAACGGATTTCATAAAGCAAAAGCGCCTGGGCGCGGGGTAAACAGGTGAAGATACTGGGGAAGGAGAGAGGCGCATCAGTCGGCGCCGCTGAGGCCCTGCAGGGCAATGACGTACTCGTTGTACTGCTGCACCTGGTCGAGGTAGGCCTGCTGGATCTGCCAGGCCGGCTCGGTGTTCACCACGTAGGTCACGTAGTCGATGTCGCCGGCCCGGAAGCTCTTCTCAGCGGTGCTCAGGATGAGTTTCGCCTGAGGCAAAGCATATTGCTCGTAGTAGCTGACGGAGGCGCGGGCGCGTGCAAGCTGCTGCCGGATCTGGCCCAGCTGGCCGGACAGCTGGGTGGTGGCGTAGGTGAGCTGGTTGGCGGCCACCTGCTCGCCGAGGCGGGCCGCCGCAATGCGGCCCTTCTGCGCGCCGCCCAGCAGCGGCACCGAAATGCCGCCTTGCACCACCTGGAAGCCGCGCTCCTTGTTGATGGTCTGGTTGAAATAGCCCACCCGCACGTCGGGCAGGCGGCGCAGCTGCTCCACGCGGGTCTGCAGCTGGCTCTGGGCCACTTCCTGCTGCAGCAAGCCCAGGGTGGGGTTGGAGTCGGCAGAAAGGGTGGCCGTATCGGCGGGGCTGAGCTGGGCCACGAGGCTGGCGCTGGTGTCGATGGCGGCGGGCAAGCCGCTTCCCAGCAATAGCGCCAACTGCTGTTGGCGCACGGCCAACTCGGTGGCCGTGGTGGCCAGCCGGTTCTGCAGCTCCCGCGAGCGGGCCTCAGCCGATACCTGCTCCAAACGGTTGGTTTCGCCCACCTGGTAGCGGATGCGGGCGGCGCGGGCGGCCCGGCGGTAGAGGCTGTCCTGGCGGCGCAGCAGGGCAGCGCGGCGGTACGTCAGCAGCAACTGCGAGTAGCTGCTGCGGATGTTCTGGCTTAGCTCGCGGCGCTGCACCCGGCCGCGCTGCTCGGCCGTGAGGGCCTGGCTTTCCAGCAAACGGCGCTGGGCGGCATACACGTTGGGCAGGGCGGTTTGCTGAATGACGTTGAAGCTCTGGTCAATCAGGCCACCCGAAATCTGGCCCCGTTGGTAGTCGAGCACGGTGCGCGGAATGTCGTAGCCGGTGCGGGTGAGGGCCCGCTGCTGCTGCACCTGCAGCGCCGAAGACTGCACCGACAGGTTCTGGCTGAGGCCGGTTTGCAGCGCCTGCTGCAGGGTAAGCGGGCCGGTAGGGGCGAGCGGCGCGGGGTTGGTTTGGGCGAAGCCGCCGAAGGGCAGCAGGAGGAACAACGCTAGGCCTAGCGCCAGGGCCTCACCCCCCGGCCCCCTCTCCCGTGGAGAGGGGGAGCCACGGCGGCGCGGTTCTGAATCGTCCGGCTCCCCCTCTCCACGGGAGAGGGGGCTGGGGGGTGAGGTGCTAGTTGGCTCGGCAGCCGGCGCCTCCTCGTCGTCATTCGTAAAGAAGGTGTAGAGTACCGGCAGCACCAGCAGCGTGAGCAGCGTGGCCGTAATCAGCCCACCGATGACGACGGTAGCCAGCGGCTTCTGCACCTCGGCGCCGGCCGAGGTGCTCAGGGCCATCGGCAGGAAGCCCAGCGAGGCTACTGAAGCCGTGAGCAGCACCGGCCGGAACCGCTCGGCGGTGGCCCGCATGACCCGCTCGCGCACGTTGCGCACGCCTTCCAGGGCCAGCTCGTTGAGGCTGGCCACCAGCACGATGCCGTTGAGCACGGCCACCCCAAACAGCGCAATAAAGCCCACGCCGGCCGAAATGCTGAACGGCATCCCGCGCAGCCACAGCGCCAGAATGCCGCCGATAGTGGCCAGCGGAATACCCGTAAAAATCAGGGCCGCCTGCTTCACCGACTGAAACGACAGATAAAGCAGCAGGAAAATCAAAGCCAGCGAAATGGGCACCACCACACTCAGGCGGGCCTTGGCCTGCTGCAGGTTCTCGAAGGCGCCGCCGTATTTGATGGTGTAGCCGGCGGGCAGCTTCAGGCCCTTGTCCAGCCGGCCCTGAATTTCCTCCACCAGGCTCTGCACGTCGCGGCCGCGCACGTTCACCCCGATGTTGATGCGGCGGCGGGCGTCGTCGCGCGAAATCTGAGCCGGGGCGCTGCGGTAGGCCACGGTGGCCACTTCCTCCAGCGGGATTTTCTGGCCCGTTGGCGTATCCACGTAGAGGTTGCGCAGGTCCTGCAGGCCCTGGCGGCTGGCGCTGTCGAGGCGCACCACCAGGTCGTAGCGCCGCTCGCCTTCGTACACTTGGCCGGCCACGTCGCCGGCAAACGAGGTGCGCAGCAGCGCGTTCAGGTCGGCGATGCGCAGGCCGTACTGAGCCATTTTCTGGCGGTCATAAGTCACGCGCAGTTGCGGCAGGGCCGCAATCTGCTCCACTTTCAGGTCGCCGACGCCGGCCAGCGGGCGGATGAGGGCGGCGGCCTGGTTGGCCTTCTCGAAGAGTAGCGCTAAGTCGTCACCATAGATTTTGATGCTGATATCTGACTTGGCCCCCGAAATCAGCTCGTTGAAGCGCATCTGAATGGGCTGCTGAAACTCCATGCTCACGCCCGGCACGCCGGCCAGGGCCTGCTGCATCTTGTCGGCCAGCTCCTCGCGGGAGTGCGCCGAGGTCCAGTCTTTCTGGTCTTTGAGAATCACCATCTGGTCGGAGTCTTCAAACGACATGGGGTCGGTGGGGATTTCGGAAGTGCCGATTTTGCCTACCACCTGCACCACCTCAGGGAAGTTCTTCAGCAGAATCTGCTGCACCTGGGTGGTGGCGGCAATGCTCTGGCTCAGCGACGAGCCGGGGGCCAGCGTGACGTTTACGGCGAAGTCGCCTTCATCGAGCTGTGGAATAAACTCGCCGCCCATGCGCGAAAACAGCCAGCCGGCCAGCACCAGCAGGGCCACGGCCGCTACCACCACCGCCCCGCGCAGCCGCAGGGCGCCCTCAATCAGGGGCTTGTAGCCGCGGTACAGAAACTTCATGATGCGGTCGGCGAGGGTGCCTTCCTCCTTGATGTCTTTGCGCAGGGCCCACGCCGACACGGCCGGCACGTAGGTGAGGCACAGCAGCATGGCGCCCATAATGGCGAAGCTCACGGTCAGGGCCATGGGCCGGAACATCTTGCCCTCGATGCCGCTCAAAGCCAGAATGGGGAAGTACACGATGAGGATGATGAGCTGCCCGAACAAGGCCGAGCGCATGAGGCGGGTGGCGGCCGTTTCGGCCACCTGGTCCATGGTTTCGTGCTCGGTCTGGGCCCGGAAGTGCACGATGTGGAAGATCATGGCTTCCACGATAATCACGGCCCCATCAACGATCAGCCCGAAGTCCAGCGCGCCTAAACTCATTAGGTTGGCCGACACGCCGAACGTGCGCATCATGCCCAGCGCAAACAGCATGCACAGCGGAATCATGGAGGCTACCACCAGCCCGGCGCGCCAGTTGCCGAGCAGCACCAGCAGTACCATCAGCACAATCACGGCGCCTTCGAGCAGGTTGCGGCTCACGGTTTCGATGGCCTTGTCGATGAGCTTGGTGCGGTCCAGGAAGGGCAGGATTTCCAGGCCGGCCGGCAGGGTTTTCTCGATTTCGGCCACCCGCTCCTTCACGCCCTTGATGGTTTGCTCGGAGCTGGCACCTTTCAGCATCAGCACAATGCCGCCCACGGTTTCGCCCTGGCCGTTGCGGGTCATGGCGCCGTAGCGCACCGAGTGCCCGAAGCGCACATCGGCCACGTCGCGCACCAGCAGTGGCGCGTTCTGGCTGGCCTGCTTGATGACGATGGCGCCGATGTCCTGCAGCGAGTTCACGCGGCCTTCGCCCCGGATAAAGTAGGCGTTGGGGCCGCGCTCCAGGTAGCTGCCGCCGGTGTTGGCGTTGTTGTCCTGCAGGGCCGTGAACAGCTCGGGCATGGTTACGCCGGCCGCGTTGAGGCGGTCGGGGCTGACGCTCACCTCGTACTGGCGCACCATGCCGCCGAAGCTGCTCACGTCCACCACGCCGGGCACGCCGGCCAGCTGGCGCTTCACCAGCCAGTCCTGCACGTCGCGCAGGGCGCTGAGCGAGTAGCGGCTTTCGTAGCCCTTCTTCACCCGGATGCTGTACTGGAAAATCTCGCCCAGGCCGGTGGTAATCGGGGCCATCTGGGGGCGGGCGTTGTCGCCAAGGTCGGGTTGGGCGGAGGTCAGCTTCTCGGCCACCAGCTGCCGGGTCTGGAGCGTGGGCACCTCGTCGTCGAACACCACGGTAATCACCGACAGCCCGAAGCGGGAAATCGAGCGGATTTCCGTGACGCCGGGAATAGTGCGCAGCTGCAGCTCCAGCGGCACCGTGAGCAGCTGCTCCACTTCCTGCGCCGCCAGTGCGGAGCTCTGGGTGATGACCTGCACCTGGTTGTTGGTCACGTCGGGAATGGCGTCGAGGGGCAGGTGCAGGGCCGAGTAGCCGCCCCAGCCCACCAGGGCCACCACCATCAGCACCACCATCAGCTTGTTGCGGATACTGGCGGCTATGATTTTAGAAAGCATCAGAAGTCGGGTAGAAGAAAAAAAGGAAGCTGGCTGGGGCGCTGGCAGCAGGCCGGCACAGCCCTGCAGGCGCGGCCGAAAGCAGCGCCTGCTTTGCCGCCCGGCTCAATGGCCAGGCGCGTTCAGGGGTAGCCTGCTCTACGGGCAGACTCCCGAAGAAACGCAGCAGGCAGGAAATAAAACGTGGGTAGGGAGGCGCCACCAAAGTAGTGCCGGGCACACTGCGCTAGGCGCAGGGCGGCTGCCAGCGGCCCGAGGCGTGGCCGCTGGGGCAGCAGGGGTGGGCGGCCGGCTGGTAGGCCGGTGCGGGCCAGCTGGCAAAAGCCACGGGCAGCACCAGCGCCGTGGGCAGCGCGCACACCATCGGCACGGCGGCGTGGTGGCAGTCGTGCAGGGGTAGGCCGTGGTGCTCGGTGGGGGTGCGGCCGGAGTGCGCCTGGCGGCCCGCGCTGCCGTAGTGCAGCGCCAGAAACTCGCCGAAGCTGAGGGTGCCGGCCTGGGCCTGATGCTGGCGGTAGTGCTCCAGCAGGTGGGGCAGCCGGCCCAGCTCGGCCAGGTCGTGGCGGGGCAGCAGGCTGCTGGCCAGCATAAGCACACTCAGGAACAGGGAAACGAGGATTTTCATGCCGGAGACTGGCGCTGACGAAGCCAGCGTTGGTGCTGCAAAGAACGGCACCCGGCCTTAACGGAGCCTTAAGCGCAGCTTAAGAGTTTCTTAAAATGCCGGTTTGCGGCCTGCGGCCGGCATCTTGCCGCCGGGTTTGTGGTTAGGTTCGCAGACTGTTTCACGCCTCCCGGCTGCGGCCGCCCGCCTTTTCGTTTCCCTGTCTCTATGCATATTCTGGTAATCGAAGACGAGCCCGGCATTGCCCGCTTCCTGAAGCAGGGCCTGGAAGAAGAGGGCTTTGCCGTGGACGTGGCCGACAACGGCACCGCCGGCCTGACCCAGGCCCTCACCGGCCACTACGACCTGCTGCTGGTGGATTGGATGCTGCCCGGCCTCACCGGGCTGGAGCTGTGCCGGCAGCTGCGAGCCACCGGCGACACCACGCCCCTGATTTTCCTCACTGCCAAAGACACCGTGCCCGACACCGTGGCGGGCCTGCAGGCCGGCGCCAACGACTACATCAAGAAGCCGTTTCATTTCGAGGAGCTGCTGGAGCGCATCCGGGTGCAGCTGCGCCCGGCACCGGCCGCTACCGGCGAAGCGGAGCGTTTCACGGTCGGCCCCATTGTGCTGGATGTGGGCACGCATCAGGTCTACAAAGACCAGCAGGAAATTGCCCTCACCCAGAAGGAGTTTGCGCTGCTGGAGTACCTGCTCCGCCACAAAGGCAAGGTCTGCCGCCGCCAGAGCATCATCGAAAACGTCTGGGATATTCACTTCGAGTACAACACCGGCGTCATCGACGTGTACATGAATGCGCTCCGTAAAAAGCTGGGTTTCAGCAAAGACGATGACTACCTGCAAACCATCCGCGGCATCGGCTACGTCGCCCGGGATTAGGTTTTTAGTTTTTGGTGATGAGGTGCCAAGGAAGAACGTCATTCCGAGTGCAGCGAAGCATCTCGCCTGCTGACACAGGATTACCATTGCAACATCAGCACGCGAGATTCCTCGCTGCGCTCGGAATGACGTTCTTACTTTACCTGTCACCTCATCACCCAAAAAATGCCCTTCACCTTCAAAAACCGGATTGCGCTGCACTACATACTAGCTACGGCGCTGCTGGTGGCGGTGGTGTATGGCGTGGTGTATGGCGTGGTGAAAAACCAGGTGTATGCGGAGCTGGATGGCAGCCTGCGCTTCGAGGTGGCCAAGCACATGCGGGAGCTGGTGGTGGATGGCGGCCGGATGCGGTTTGCCCGCAAGCAGGAGTGGCAGGAGCGGGAGCACCGCGAAGTGCAGGTGAATCCGGTGTTTATTCAGGTGGCCGACCTGCAGGGCCGCGCCACGGACCGCTCGCCCAACCTCAACAGCGCCCGCCTGGAGTTCGACCCGGCCGCTGACGGCCACAGCCCGCTGAACGCGCAGCTGCGCGGGGCGGCCATCCGGCAGCTGCAGGAGCCGGTGCTGCGCAGCGGCCGGCCGGTGGGCTACCTGCTGGCGGCCGTTTCCTCGGAGTCGGCGCGGCACGTGCTGCGGAGCCTGGAAACGGTGCTGCTGGGCTCATTTCCGGTGGTGCTGCTGGTGCTGTTTGGCATTGCGCGGCTGCTGGCGGGGCGCAGTATTTCGCCCATTGCGGCCATCACGGCCACCACCAACCGCATCACTCAGAGCAACCTGGCCGAGCGCATTGCCCTGCCGCCCCGCCCCGACGAGCTGCACACGCTGGCCTCGGCCATCAACCGGCTGCTGGAACGCATGGAAAAAGCCGTGGTCCGCGAAAAACAGTTCACGGCCGACGCTTCGCACGAGCTGCGCACACCGCTGGCCGTGCTCAAGGGCACGCTGGAAGTGCTGGTGCGCAAGCCCCGCAGCGCCGCCGAGTACGTCGAGAATATCACGCTCAGCATTCAGGAAATCAACCGTCTCACGCACCTCGTGGACCAGCTGCTGCTGCTGGCCCGCTTCGACAGCGCCCCCCAGGCTGAGCACCGCCAAGAGCTGCCCGTGCTCAGTAGCGTGCACGATGTGCTGCACCGCCGCCGCGCCGCCCTGGAGGCCCGCCGCATCCGGGTCGACGTGCAGGACGCCGACACGCCGCCCATCCACTCCGACCCCTACTTGGTGGATTTGATTCTGGACAACCTGCTGGACAACGCCGTGAAATACTCGCCGGCCGGCTCCACCATCACGGTGGCGCTGGCCGAGGCCGGCGCCCGCCAGCGCTGCACCATCTCCGACCAGGGCATCGGCATCCGGCCCGAAGACCTGGGCCGCATCTTCGACCCGCTGTACCGCTCCGACGCCTTGGCGCACAAGGAAATTGGGGGCACCGGGCTGGGCCTGTCCATCGTGGCCCGGGCCTGCGCGCTGCTGGCCATTGAGCTGGCCGTGGCCAGTGAGTTGGGGCGCGGCACTACGTTCACGCTGCTGTTTCCGGCAGAATAAGTGGGGAAGCTCCGGCCGGTTTACCGGAATTTGTGATTTAGCGGCAAGACTGTAATTTTGGCTGAGCAGATTGCCAAGCCAGTCGGCTGCGGGCGCTGCTGTGTCTATTATTATCCAGTATTCCCCGCGTGAAACGAATCCTATTTGCCCTGTGGCTGACGGGCAGCAGCGCTGCCTATGCCCAGCAGGCCCCGGCCGGAGCCCAAAGTCTTAACGCTTACTTCAGCGCCCAGCCCGGCAACCATAGCAGCGCGGGCTTTGGCAGCGGCTACCAGCTGCGCACCGATACGGTGGCCGGCCCGAACGGTGCCGGCATCATCCGGCGCTACTACGCCAGCGGGCAGCAGCAGGAAGAGCTGCCCTGCCAGAATCTCAGTAAGCAGGAGCTGCACGGCACCCATACCCGCTGGTTTGAAAACGGCCAAGTGCAGGCCGTGGACCATTTCGTAAACGACCAGCGTCACGGCCAGCTCCTGACCTACTATCCCAACGGGACACTGCGCCGCCGGGAAGACTATGCGCACGGCCAGTCCGTGAAAGCCGAGTGCTTCGGGCCCGATGGTCAGCCGGTGGCCTTTTTCAATTACATCCAGTTCCCGGAATATGCTGGCGGCCTATCTGTGCTGCTGCAAACCATCGGCAGCCGCACCCGCTACCCCAAGGAAGCGATACGCCACGATGAGCACGGGAAGGTGCTGGTCGATTTTGTGATTGATCGGAACGGCACCGTGCAGCAGGCCCGGGTGCGCCAGCATGTAAGCCCGCTGCTTGACGCTGAAGCCCTGCGCGTAGTGAACAGCCTCCGCAGCTGGACACCCGGCCGCCTCGACGGAGAGCCGGTAGACGTGTTTTTCACGCTGCCGGTGACGTTTGCCCTTCGCTGATTTCTTCCGTTTTCTCACCCTCACTATTACGCTATGCGCATTTCTACCCTTGCTGCGGCCATCCTGTTGGCGGCCGTTTCCACCACCGCTTCCGGGCAGGCCTTCACCGACCCCGGCGCCTACAACAACGCCATTGTGGCCGAACAGCTGATCATGCAGAAGAAAAACCTGCGCTACATCAGCAAGGCTGCCCACAGCGAAAACGAGCGTAAGATTGAGGCCCGCCGCCAGGATGTGGTAGCCCAGAACAAAGCCTCGCTGGCTAAAATCTCGCACATGCCCGGCTACGAGGGCAACACCGAGTTCCGCGACCGGGCCAAAGCCGCATTTCAGCAGATGCTGGACGTATATGCCGCCGATTATAAGCAGGTGAACTCGCTGGCCGCCAACCGCACGCAGAGCCTGGAGGCCATGCAGCGCTACTTCGACGCCGTGGAGGCCGCCGAGCAGAAGCTGGAAGTGGCCGGCGACAGTGTAGAAGCCGCGCAGAAGCGCTTTGCGGGGCGCTACAAAATGACCATGAGCGAAGACGCCGAAGCCCGCAAGATGAGCGCCGTCATCCGGCAGGTGTCGGAGGTGAACACCTACCAGCACAAGGTATTTCTGGCGTTCTTCCGGGTGGAAAAGGCCAACGCCAAGCTCACCGATGGCCTCAATGCCCAGAACGCCGCCGACTTCGAGGCCGCCCGCGTGCTGCTGGCCGCCGAAACCGACAAGGCCCTGGCCGAGCTCAACGCCGTGCCCGCCTTCCGCGGCAAAGACACTCAGTACCGCGACGCCACCCGCGACTACGCCAAGTTCTACCTGATCTGGAGCGCCAACCAGTTCAAAAAGATGACCGAGCTCATCGAGAACAAAGACAAGCTCACCAAAGTGGACGTGGATACCTTCAACGGCTACATTAAGGCCTATAACGCTCAGAACAGCAAGCTGATGGACGCCTACAATCGCGCCGCCAACAACTTCCAGGCCGCCTACATCCCAGTCTTCAACGACTAGCCTTATTATCTTCATCCTGAGCGAAGCGAAGGACCTTAGCACGTGGGAGCGGGTCGTTGTCACGGCAGCGGCGCCTACGTGCTAAGGTCCTTCGCTTTGCTCAGGATGACAGTTTTTCTTGGGCAGATAGTTTTAACTTGCGGCCCCGGCGGCCAACCCGCCCAATTCCCTCTTATGGACGACAGCATCAAATCCAAATACCAGCCCGTCATTGGCCTCGAAGTACACGCCCAGCTGCTCACGCGCAGCAAAATGTACTCCTCCGACGAAAACGAGTACGGCGCTTTGCCCAATAACAACCTGAGCGTCATCACGCTGGGCCACCCCGGCACGTTGCCCAAGGTGAACTACTCGGCCGTGGAGTTTGCCATGAAAATGGGTCTGGCTACCAACTGCCACATCCGCCGCGACAACCTGTTTGCGCGCAAAAACTACTTCTACCCCGACCTGCCGAAGGGCTACCAAATCACCCAGGACAAAACCCCGATCTGCCACGATGGCCACGTCGATATCCGGCTGGCGGATGGCTCGGTGAAGAAAATCGGGGTGACGCGCATCCACATGGAGGAGGACGCGGGCAAGAGCATGCACCTGGCCGGCGAGGTGGAAACCCTCGTGGACTTGAACCGGGCCGGCGTGCCGCTCATCGAAATCGTGAGTGAGCCCGACATCCGGAACGCCGAGGAAGCCTACGCCTACCTGGCCGAAATCAAGAAGCTGGTGGAGTACCTGGGCATCTGCGACGGCAACATGGAGGAAGGCTCTTTGCGCTGCGACGCCAATATTTCGGTGATGCGCAAGGATGCCACCCAGTTCGGCGTGAAGGTGGAGGTGAAAAACATGAACTCCTTCCGCAACGTGCAGCGGGCCATCGAGTACGAAATTGAGCGTCAGATTGCGCTGGTGGAAGCCGGCGAAATCATCGACAGCGAAACCCGCGGTTTCGACGCGCAGACCGGTACCACCAACGGCCAGCGCAGCAAGGAAACCATGAACGACTACCGGTACTTCCCGGAGCCCGACCTGCCGCCGGTCATCATTTCCGACGAGTGGCTGCACCGCGTGCAGAGCGAGCTGCCGGCCCTGCCGTCGCAGCTCTACGCCCGTTTCACCGGCGAGCTGGGCCTCTCCGACTACGATGCTACGGTGCTCACGGCTGAGAAAGAAGTGGCCCTGTTCTTTGACGAGCTGACCCGCCTCACGTCCAACGCCAAAGCCGCCGCCAACTGGGTGACGGGCCCCGTGAAAGCCTACCTCAACGAGCGCGCCCTCACGCTGGACCAGTTCCCGCTCACCACCCAGCACCTGGCCGACATCATCCAGCTCATCGACGACAACAAAGTGGGCCAGTCGGTGGCCAGCAAGCAGCTGTTCCCGTTCCTGCTTGACAACCCCACGCACACCGCCGCCGCCGCCGCCGAGGCGCAGGGCCTGCTCCAGCAGTCGGATTCCGGCGCGCTGGAAGCTATGATTCAGCAGGTGCTTGACGCCAACCCGGCCAAGGTGGCTGAGTACCGCGCCGGCAAAAAGAGCCTGACGGGCATGTTTATGGGCGAGCTGATGAAGCTCACCGGCGGTAAAGCCGACCCCAAAATGGCCAACCAGCTGTTGCGCCAGAAACTCGACGCGTAAACCTGGCGAAAGCAACGACGCATGCAACGCACCCCCTGTTAATTGAGCTCAATTAACAGGGGGTGTTTTTTTACCTGATCTTATTTTTATCTCTGATGCAGTATTTCATTCGAATAGTGGCGCTGGCCTCCCTGGTGGCAGCGTCTACTGAAGCCGTTGCACAGCAGCCCCGCCGCCCGGCTCCCAATTATCAGGTGCGTGGCCAGCTCACCAACGCCCCGGCTGGTACGCGGGTGCTTCTCATCGACGACCAAACCGGGCAAGCCATGCCGATAGACTCGGCCCGAACGGATGCGAAAGGCCGTTTCCAGCTGCGAGGCACGGTAGCGGGCCCGGGGGTATATAGCCTGCGGGTAGCCGGCCAGCGCCGGACCACCGACGTAGCCCTGGCGCCCGGCAGCCAGTTGCAGCTGCGTGCCGACGCCACCCAGCTCCGGGGCACCAGCGATATTACAGGCACCCCGGAAGCGGCCGAACTGGCTCGCATGCACCAGGAGCAGTTCCGCCTGATGGCTCACATCGACACATTGGTGCAACGCCGTGCCGTCACCACCGATACAGCCGCCCTCCGCCGCATTGGGCAGGAGTGGGATGCTACGTTTGGGGCGTTCAGGGCGGCCGCCCAGCGCGTGGCCGGGCAGGCGTCGTACGTGGCACCCTACGTGGCGGCCACCTTCCTGAGTGGCACTGATGCCCCGGCCGAAGTAGCGTTCCTGGATTCGGCCACCACCCGCTACGTGCGGCAGTGGCCGGCGTCGCCCCACACGCAGCAACTGCAGCGCTACCAAAGCATGCGCCAAACCACGGCCGTTGGTCGATTGGCGCCTGAAATTCTGCTGCCAACGCCAGCAGGCGCGCCGTTGGCCCTCAGCAGTCTGCGCGGCAAGTACGTGCTGATTGACTTCTGGGCCAGCTGGTGCGGCCCCTGCCGGCAGGAAAACCCCGCGTTGGTACGCACCTATCAGCAGTTTCGGGGTAAAGGCTTTGAGATATATGGCGTGTCGGTCGACAGTAAAAAAGAAGCCTGGCTGGCTGCCATGCAGAAAGATGGCCTGCCGTGGCCGCAGGTGCGCGACGAGCCCTCCGACACCAGCGTGGCCAGCACAGCGTATAACATCTACAAGTTTCCTTCGTCGTTTTTGCTTGACCCGCAGGGCCGCATTATTGCCAAAGACCTGCGCGGCGAAGACCTGACCAAAAAGCTGGCAGAACTGATGCCTTGAAAGCGAAAAAGCCGCAACGGTATTGACATCATCAGCGCGCAGGCAGCAGCTCAGCAGGAGTGAAGCGTATTTCGAGTGGGAAATGCGAACCGGGGCCGGCGCAGTCTTGTTGTGGGCCTCAACCGGCCGCGCTTTTCCCAAATCCGGTTGAAAGTGGCAACTTGCAGCGGCAACGGTCGTCCTTTGCCCACCTAACTGCCGGCACTCGGCCGGTTTTTCTTCTGAATATGCTGAAAATGAAGAGTCTGCTGATTGTTGGCGCTGTGCTGGGCATGGCCAATGCCTGCACCAAGAACACGCCGCCCACCGCCGGCACCACCGATGGCACCGGCTACCAGCTCAGCGGCCAGCTTACCAACGCCCCGGCCGGCACCAAGCTCTACCTGGCTGAGCTGGGCGAAACCCAGTTCATCTCGCGCGACACGGCTACCCTCGACGAAAAGGGCAATTTCCGCTTCACGGGCACCGTGCCCGAGCCCGGCCTCTACCAGGTGAAAACCACCGACCAGAGCCAGGTGCTGCTGGCCCTGAGCAACAGCAGCCGCGTGGAGCTGTCCGGCGACGCCCAGAAGCTGGCCGAAACTTACACCGTAAAGGGCTCCAAAGATTCAGAGTTGCTGCAGCAGCTCAACCGCACCATGCAGCAGTCGAAGGGCCAGATGAGCCAGCTGGAAGCGCGCTACAACCTGAACGCCGCCGCCAACCGCACCGACTCCATGCAGGCCATCGAGAAGATGTTCTACGACGCGCAGGCCCGCAGCACTAAGAGCATTAAGGCGCTGGTGCAGCAGAACCCCAAGTCGGTGGTGTCGGCCTTCGTGGTGGCCAACCTGATTAATGCAGAGGAGCAGTTCGGTTTCGTGGATTCCATGACCACGCAGTTCAAAACTACGCTGCCCGACTCGCGCTACACCAAGGCGCTGGTAGCCAAGGTTGAGCCCATGCGCAGCACGGCCGTAGGCGCCGCCGCTCCCGAAATCAGCCTGCTGGCCCCCGATGGCAAGCCGCTGCCGCTGAGCAGCCTGCGCGGCAAATATGTGCTGATTGACTTCTGGGCCAGCTGGTGCGGCCCCTGCCGTCGCGAAAACCCCAACGTGGTGCGCGCCTACAACAAGTACAAGGGCAAAGGCTTTGAAATCTATGGCGTGAGCTTCGACCAGGACCGCGGCAAGTGGCTGAAGGCCATCGAAGCCGATGGCCTCATCTGGAAGCACGTCTCGGACCTGAAAGGCTGGGAGTCGGCCGCCGGCCAGACCTACAGCGTCAAGTCCATTCCGGCCTCGGTGCTGCTCGACCCGCAGGGTCGCATCATCGGTAAAAACCTGCGCGGCGAAGCTCTGGAAGCCAAGCTGGCCTCTGTACTGAAGTAGCAGCGACGTATTAAAAGCAGCAAAGCCGGCTCCTGATGGAGCCGGCTTTTTTTGTGCAGCGTTTGAACGGTGTAGAGACGCGACACTTCGCGTTTCGTCGTTGCTGAGGTTGTTTGGCCTGAGTCGTTCAACGAGGAGACGCGAAGTGTCGCGTCTTTACTAGACTACTTCATCAGCCGGAACTTGCGCTGCATGATTTCCTGCACCGGCACGCCCTCAATCTTGCTGTCCAGCCACGAAATGATGTCGAGGTACAGAAACGGGCGGCTTTCGTAGGGGCG
This sequence comes from Hymenobacter canadensis, assembly GCF_027359925.1. Lineage (NCBI taxonomy): Bacteria > Pseudomonadati > Bacteroidota > Cytophagia > Cytophagales > Hymenobacteraceae > Hymenobacter > Hymenobacter canadensis. The sequence goes on along the minus strand of NZ_CP114767.1, from coordinate 1,404,473 downwards.
GGCGGCAATGGCCGTGAGCTGGTGGCGGAGCTGCGCGAAGGCCTCCCGCACCTGCTGCGGCGCGATGCTGCCCACGGTGCGCAGAAACCGGAAAATCTCCACCTGCATGGGCTGCTGGTCGTTCATCTTGCCCAGGAAATGGTACACCGACCGGATCTGGTAGTCGAGGCTGGCGTCGTCGCCGGCTTCGTAGTGGGCAATCAGGCTCAGAATGCGGGCAAAGCACTGCAGGTCTTCGCGCAGGCTCTGGTCTTTGTGCTGGATGATCAGGCTCAGGTACTCGATGGCCTTCTCGTAGCGGCCGCTACCGAAATACAGGCTGGCGATTTTGTAGTAGAACACTAGCGTGCGGTGCATGTCCAGCTGGGGCTTGTAGCGCTCCAACTGCTCCAGCAGCTCCGGCACCATGTCGAGCCCGGCCGTGAAGCGCCCTTCGAGGAAGTAGGCGTTGATGCGGTTGGTGTAGAGGTACTGAAACAGCAGAATTTCGGTGTTGGGGCTGCTGCGTCGGGTCTGGCTGGCGGCAAACTCCTCCAGCGTGCGCAATACCTGAATGAACTTGCTGTAGTACAGTAGGTTGTAAAGCGAGGCCAGCAGGTTGTGTAGGCCCTTGATGTAAAGCATGGCCTGCAGGTCCTTCATGTGGGGGGCCTGCTCAAACAAATCCACCCACTTCTGGGCATAGCGGTAGCCGGCCCGGAAGTCCTGGTCGAGGGTGTGGTACCAGACGTGGGCCTGGTAGAAGTAGAGCTTCTCGAAAAAGTTGCCCTGCTGGTCTTCGTGCGGGGGCAGGTGCGTGCGGAAAAAGGCCGTTATCTGCTCGTGGTCAGTGCGGTTGCGGGCGTGGCCGGCCTTCAGGTAGAGGCCGTAGAGGCGCAGAGAGGCGTTACTCAGGGCGTGCATTTTGGTTAGGTGCGCTACCGTGTCGGTGGCCTCGGCCGTAAGGGTTTCGGCCCGGCCTTCCAGGCTGCGCGTGATGTACTGGCTTTCGATGAGCTTCTCGAAATCCAGGGCCAGCAGCACAATGTGCGGCATCTCGGCCTGCCGGGCGGCCTGTTTCACCTTGTCGAGCATGCGGAGGGCCTGCTGGTAGAAGCCCTTGTTGTAGAGCACCCGGGCGTAGTCGAGCTGCTCGTGGAGCTGAATGTCGGGGTTCTGGCCGGCGTGGTACACGCGCAGGCTGGAGAGTACCTGCCGGTAAAGGTTGGCCTTGAGGTTGGCCAGCTGCACGCGCCGTAGGCTGGGCACCTGCGCCAGCACCAGCGTGTCGTCGTAGGTGTCCAGGGCGTCGAGGGCGTCGAACAGCAGCAGAAACTTCAGGTCGTCGGTGGCGCCGGCCCGGCTGGTGGACAGCCGGAAATGGCGCTTCTCCGACCTCGTCAGGCTCTTGATCAGCTGAAATACCGGCTCCTGGCTTTTGTTAGGCATTGTACAAGCGGCGTTGATAATATGCTGATGGATAGAAGGTTATTGTGGGCTGGCGGGTGGTTGGAAATAATGAAATGCGTGAAAAAAGAGTTTTGAGGCGGCAGGGCAGCGCCCTACTTGCGGGTAGATTCCTATTTCCAGTCCGGTTTCACGAGGCTACTTCCGCATGGCAACCCAGCAAATTCACATCTTCGATACCACGCTCCGCGACGGCGAACAGGTGCCGGGGTGCAAGCTAAACAAGGACGAGAAGCTTCTCATTGCCCGGCAGCTGGAGCAGCTCGGCGTCGACGTCATCGAGGCCGGCTTCCCGGTATCCAGCCCCGGCGACTTTGCCGCCGTGCAGGCCATTGCCGCCCAGACCCGCGAGGCCACCGTCTGCGGCCTCTCCCGCGCCGTGGAAAACGACATCCGCATAGCCGCCGAGGCCCTGCGGCCGGCCCGCTATCCGCGCATCCACACCGGCATCGGCACCTCCGACGTGCACATTCAGCACAAGCTCTGCACCACCCGCGCCGACGTGCTGGCCCGCGCCGTGGCTGCCGTGCAGCTCGCCAAGAGCTTCGTGGAAGACGTGGAGTTCTACGCCGAGGACGCCGGCCGCACCGACAACGAGTTCCTGGCCCGCGTGTGCGAGGCCGCCATCCGGGCCGGCGCCACCGTGCTCAACATCCCCGACACCACCGGCTACTGCCTGCCCGAGGAATACGGCGCTAAAATCAGGTACCTGCACGAAAACGTGCGCGGCATCCATACCGTGCGCCTCTCCACGCACTGCCACAACGACCTGGGTTTGGCCACCGCCAACTCCGTAGCGGGCGTGATGAACGGCGCCCGCCAGATTGAGTGCACCATAAACGGGGTGGGGGAGCGGGCCGGCAACACGGCCCTGGAGGAAGTGGTGATGATTCTGCGCCAGCACCCTTACCTCGGCCTCGAAACCCGCATCAACACCCGCCTGCTGGCCGAAACCTCGGCCATGGTCTCGCACCTGATGACCATGCCCGTGCAGCCCAACAAGGCCATTGTGGGCGCCAACGCCTTTTCGCACAGCAGCGGCATCCACCAGGACGGCATCATCAAGCACCGCGAAACCTACGAAATCATCGACCCGCGCGAGGTGGGCGTGGCCGATTCGTCCATCGTGCTGACGGCCCGCTCCGGCCGCGCCGCCCTGGCCTACCGCCTCCAGAAACTGGGCTACGATTTCGAGAAAACCGCCCTAAACCATGCTTATGCCTGCTTTCTGACCCTGGCTGACCGCAAGCGCGAAGTGGTAGACCAGGATTTGCACGAGCTGGTGGAACAGGAAAAACTGATAATCATCGGCTAGTAAAACGTCACGCAACCCGAACGTCATGCAACCCGAACGTCATGCTGAGCTTGCCGAAGCATCTCTACCGCTTCGTCTGATTCCCTCTGCAACGAGGCGGTAGAGATACTTCGACTACGCTCCGCTACGCTCAGCATGACAAATACCCCATAACATGGCCAAGTCCTTATTCGATAAAATCTGGGAGGCGCACGTGGTGAAAGCCGCGCCCGGCGGCCTGGACGTCGTGTACGTTGACCGCCACCTCATTCACGAGGTGACCAGCCCGCAGGCCTTCGACGAGCTGCAGGCCCGCGGCCTGCCGCTGTTCCGTCCGGCGCGCATCCTGGCCACCGCCGACCACAACGTGCCCACCCGCAACCAGCACCTGCCCATTGAGGAGCCGCTGAGCCGCTCGCAGGTGGACACGCTGACCGCGAACTGCACCAAATACGGTGTGGAGCTCTACGGCCTGGGCCACGCCCGCCAGGGCATCGTGCACGTTATCGGGCCGGAGCTGGGGCTCACGCTGCCCGGCACCACCATCGTGTGCGGCGACAGCCACACCTCAACCCACGGCGCGTTTGGGGCGGTGGCCTTTGGCATCGGTACCAGCCAGGTGGCCCAGGTGATGGCCACTCAGTGCCTGCTGCTGAGCCGGCCACAACGCATGCGCATCACCGTGGACGGCGAGCTGCGGCCCGGCGTCACAGCCAAAGACCTGATTCTGTATGTGATTTCACAGCTTGGCACCGGCGGGGCCACCGGCTACTTCGTGGAGTACGCCGGCAGCGCCGTGCGCGCTCTGAGCATGGAAGGCCGCATGACGGTCTGCAACATGAGCATCGAAATGGGCGCCCGCGGCGGCCTGATTGCACCCGACGAAACGACGTTTGCCTACGTGCAGGGCCGGCCATACGCCCCAAAGGAAGCTGCCTGGGACCAGGCCGTGGCCTACTGGCAAACCCTGTATTCCGACGACGACGCGGTATTTGAGGCCGAGCACCATTTTGCGGCGGCCGATATTCCGCCGATGATAACCTACGGCACCAACCCTGGGATGGGCATCGCCCTGACCGGCCGTATCCCCGGCGAGGTGCCGGCCGGCGAGGCCGAAAGCTTCGACAAGGCGCTGCAGTACATGGGCTTTCAGCGCGGCGAATCGCTGCTGGGCAAGCAAATCAACTACGTATTCATCGGCAGCTGCACCAACTCGCGCATCGAGGATCTGCGGGCGGTGGCGGCCTACGTGCGGGGCAAGCAGAAGGCCGGGCACGTCGAGGCCATCATCGTGCCCGGCTCCAGGCAAGTGAAGCAGCAGGCCATTGCCGAGGGCCTGGATAAGGTGCTTGCCGCCGCCGGCTTCGAGCTGCGCGAGCCCGGCTGCAGCGCCTGCCTGGCCATGAACGAGGACAAAATCCCGGCCGGCACTTACTGCGTGGCCACCTCCAACCGCAACTTCGAAGGCCGCCAGGGCCCCGGCTCTCGCACGCTGCTGGCGAGTCCGCTGGTGGCGGCAATTACGGCGGTGCAGGGTAAGATTGTGGACATCACGCAGTATTTGAATTGAGTTAAATCTGTCATCCTGAGCTTGCGAAGGATCTTATCACGGCTGAGTTACTTGAATTACCGCACATCGTTCTGACCTGATAAGATCCTTCGCAAGCTCAGGATGACAGTCGATTTCGTCGCTACCCCCAATGGAAAAATTCCAGACCCTGCATTCCGCCGCCGTGCCGCTGCCGCTCGAGAACATCGATACGGACCAGATTATTCCGGCCCGCTTTCTGAAGGCGACTACGCGCGAAGGCTTCGGCGAGAACCTTTTCTGCGACTGGCGGCGCAATACAGACGGCTCGCCCAAGCCCGATTTCGTTCTCAACGACCCGAAATACAGCGGCCGGATACTGCTGGCCGGCAAGAACTTCGGCTGCGGCTCCAGCCGGGAGCACGCCGCCTGGGCTCTCTACGATGCCGGGTTTCGGGTGGTGATTTCCAGCTACTTCGCCGACATCTTCCGCGGCAACGCGCTGAACACCGGCCTGTTGCCGCTGCAGATGACTGATGCGGAGCTGGCCCGCCTGTTTGCGCTGGTGGCGCAGGATGCTGATATGCAATTCGTAGTGAACCTGCCCGAGCAGACCCTGCATGTGCCCGCCACCAACGACAGCGTGCACTTCGACCTCGACGCCTATAAAAAAGAGTGCCTGATCAACGGCTACGACGACATCGACTATCTGGTAAGCCAGAAGCCGGCCATCGAAGCTTACGAACAAACCCGAATCTGGAACTGCTAAGCAACTACGACCATGGTAAGTAAAAAAATAGCGGTGCTGCCCGGCGATGGCATCGGCCCGGAAGTGTGCCGGCAGGCGGTGAAGGTGCTGGAGGCCGTGGCCGAGCGCTTCGACCACCACTTTGCCCTCAGCTCGCACTTGATGGGTGCCTGCGCCATTGAGGCCACCGGAACTCCGTTGCCCAATGAAACCCTCGCCGCCTGCCGCGCCGCCGATGCCGTGCTGCTCGGTGCCATCGGCGACCCGAAATACGACCACGACCCCAGCGCCAAAGTGCGCCCCGAACAGGGCCTGCTGCGGTTGCGCAAGGAGCTAGGGTTGTTTGCCAATATCCGCCCCGTGGTGGCCTATGACGTGCTGCTGGCCCATTCGCCCTTGAAAAAGGAGCGGATTCAGGGCACCGACATGGTCATCTTCCGCGAGCTGACCGGCGGCATCTACTTCGGTGAGAAGGGCCGCACCCCCGACGGTGAAGGCGCCTACGACCACTGCGTCTACAACCGCGCCGAAATCCGGCGTATCGCGCACCTGGCGTTTCAGGCCGCCGCCGGTCGTCGCCGCCACCTCACGCTGGTAGACAAGGCCAACGTGCTGGAAACCTCCCGCCTCTGGCGCGAGGAAGTGCGCGAAATGGCCGCCCAGTACCCCGAAGTGACGGTGGATTACTTGTTCGTGGACAATGCCGCCATGCAGATCATCCTCAACCCCACGCAGTTCGACGTGATTCTGACCGAGAATATGTTCGGCGACATCATCTCCGACGAGGCCTCCGTCATTGCCGGGTCCATGGGCCTGCTGCCCTCGGCCTCCATCGGCGAGCGGGTGGCGCTGTTCGAGCCCATTCATGGTTCCTACCCGCAGGCGGCCGGCAAGGGCATTGCCAACCCGATTGCCACGATTCTGTCGGTGGCTATGCTGCTGGAGCACCTGGACCTAATCGAAGAAGCGGCGCTGGTGCGGGAAGCCGTGGACGAAGCCCTGCATAACGGCATCCTGACGTCCGAGCTAAGCCCGGTAGCCGCGTATTCGACGGAGGAAGTCGGCAACTACATTGCCTTCTGGATTGCCGACTCCAAAGAGAAGCACTGGAACAAGAGCAACGTGGAAATTGGCGTCAGCACCATCATCTGATGGCATAGCCTGTTGCTGTTGATTGGAAAACTGCCTGATAGCAGGCGTATGTAATTGGTTGAGGGAAAGCAAAGGCTTGGGGAAGCCGGAAGCCGGAATGCGGTAGGTATGTTCGACGGAGGCCAGCACGCCGGTACGCTCAGTCGAACATGCTTACCGCATTCTTGCTTGGCAGGGCCGTTTTCCCCATCAGGAACACGTCGACTTCCCGCGCGGCCTCGCGGCCTTCCGAGATGGCCCAGACCACCAGCGACTGCCCGCGGCGCATGTCGCCGGCCACGAATACGTTGGGGCGCGAAGTGCGGTAGGCGCGCTCGTCGGCGCGCACGTTGCCGTAGTCGTCCAGGGCCAGTTCCAGCTCCGTCACGAGGCCCGACACGCGGGGGCCGCTGAAGCCCAGGGCCAGCATCACCCGCTGGCAGGGGATTTCGCGGTCCGAATCGGGCACTTCCTCGAAGCGGATGCGGCGGCCCATGACGTCGGTTTCCCAGGTCACGTCGCTCACGCGCAGGGCGCGGAGCTGGCCATGCTCATCAGCCAGGAAGGCTTTGGTATTGATGCCCCAGTAGCGCTGGCAGCCTTCCTCGTGCGAGGTGCTGCTGCGGAAAATGTGGGGCTCCTGCGGCCAGGGCGTGTGGGCTGGGCGCTCGGGGCCGGGCTGGTGCATCATGGCAAACTGCGTGACCGAGCGCGCCCGCTGGCGGTTGGCCGTGCCCACGCAGTCGGAGCCGGTGTCGCCGCTGCCAATCACCACCACGTCCTGGCCTTCCACCCAGATTTCATCGTCTTCGATGCCCAGCTCGCTCACCCGGCGGTTGTGCTGGGTAAGGTAGTCCATGGCGAAGTAGATGCCCGGCAGCTCGCGGCCGGGCAGGGGCAGGTCGCGCGGCACGCTGGCCCCGCCGGCCAGCACCACGGCATCGAAGCCGGCGGTGAGCTCGGCCCCCGAGATGTCGCGCCCGATTTCGACGCCGCAGCGGAACGTGATGCCGTCGTCCTCCAGCAGCTTGATGCGGCGGTCGATGACCCACTTATCGAGCTTGAAATCGGGGATGCCGTAGCGAAGCAGGCCGCCGGGACGGTCGTCGCGCTCGAACACCGTGACGGTGTGGCCGGCCCGCGCCAGCTGCGCCGCCGCCGCCAGCCCGGCCGGACCGGAGCCCACCACGGCCACCGTGCGGCCCGATTTCAGCACCGGCGCCGTCGGCTGCACGTAGCCCTTGGCGAAGGCAATTTCAATAATGTGCTTCTCGATTTCCTCAATGGCTACCGGGCTGCTGTGGATGCTCAGCACGCAGGCTGCCTCGCAGGGCGCGGGGCAGATGCGGCCGGTGAACTCGGGGAAATTGTTGGTGGCGCTCAGAATCTGGTAGGCCTCCTCCCACTTTTCCTCGCGCACGGCGTCGTTGAATTCGGGGATGATATTGCCCAGCGGGCAGCCCGAGTGGCAGAAGGGGATGCCACAGTCCATGCAGCGGGCCGCCTGCTGGGTGAGTTGGTCTTCGGCGTAAGTGCCCACGAACTCGCGGTTGTGGGCCACGCGCTCCTGCGGGGCAGCCTTGGGCGGTAGCTCGCGGGCGTATTGTTTGAAACCGGTGGGGTTGGCCATGTTCTCGAACTGTGTAGAGACGCATATTTGCGTCTCAATCGTTGCTGATGGTTGGGCGATGTATAGGCGCAATATTTTGCGTCTCGTCGTTGCTGATGTTGTTTAGTCAGGGTAGTTACAGGTGGTTTGGCGTGGCTCCGGTCGTTCAACGACGAGACGCAAAATATTGCGTCTCTACCTCGTTCAGGCGGCGCGGACGACGAGACGCAAGTATGCGTCTCTACATCGTTCACCCCACCGTCGCGTACCGCGCTTTCGCCAGTACCTTCTTGTATTCGCTTGGAAACACCTTCACGAACTTGCCGGCTTCCTCCGCCCAGTTGCCCAGCAGGAAGGCCGCAACCTGACTGCCGGTTAGTTCCACATGTTGCCGCAGTAGCGCCTGAATCTGGTCTTCGTCCTCCGTGTCGAGCGGGTCGAGCTCTACCATTTCGGGGTTGCAATTGGCCGGGAAGGTGCCGTTGGGGTCGTAAATCCAGGCGATGCCGCCGCTCATGCCGGCGGCGAAGTTGCGGCCCGTTTGGCCCAGGATGAGGGCGCGGCCGCCGGTCATGTACTCGCAGCCGTGGTCGCCCACGCCTTCGACTACGGCGGTGGCGCCGGAGTTGCGCACCGCGAACCGCTCGCCGGCCTGCCCGCGCACGAACAGCGCGCCCGAGGTGGCCCCGTACAGCGCCACGTTGCCGATGATGATGTTCTGCTCGGGCACGAAGTGAGCGGCGGGGGAGGGGAAAATGGCCAGCCGCGCCCCGCTCAAGCCCTTGCCCACGTAGTCGTTGGCCTCGCCCTCGAGCGCGAACGAGAGGCCCGCTACGCTGAACGCGCCGAAGCTTTGCCCCGCCGAGCCGCGGAAGCGGTAGTTAATCGTGTTGGCGGGCAGGCCGGCGGCATGGTAGCGCTTGGCAATCTCATTCGAGAGCAGCGTGCCGATGGTGCGGTCGGTGTTCTGCACCTCGAACTCGCCGAATACCGGCGTCTGCTGCTCCAGGGCCGGGCGGGCGTGCTCCAGCAGCTGCCAGTCGAGGATGTGGGCCAGGCCGTGGTCCTGCGCTTCGCTCTGATATAGGGTACCGCCGGAGATATTGGCGGCGGGGTGTAGCATGCCGCTCAGGTCGAGGTGGCGGGCTTTCCAGTGGGTGATGCCTTCGCGCACTTTCAGGAATTCGGGGCGGCCCACCATCTCGTTGATGGTGCGGAAACCCAGCTCGGCCATGATTTCGCGCAGCTCCTCGGCCAGGAAGCGGAACAGGTTCACGATGTGCTCGGGCTGGCCGGTGAAGAGCTTGCGCAGCTCTGGGTCCTGGGTGGCCACGCCCACGGGGCAGGTGTTGAGGTGGCATTTGCGCATCATCACACAGCCGCCGGCTACCAGCGCGGCGGTGGCTACGCCCCATTCTTCGGCCCCGAGCAGGGCGGCGACGGCCAGGTCGCGGCCGGTTTTCAGCTGGCCGTCGGCTTGCAGCACCACGCGGCTGCGCAGTTGGTTCTGCACCAGGGTCTGGTGGGCTTCGGCCAGGCCCAACTCCCAGGGCAGGCCGGCGTGCTTGATGGAGCTGATGGGCGAGGCCCCCGTGCCGCCGTCGTAGCCGGCGATGAGAATCACGTCGGCGTGGGCCTTGGCCACGCCGGCGGCGATGGTACCCACGCCCGCCTTGCTCACCAGCTTCACATTGATGCGGGCGGCGCGGTTGGCGTTTTTTAGGTCGAAGATGAGCTGGGCCAGGTCTTCGATGGAGTAGATGTCGTGGTGGGGCGGGGGCGAAATCAGGCCCACGCCGGGGGTGGCGTGGCGCACCTTGGCAATCCACTCGTCCACCTTGTGGCCGGGGAGCTGGCCGCCCTCGCCGGGCTTGGCGCCCTGGGCCATCTTGATTTGCAGCTCGTCGGCGTTGGTGAGGTAGTGCGCGGTCACGCCGAAGCGGGCCGAGGCCACCTGCTTGATAGCCGAGCGCATGGAGTCGCCGTTGGCCATTTTTTCGTAGCGCATGGGGTCCTCGCCGCCCTCGCCGGTGTTGCTCTTGCCGCCGATGCGGTTCATGGCAATGGCCAGGGTGCTGTGCGCCTCGTGCGAAATCGAGCCGAACGACATGGCCCCGGTGGCAAACCGCTTCAGGATGCCCTCGGCCGGCTCCACTTCGTCAATCGAAATGGCCTCGCGGTGGTGGGCAAAATCCAGCAGCCCGCGCAGCGTGAACATGCGTTCCGGCTGCTCGTTCACCAGCCTGGCGTAGCGCTGGTAGGTGGCGTAGTTGTTCGTGCGCGTCGCCAGCTGCAGCAGGTGCACGGTTTCGGGGTTGAACATGTGGGCCTCGCCGCGCCGCCGCCAGTGGTAGAGGCCGCCGTCGGGCAGTAGCACCTGCTCTTCGGGCGTGCTGGTTTTGAAGCCCTGGAAATGCTTGTAGAGCGTTTCGCGGGCAATTTCATCCAGCCCCAGCCCGCCGATGCGGGTGACTGCGCCGCAGAAATAAGCATCCACCACGGCCTGGTTCAGCCCCAGAATCTCGAACACCTGCGCGCCGTGGTAGCTCTGCAAAGTCGAAATTCCCATCTTCGAGAAAATCTTCAGCAGTCCGTCGCACACGGCTTTAATATAGTTATAGGTGAGCTGCGACTGGTCGAGGGAGGTATTCAAATGGCCCGCCTCGCGCATGGTGCGCACCGTGGAGAGGGCCAGGTAGGGGTTGATGGCCGTGGCCCCGAACGAGAGCAGGCAGGCGAAATGGTGCACTTCCCACACGTCGCCGGCTTCCACCACCAAGCCCACCGAACCCCGGAAACCGAGCTTGATGAGGTGGTGATGCACGGCCGAAACGGCCAGCAGCGAAGGTATCGGCGCATGCTCCGAGTCCACGGCGCGGTCCGACAAAATCAGCACCTCGAAGCCGTCGTTCACCGCGTCCTCGGCGTAGCGGCAGAGGCGGGCAAGGCCGCGCTCCAGGGCGCCGGGCAGCCCGTCGGCCTTAAAATATGTTTGTAACGTCTTGGCATTAAACATGCCGGTGTCGATGCTGCGGAGCTTTTCCAGTTCGTGGTTGCTCAGGATGGGCTGGCGCAGGGCCACGCAGTGGCAGTGGTGCTTGTCCTCGTCGAGGATGTTGCCGTTGTTGCCCAGGAAGGTGGCCAGGCTCATCACCAGACGCTCGCGGATGGGGTCGATGGGCGGGTTGGTGACCTGCGCGAAAAACTGTTTGAAGTAGCTGCTCAGGTGCTGGGGCTGGTCGGAAAGCACGGCCAGCGGCACATCCACGCCCATCGAGCCGATGGGTTCCTTGGCCTCCAGCGCCATCGGCGTGATGAGCACGTCGATGTCCTCGCGGGTGTAGCCGAACACTTGGTGGTACTTGAAAACCGCGTCGGCGGCCAAATCCGTGAACATCTGGCGCGGCTCGGGCAGCTCGTCGAGCTGAATCTGGTACTCGTTCAGCCACGCGCCGTAGGGCTGGCGGCCGGCGGCCTGGGTTTTCAGCTCTTCATCGGTGATGATGCGGCCGGCCACGGTGTCGACCAGCAGCATCTTGCCGGGCTGCAGGCGGCCCTTCTGCACCACGGTGGCGGGGTCGATGGGGAGTACGCCGGCCTCGGAGGCGACGAGCACGCGGCCGTCGGTGGTTTCGAGGTAGCGCAGGGGGCGCAGGCCGTTGCGGTCGAGCATGGCCCCAATCTGCTGGCCATCGGTGAAGATGAGGGCCGCCGGGCCGTCCCAGGGCTCCATAAACGTGGCGTGGAACTCATAGAAGGCCTTTTTGAGCGGGTCCATCTGGGTGTTGCCGTCCCAGGCTTCGGGCACCAGCATCATCATCACGTGCGGCAGCGGGCGGCCCGAATGCAGCAGAATTTCCACCACGTTATCGAGGCAGGCTGAATCCGACTGCCCGGCATCGACCACCGGCAGCAGCATGTCCATCTCCTCCGAAGAGAAGTAGGGCGACACGTAGTTGCGCAGGCCCGCGTAAAACCAGTTCAGGTTGCCGCGCAACGTGTTGATTTCGCCATTATGCGCCAGAAAGCGGAAGGGCTGGGCCAGCTTCCAGCTCGGAAAGGTGTTGGTCGAAAACCGCGAGTGCACCAGCCCGAAGGCTGACACCACCCGCTCGTCGCTGAGGTCGGGGAAGTAGCCGCGCACCTGGTAGGTGGTCAGTTGGCCTTTATAAACAATGGTCTTGCAGGAAAGCGAGGCGAAGTAGAACACGTCCATGGCGGCCGGCACCGTCTCGCGCACCGTCTTGAAAATCAGTCGCCGCAGTACGTACAGCTTGCGCTCGAAATCCTCGGCGGTGACAATGCCCGCCGGGCGGCCGAAAAACACCTGCTCCATCACCGGCTCGGCGGCCAGCGCCGTGGGGCCGATGCCGGCCGGGTTCACCGGCACCGGCCGGTAGCCCAGCAGCGGGAAGCCCAGCCGCGCCGCCGCGCCGTTTATCACCTCGTGGCAGGCCGCGCGCAAGGCCGCATCCTTCGGCAGAAAGGCCGTGCCCACGCCATAGCTGCCCGGCTCGGGCAGGCGGATGCTGAGGGCGGTGCACTCCTCCAGCAGAAACCAGTGGGGAATCTGGATGAGCAGGCCGGCCCCGTCGCCGGAGTCGGTATCGCAACCGCAGGCGCCGCGGTGCTCCATGTTTTCAAGCATGGTCAGCGCGTCGGCGACGGTCTGGTGGGTTTTGCGGCCGTTGAGGTAGGTGATGAAGCCAGTCCCGCAGGCATCGTGCTCGAATTCGGGGCGGTACAGGCCCTGGGCGGTGTCGGGATTCATAAGCAGCTAGCCAGAATGCGTGGGCGCAGGCCACCTGAAGCAGCTGCGAAACAGTAAGTTAGGCCACGCCACCGGCGCATTCAACTAAAGCCCCGCCTTTTTTCCTGAGCTAACGCGCATTAGCTTATTTTCAACCCGCGTATTTGTGATTGTTAATATATTGTAAATCAGTTTTTTGCGACAAAAAAAGCCTCCTTGCCACATGTGAGCGGCAAAGAGGCTTTGTAGGTGAAACGAAAGTAGCTGGCGACTACCCCAGAAACATGCGCTGCATGGAGTGCCACAGCTGCTTTTTGCGGCCAGCATCGTACTCCAGCATCTTGATTTCGCTGGCGCCGAGGAAGGCCGTGTCGCCGTAGAGCAGCACGGGCTCGTAGGGCTGGGTGGTGTACACGGCCACGTCGAGCAGGTTTCGGCCGAAGGCCAGGAACTGCCGGGCGGCCAGGTGCTGGCGTAAACTGCACAGCGCCACCGGAAACTTCTCGTGCTCCACGTTCACCAGCACCACGTCTTCCATCACCAGCCGGATGGCCTTGAGGATGTTGTTGAGGAACACGTTGCGGGGCAGCTTCCGGAACTCGTCGGGTGACACCCGCACCAGAATCAGCAGGCCGTTGGGGTTGCTGCCCAGCGTGGAAAACGGAATGTGCGCCACCGGCGACTGGGTGGGCGTGGGCTGCACCCGGCCCGGCTGCGAAGGCGGCGCCACCGGCGCGGCCGGCAGCTCGGCCAGCGTGAACGAGTTGAACAGCGGCCCCGCATCAACCGGCACCTTAACGGGCGGCGCCACGGGCACCGGGGCCGGCGCTGGTGGCGCTGGAGTGGGAGGCAACGCCGTCACCGGTGCCGGGGGCGTGGCGGCTGCGGCCGGAGCTGCCTGAACGGCAGGCTGCGCCGCCGCTGACGCCGCTGGAATGGCCGCCGGAATGGCGGCAACGGGCGCCGCCGCTGCCGGCACTGCCGCCGCCTGCGGTAGCGCAGGTGCTGCCGGCGCGGCTGCCGGCTCCGCTGGCGCGGCGGGCTGCGATTCGGGCACTACGTACAGCGACACGTCGGTGTAGAAGTTCTGGAAGAAGGCGAGGGAAGCGGCAGTATCCATAGTTGGAAGATAGAGGAAAGCGGCCGGGAAACGGCGCAGGTGGCTGGGCTGATGGGCCGCGCCGCCCGGCTACTCCATGGCGAACAGCGCCTTCAGCTCGGTGGCTTCTTCGGGCTTCATGCGGCCGGCCAGCACCAGGCGCAGCTGGCGGCGGCGCAGGGCGCCCTCGTAGAGGGCAATTTCCTCGGGCGTTTCGGGCAGGGCCTCGGGCACGTCAATCGGGCGGCCCGACTGGTCGACGGCCACGAATGTGAAGAATGCCTCGTTGCTTTTGATGCGGGTGCCGCTCGGAATGTCCTCGGCCCACACATCAATGTGCACTTCCATGCTGGAGGCGAAAGAGCGGGTCACCTGGGCCTGCAGCGTCACGACGTTGCCCAGCCGGATGCCTTCCCGGAACGACACGTTGTCGACGGAGGCTGTCACGACGATGCGGTTGGAGTGCTTCTGCGCGGCAATGGCGGCGGCAATGTCCATCAGGTGCATCATCCGGCCGCCCATCAGGTTGTTGAGCGTGTTGGTGTCGTTGGGCAGCACCAGCTCGGTCATAATCACGAACGAGTCTTTGACGGGCTTCTGTTTGCGCATCATGCGGAAAAAGTGAATCAGGAATGAAGCCCCAAAGATAGGCACAGACCCGGCGCGGCCGGCAGGGTCAGGCCAGTAGCTTGTTTCAGCCACAAAAAAGCCCCCGGCACCAACTGGCACCGGGGGCTTTGAAGGGTAGTGGAACCGGCTAGTTCACCAGCACCTTGGTGGTGAAGGTCTGGTCGCCGAGGGTGAGGTGCACCAGGTACACGCCGGCCGTCAGGGGCTGGCCGGCCGCGCCCTGCAGGCGGATGCTCTGGGCGCCCGTGCCGTAGGTTTTGGCGGCTACCTGCGCCACTTCGCGGCCCAGCATGTCGGTGAGGCGTACGGCGGCGCGGGTGGCGGTGGTCAGGGTGAAATGCACGGCGGTTTCAGCGGTCAGCGGGTTCGGGAACACGCTGATGCCGCGGCGGGCCAGTTCGGCCTCCTGGTTGGCCAGCGGGGCCTGCGGGTCGAGCAGGCGCACGTTGTCGAGGCAGATGCGGTTGCCCACGCCGCTCACCGACTCGAAGCGCACCAGGAACTTGGTTGCGCCCTGGTAAGCCGCCGGCAGCGGAATGGTGGTCGTCTGCCAGTCGGCGCGGGCCGTGGGCACGAAGTTGGTGATGATGGCGCCGTTCTTGGTGTCCAGGGCCGCGGCGTTGTAGGTCAGCGGCGCCGACCACGACGCGCCGCAGTCGGTGCTGAACGAGATGCGCAGCACGTCGTTGGCGGTGGCCGACCGCAGGGCGTAGGCGCGCTCGAAGCTCAGGGTGGGGGTGCTGCCGATGCTGCTCAGGTTGATGTTGGGCGAGATGAGCGTGCTCACCGTACCGGCCGCTAACGACGGGTTAGGCGCCAGCAGGTATGCTACGCCGGTGGCCGCCGTGCCGTTGGCGCGCTGCCAGCTGAACGGATTGGCGCCGGGCACCGACGAGGTGATGGTCCAGTTGCGGATGGGGGCGCCGGCGTAGTTGTTGGGGAAGTCGGCGTTTTCAAACGACTCAATCAGCGGGGCCTGCTCGCCGGAGTTGGCGCCCAGCACCTGCACTACCCGCTCCAGCTTCAGCGTATCGCGCCCGTCCGGGGTGATGATGATGAGCGTGGCGTCGTAGGTGCCGGCCGTGGGGTAGGTGACTACGGGGTTGCGGGCCGTGCTGGTGGCCGGCGTGCCGCCCGTGAAGCGCCAGTCGAACTGGGTGGTGGCGGCCACGTAGTTGTAGTTGTAGGAGTAGTCGGCGAAGAGGACGCTGCCGCCTTCACACACGCTGTTCGTGGAAGGGCGGAAGGCCGCTACCGGCGCGCAGACCGGCGCCTGGTAGCCGTCGTTGGTGCCGGTCTGCACCAGGTTCTGGGCCGATACCAGCGTGGAGCGGCAGAAGCGGGTGAGCGAGGCGCGCATCACCGTTTTCTGGCCCAGCGTAAACATCTTGGCGCAGGTGGCATAGTCCATGTAGTTCTGCACGTTGGACAGAATGCCGGTGGGGTTGTTGTTGGGCGTGGTGCTGCCAGTGCCGTCGGCATTGCAGGGGCGGTAGGTGGTGGAAGGGCAGCCGGAAGAAACGCCCGCCGTGTTGGGCGTGTCGGCAATGCCGTCGTCGAGGCCGCAGTTGGAGGCGGTGCCGGGCGTGTTGGAAGGGCCCCAGGTGTGCGGCAGGCCAAAGTAGTGCCCCACCTCGTGGGTCATGGAGCGGGCCGCGAAGTTGGAGCCGCCCGAGCGGCCGATGCTGCCAAACTGGGCGTTGCGAATCACGATGCCGTCGAGGGCGGTGCCGGCGCAGGGCAGGTAGGCGTAGCCGCCGGCGCCGTTGGCCACGTCCACCACCCAGATATTAAGGTAGCGGTTGGGGTCCCAGCGAATCAGGTTTTTTACGTTGTTGTCGCCGATGCTGGTCTGGGTGGAGTAGGTGCGCGTGATGCCGGTGGTGCAGTTGCCGTCGGGGTCTTTCTTGGCCAGCCGGAACCGGAAGCCCACGTTGGCATACAGCGGCTGAAACTCCGGAATCACGTCGGCCGTGTCGCGGTTGGTTTTGCTGAAATCCTCATTCATAATGCGGATAGCATCATTCACCTGCGCCTCGGTGATGTTGTTGCCGGTGCCCGTATGGATAACGTGGATAACCACCGGCACGGTCACGTCGGGGGCGGCCAGCAGGCGGGCCTGCTCGGCGGCGGGCATCATGGCCACGCTCCGGATAAAGGCACGGTATTCGCGCTCGGCGGCGGGGTTGCGGGCCCATTCCAGCTGCTGCAGGCTGTCGGAGGCGCACCGGAAGCCGTAGTGCTGCTCGGGGTAGCGGGTGCCGCGCTGCTGGGCCGTGGCGCCCAGCTGGCCAAGCAGCCCGGTCAGCAGCAGCAATAGTTTGAGTAATGATTTGTTGGGCATTGAGCAGGAAAAAAGGTGGAAGAAATAACGGCGGCAATGGCCCGTGCCAAGCCAGTGAAAGCAGGGTAAGTGCGTGCGCAACAGCTGGTTTCGGGCTGCGGCGCAGGGATGGTCCGACAAGTTACAACACGGCCGCAAAAGATGCCGGCAAAACCGTTCTGCAGGTTCTGCCGCCGCCGCCCGCACCCCGCAAAAAAAGCCACCCTTCTCTCCGGCAAGGAAAGAAAGGCGGCCCTGATTTCTGGCGGCGCAAAGCGGCGGCTAGCTGGCCCAGCCGGCCTGGCCCAGCAGCGGCACAAACCGGAATTCCTCGAACTCCTCGCGCGTGAATTCCTCCTCGCTCACCCGCGTTACGCGCACCATGCGCTGCACCTGCGCGTCGCCCACCGGAATCACCAGGCAGCCGCCCACGCGCAGCTGCCGCAGCAGCGGGCGGGGCAGCGTGGGCGCGCCGGCCGTCACCAGAATCCGGTCGAAGGGCGCGTGCTGGGGCAAACCCACCGAGCCGTCGCCGCAAAACAAATGGGCCTGCCGGTGCAGGTGGGCCAGGCGGCGGCCGGTACGCTCAAACAGCACCGGCTGATACTCAATGCTGAATACGTGGGGCGTGAGTTCCAGCAGCACGCAGCACTGGTAGCCCGAGCCGGTGCCGATTTCCAGCACCCGGTGCTCGGGGGAGGGGTCGAGCAGGGCCGTCTGGTAGGCCACGGTGTAGGGCTGCGAAATGGTCTGGCCCTCGCCGATGGGAAACGCCTTGTCCTGGTAGGCATGCGCCTCGAAGCCGGCCTCGAAGAAGGCGTGGCGCGGCACGGCCAGCACGGCGGCCAGCACCCGTTCGTGGCGGATGCCTTTGCGGCGCAGCTCTTCTACGAGGGTGCGGCGCTGGCCGCGGTGTCGGTAGGTGTCGGCGTGCATACTCGGGGAAAGGGCGGGCCTGTGGCGGGCGGAGCAGGCCGGGGCTGCCAGGCCGCCTGCCACAGAGGCTTGTATGGATTCTGGTTTATTGCTCTACCTTTGCGAGGCTCCAAAATGGGCCGTGCAGGCCCTTTAGGGCATTAAATCCGGTGCGAAGCTACCCATTCGCGCCCATAGTATCACCCGCCGGCCCCGGCTGCCGGCCCGATTGCACTGCCCTTGATTCGCACCTTCCAACTACTGAAGCTGATAGCCGCCGACTTTCTGGCGGCCTTGCTGGCCTGGGTGTGCTTCTTTCTGCTACGCAAATACCTACTGCAGGAAATCACCGCCGGCTACCGCTTCACGGAGGGCGCGCTGTTCTTTCTCTCCGGCTCGGCCCTGATGATTGCCGCCTTCTGGACGGTGCTCTACGCCCTGATTGGCGAATACCGCGACATTTTCCGCAAGTCCAGGCTGGCCGAGATTATACGGCTGGCGCGGGTGTCGGTGCTGGGGGCACTGGTGATTTTCTTCGTGCTGCTGCTCGACGACGAGGGCGTGCAGAACTACCGCTCTTACTACAAAACCATCACTGCCTACTTCCTGCTGCACTTCACCCTCACGGCCATTCTGCGCACCTGGGCCGTGAGCAGCGTGCAGCACCTGGTGCGCAACGGCACCATCTTCTTCAATACGCTGCTGGTGGGCTCTAACGCCCTGGCCCTCGACACGCTGCATGAGTTACGCCGCACCGGACGCCACCTGGGCCTGAAAGTGGTGGGCTTCACGCCCGTGCAGGAAGGCGCCATCGAGGAGGCCCTGGCCGCCGAGCTGCCCGCCCGCGGCTCCTACCGCCGCCTGCCCGCCCTGATCCGGGCCCTCGGAATCGAGCAGATCGTCATTGCCATCGAGCCCAGTGAGCACCGCGTCATCGAGGAAATTCTGACGCTGCTGGAAGGCACGCCGGCCCGCGTGAGCATCCTGCCCGACCTCTATCAGATGCTGCTGGGCTCGGTGAAGGTGAGCCACGTGTTTGGCACGCCGCTCATCGAAATCAAGCAGGACCTGCTGCCGGTGTGGCAGAAGGTGCTCAAGCGGATGATTGACGTGGTGGCCTCAAGCGTGTTTCTGCTGCTGGCCTGGCCTGGCTACCTGTTCACGGCCATCATGGTGAAGCTCTCGTCGCCGGGGCCGGTGTTCTACTCGCAGGAGCGCATCGGACGGCTGGGCCAGCCGTTCCGCATCTACAAGTTCCGCTCGATGTACGTGGATGCCGAGAAGCAGGGCCCCTCGCTCAGCTCCGACCACGACCCGCGCATTACGCCCTGGGGCCGCTTTATGCGCAAGGTGCGGGTAGATGAGCTGCCGCAGTTCTGGAACGTCATCAAGGGCGACATGAGCATTGTGGGCCCGCGGCCCGAGCGGCAGTTCTTCATCGACCAGATTGTAAAGATTGCGCCCCACTACCGCCACCTGCACCGCGTGCGGCCCGGCCTCACCAGCCTCGGCCAGGTGAAGTATGGCTACGCCGAAACCGTGGCCCAGATGGTCGAGCGCCTCAAGTTCGACATCCTCTACATCGAAAACATGAGCCTGGCCATGGACTTCCGGGTGCTGCTCTACACGCTCAAGATCATCATGGAGGGGCGGGGTAAGTAGATCACAGATGGTGCAGATGAAGCCGCGGATAGCGCAGATTCGTTCTGGTGAGAGATTAAAAGATTTGTTCTGTAGCGCAGATAGTGTGGATGCAGGAGCGGATGGCGCTGATTCGTTGTTTTTCTTGATATGCTGGCTGGATTGATATGGAGGGATACAAGTATAAGGAGCTGACTGGGAGTGTTATCGGAGCGGCCATGCGGGTGCATACGCAGTTGGGAGTGGGGTTTCCGGAGGTGGTGTATCAGCGTTGCCTCGCCATTGAGCTGCGGGAAAGCGGACTGGCTTTCGAGCGTGAGCTGGAGCTGCCTTTGATTTACCGGGGTGAACATGTGGGGAGCCGGCGGGTTGACTTCCTGGTAGAAAATACGGTGCTGGTGGAGCTTAAAGCCCTGAGTGAAATCACGCCGCTGCACCACGCCCAGGTCCTGAATTATCTGCACGCCTATCGTCTCGAAGTGGCCCTGCTCCTGAATTTTGGTGAAGTCCGGCTCAACTATAAACGCTTCGTCAATTCCCCCCGCCCCACCTAAGTAGCACCAGAACAAACCCAGCTGTTCTGATACACACACATCATCCCCCACCAAAACGGATCTTTTTCATCCCTCACCAGAACGAATCTGCGTTATCCGCGGCTTCATCTGCACCATCTGCGATTCATGTTCACTGGCATCATCGAAACCCTCGGCACCATCACGGATGTACGCCGCGAAAACTCCAACATCCACTTCACCGTGCAGTCGGGCTTTGCCCAGGAACTGAAGATTGACCAGAGCGTGGCTCACGACGGCGTGTGCCTGACCGTGGTAGCCGTGGACGGCATGGCCGGCACCCACGTGGTAACGGCCATCGACGAGACGCTGCAGAAAACCAATCTGAGTGCCTGGGCACCCGGCCGCCGCGTGAACCTGGAGCGCTGCCTCTCGGCCAACGGCCGCTTCGACGGCCACATCGTGCAGGGCCACGTGGACCTCACGGCCGAGTGCGAGTCGGTGGAGGATCAGAACGGCAGCTGGCTGTACCGGTTCCGCCACGAGCCCGGCGCCGGCCGCGTAACCGTGGAAAAAGGCTCTATCTGCATCAACGGCACCAGCCTCACCTGCTTCAACAGCACCGACGACGGCTTTTCCGTGGCCATCATCCCCTACACCTACGAGCACACTACCTTCCAGGACCTGCGCCCCGGCCACCGCGTAAACCTGGAGTTCGACATCGTGGGCAAGTACGTGGCCAAGCTGCTGGGCAAGTAGGCGCACAAACTCCGGGCAGGTTACGCTGGTTGAGGGGAAGCAGGCAGTATGGCTAACGCTGCCACAACCATGGAAATCGACCATCTATTCATCTTTTCCGACTCGCCGCAGGAAGCAGCGGAGCAAATGCTGGCCCTGGGCCTGACCGAGGGAAGCAGCCGCGTACATCCGGGCCAGGGCACCACAAACCGGAAGTTCTACTTCGAAAATTTCTTTCTGGAGATTCTGTGGGTGCACGATGAAGCTGAAATCAGCGGCCCGCTGCTGCAGCCTACCCGGCTGTGGGAGCGGGCCCGGTACGCCACTACGGGCGCCTCGCCCTACGGCCTGTGTCTGGTGAATACGCCCGATACCGACCCGGTTTTCGCGGCGGCGCTGGCGTATCAACCGCTGTACTTTCCGGCGGGCCTGCCCATAGAGGTGCTGCCCCACGCCCACAACCCCAGCCTACCCTGGACGTTCCGGCTGCCGTTCAAAGGCCCCAAAGCTGCCACCACCGAGCCCACGCAGCACCGCGCCGGCCTGCGTCGCCTGACCCACGTCAGCTTCGGCCTGCGCCAGTACGCCGACGATGAAGCCTTGCTGCAGCAGTTGGCCGGCCAGCCGCAGCTCAGCTTCCGGCCGGCAGCTGAAAACCGCCTCACGCTGACGTTCGACGAGCACCAGCAAGGCCAGACTGTGCATATTGGTGCCCTGAACCTAGCTATTGCGTACTAGGCCCAGCGGCGTGAACGAACCGGCCAGCACGTTTGCTCAAAGTCGCGCCGTTTTTCTCTGGCACCAGGTCAATGCGTAAATCTAGGCTATTCCAACTTTTGCTATTCGGCGGCTTGCTGTCAGGCGTGTGGGCGCTGTTGCGGTGGGCTGATCCGCCACAGCCACCTGCCGCGCGCTTTCTTAGCTACCAAATTGACCTCCGCCAACAGAATCTCCAACTCTATTGGCTGGACGAGCACCGCCGGCCACTGCGCAGCCTGGGCCGGCTCCGCCACTGGCTGGCCGGGCGCGGCGACACGCTGCAGTTTGCCATGAACGGCGGCATGTTTCGGCCCGGCAACGCGCCGCTGGGGCTCTACATCGAAAACCAGCGGCTGATAACGCCCCTGGACACGCTGGCCGGGGCCGGCAATTTCTACTTGAAACCCAACGGCGTCTTCTACACCACGCTCGATAACCAGGCCGGCGTGTGCCGCACAGCCGATTTCGAGCGGCTTCGGCTCCAGCGCAGTGTGCGCTACGCCACCCAGTCTGGGCCGATGCTGGTGGTGGATGGGCGGCTGCACCCGGCGTTCCGGCCCGGCTCCGCGAACCGCCAGATCCGCAACGGTGTGGGCGTGCTGCCCGACGGGCGGGTGCTGTGCGTCCTGTCGCGGGAGCCGGTGAACTTCTACGAATTCGCGCAGTATTTCCGGCGGCAGGGCTGCCGGAATGCGTTGTATCTGGATGGCTTTGTATCCCGCGCCTACCTGCCGGCGCAGAACTGGCGGCAGACCGATGGCGACCTGGGCGTGCTCATCGGCGTGACGAAGCGCTAAAACGAGCCATTGCCGATACGGAACTCTACCGGCTGATAGGCGCTTTTTCGGATGTGGCCAGGGCAAGCCCAGTGGCCTTGCCGGACCCGAACCACCGCACATCCAGGCGTTTAAAAAGGGTGGCACTGCCCCAGGCCAGCAGGCTGCCCAGTATCGCGCCGGCCAGCACATCCGACGGAAAGTGGGCGGCCAGGTATATGCGGCTGTAGCTCACTATCAGGGCCCAGCCCAGCAGCAGCCACTTGGCCACGCGGTAGCGCCGGGGCAGCACCAAGGCCATAAATACGGTGAGGGCAAAGGCATTGGCCGCGTGCGACGACATAAACCCAAACTGGCCGCCGCAGCCGTTTATCAGGTTCAAGGTGGCTGACAGCTCGGGGTCGTGGCAGGGGCGGAGGCGAGCGAAATAGGGCTTGAACAAGCGGCTGGAGATGCCATCGGCCAGGGCCACGCTGGCGCCCAGCAGGGGCAGCAGCAGCCAAGCCCGCCGCCCAAACAGGTAGGCCAGCATCACCAGCAGCACGAAATACGCCGGAAACCACACCAGACGCTCCGTGAAGAACACCATGAGAGCGTCGAGCGTGGGCGTGCGGTTGGTGTTGGCCGCCACCAGCAGCCAGCGGTCAAACGATTGTAGCGCTTCTATCAAACTGCAGGAGGAGTGGGGGCCAGCCAGTCGACTCCTTTGCGCAGCCAGTCTTGGGTGGCGGCTTCGGGGGAGCCCGGCTCGATGGGAAAATTATAGTGCCACTCGCACTGCGGCGGCAGACTCATGAGGATACTTTCGGTGCGGCCGCCGGTTTCCAGGCCGAAGCGCGTGCCCCGGTCGAAGGCCAGGTTGAACTCGGCGTAGCGGCCGCGGCGCACCAGCTGCCAGAGTTTCTCCCGCTCGGTGTAGGGGCGGTCGGCGTTCTGGCGCAGCAGTTCGCAGTAGGCTTCGCCAAATACCCGGCCCACGGCCTGAATGAAGGCAAACAGCGCGTCCCGGTCGCCGTCTTTGCCCACCGTGAGGCGGTCGAAGAAGATGCCGCCTACGCCGCGCGTTTCCTGGCGGTGGGGCAGGAAAAAGTAGTCGTCGGCCCAGGTTTTGAAGCGGGCGTAGTAGGTGGGGTCGTGGGGCAGGCAGGCCGCGGCAATCTGCTCGTGAAACCAGCGGGCCTGGGCTTCGTCCACGTAAATCGGGGTCAGGTCGAGGCCGCCGCCAAACCAGGCTTCGCCGTTGCCGGCCTCGAAGTAGCGCACGTTCATGTGGGCAATAGGCACCTGCGGGCTGCGCGGGTGCTGCACCACGCTCACGCCAGTGGCAAAATACTCGGGGTTGGGCATGAGCAGCACGCGGGCGGCCTGCTCGCTCATGGTGCCCTGCACGGCCGAGAAGTTTACGCCGCCTTTCTCGATGATGGTGCCGTGGGTGAGCACCCGGCTGCGCCCGCCACCGCCGCCGTGGTGCTCCCAGGCGTCTTCCTGAAAGCGGCCCGAACCGTCGGCCAGTTCAATTTGCTGGCACAGCCAGTCCTGAAACTGGCGCATCCAGTCGGCTACCGTCTCGCGGAAGGCGGCGGCGGCGCGAGGTGCGGGAAAAGAAGCAGAAGCAGCAGGAGCGGAAAGCATGGCAGACATAACAGCAGAGGCGTTGGTTCGGAGGCAAACTTCGGCCGGAAAAGCAAGCCAGAAACTGACAAAAGTCAGGAAGAAGGCTGTTTTTGTGCCGGCAAAGGTAGAAATTTCCTGGGCCCGCCACGTATGAGCCCACAGAAGCGCGCCCGTCGCAATGGTTGCAGCAGACCGCCGGCCGGCGGCTTTTTTAGGAAAATATCTGTGGTCGGTAAAGTAAACCGGCCGGCGTCACGTCCTGTTAGCCAGCCGCCGGTTTTTTGCGGCATGCACCTGATGAACATACTGGGTAAAAATCCCTCCCAAACCAGTCAAAGCCAATTTGTAGGGCTGGAAAACTACCAGAACGGCCAGTTCCGGAATCCGGACGGCGTGCAATTCAGCCCCGCTGATGCCCGGGTGGGCCAGATGCTGCGCGACTACCTGCGCCGGCCCGCCACCGTCACACCCTCACGCCCGATACCGTCAGTGACGACTGATTTACGGCAGCTGCCCGCGCAGGCGGCGCCTACGCTGGTGTGGTTCGGCCACTCGTCGTACCTGATCAAGGCGCAGGGCCTCACGGTGCTCGTGGATCCGGTGTTCAGCGGGGCGGCCTCGCCGGTGCCGTACTCGGTGAAGGCGTACGCCGGCGCCAATACCTACCAGGTCGCCGACCTGCCGCCCATCGACGTGCTGCTCATCACCCACGACCACTACGACCACCTCGACTACGCCACCGTGCGCCAGCTCCGCGACAAAGTGGCGCGGGTGGTGGTGCCGCTGGGCGTGGGCAGCCACTTCCGGCACTGGGGCTTCGAGGCGGCGCGCATCACCGAGCTGAACTGGCACGATACCACCACGCTGCCGGGCGGGGCGCAGCTCACGGCCACGCCGGCCCAGCACATGTCGGGGCGCGGGGTGCGGGCGCGGCGCACGCTGTGGGCGTCGTACGTGCTGCAGCTGCCCGGCCACCGGCTGTTTCTGGGCGGCGACAGTGGCTACGGTCCGCACTTTCAGGCCATCGGCGCGCAGTACGGGCCGTTTGATCTGGCGGTGCTGGAAAACGGGCAGTACAACGAGCTCTGGCATGCCGTGCACACGCTGCCCGCCGAAACGGCGCGGGCGGCGCAGGAGTTGGGCGCACGTCTGCTGCTGCCGGTGCACTGGGCCAAGTTTACGCTCGGCTACCACCCCTGGAACGAGCCGATCCGCCTGCTGTTGCCCGCCGCCGCGTCCTTGGGCGTGCCCGTTACGGTGCCGCGCATCGGGGAACCCTACACGCTGGGCGAGCCGGTGAAACAGGAGGCGTGGTGGGATTTCGACTGACGTACAGCTCCGACGCTTCCAGCGTGAAGCTTTATAAAGCTACACCGCCTTGCGCAGCAGCAGCAGCTCCAGCGGCTGCTTCGGGATGCTGGGGCTGGCGTGCAACGGAAACGGCAGCACCTCGCCGGTACGTTGGAAGTCCAGCCGCTCGTACCAGGCAATCAGCTCGGCGCGCACCGAAATGACCGAAATCAGCACGCCGTTGTGGCCGGCCTGCCGGGCCTGGGCTTCGGTGGCGGCCAGCAGCTGCCGCCCGATTCCTGCCGCCTGCCGCGTGGGGTCCACGGACAGCATGCCCACGTACAGGTCGGGGGCCTGGGGCTTGGTATAGACGCTGCCCACCAGCTCGCCAGCCTCGGTGCGGGCCAGCAGGAAGGTGGCGCCGGGCGCGGCCGCGAGCTGGCGCAGGTCGGCTTCGTCGGTGCGGGGGCCGTCGAGCAAGTGGGCTTCGGTGGTCCAGCCGCGCAGGCTGGCTTCGCCGCGGTAGGCGTTGTTGACGAGGCCGGCCAGGGCGGGCAGGTCGGCGGGAGTGGCGGCGGAAATGGTGAGCGGAACGAACATGGGCCCGAAGATACGGTTGGGTAGGGCAAGCGCTACGGCCGGCCGTGGCCATTCCGGCCCGAACCCGTAATTTCGCCCCGAACCCAATCCCCGCCCATGTCCCTGCACGCTGCCCCCACTCTGGAAGCTGACTTCACTGCCGCCCCGCCCGCGCCCGAAACGCTGCGCCGGGTATACCGCCTGATGCGCACCGCCGACGAGCTGGCCCGCCTCTACGAAGAAAACAAGGCCATTACGGCCAAATACGTGCACGCCACTGCCCGCGGCCACGAGGCCATCCAGCTGGCCGCCGCCTGCCAGCTCGGCCCCCAGGACTACGTGGCGCCTTATTACCGCGACGACGCCATGCTGCTGGGCATCGGCCTGCAGCCCTACGAGCTGATGCTGCAGCTCATGGCCAAGCGCGACGACCCGTTTTCGGGCGGCCGCACCTATTATAGCCACCCTTCGCTGCGGCGCGCCGGCTTCCCTACCATTCCGCACCAAAGCTCGGCCACCGGCATGCAGGCCATTCCGGCCACGGGCGTGGCCCACGGCATCAAGTATCTGGAAAGCCAGGGGCTGACGCCGCAAATGGTCGACTCGCGCGACCTGTTGGAAAGCGGCGCGGCCCTGCCTGGACTCTACAATTTGCTGCCGGAAACGGCCAAAACCAGCGCGCCGCTCGTGCTGTGCTCTATCGGTGATGGGGCCATGACGGAGGGCGAGGTGAGCGAGGCGCTGCAGATGGCTGTGCTGCACCAGCTGCCCATTATTTATTTGGTGCAGGATAACGAGTGGGGAATTTCGGCGACGGGGCGCGAGATGCGGGCCATGGATGCCTACGAGTTTGCGGCCGGCTTCAAAGGCCTGCACCGCCTGCAGTTCGACGGCGCCGATTTCCTTGCCAGCTACGCCGGTATGCAGCAGGCCGCCGACTACGTGCGCGAGCGGCGCGGGCCGGTGCTGGTGCACGCCCGCTGCCCGCTGCTGGGCCACCACACCAGCGGCGTGCGCCGCGAATGGTACCGTGGCGACGACCTCGCACAGCACTCCCTGCAGGACCCGCTGCCGCGCTTCCACCAGCAGCTATTGGAACTGGGCTTTACTGAAGACGAGCTGCAGCAGCTGGCCGCCGAGGCTCGCGCCACCGTGGAGGCCGACTACCAGCGCGCCCTGGCTGCCCCCAACCCCGACCCCGCCACCTTCGCCGACCACGAGTTTGCCCCACCGGCCGTCACCGAGGAAGCCGGCGAGCGGACCCCCGCCGGCGCCGACAAGGCCCTGATGGTGGACGCCGCCCTGCACGCCGTGGATGATATTCTGCGCGAGTTTCCAGAGGCCCTGTTCTACGGCCAGGACGTGGGCGGCGAGCTGGGCGGCGTATTCCGCGAGGCGGCCCTGCTGGCCAAGAAGTACGGCGACGCCCGCGTGTTCAACACGCCCATTCAGGAAGCCTACATCGTGGGCAGTACGGCCGGCATGAGCGCCGTGGGAGCCAAGGCCATCGTGGAGGTGCAGTTCGCCGACTACATCTGGCCGGCCCTGAACCAGCTGGTGGAAGAGCTCAGCAAATCGTGCTACCTCTCCAACGGCCAGTTTCCGGTGCAGAGCCTGATTCGGGTGCCCATCGGGGCTTATGGCGGCGGCGGGCCCTACCACTCGGGCTCCATCGAAAGCACGCTGCTCACCATCCGCGGCATCAAGGTAGTGTATCCGAGCAACGCCGCCGACATGAAGGGCCTGATGCGCGCCGCCTACCTCGACCCCAACCCCGTGGTGATGCTGGAGCACAAAGGCCTCTACTGGAGCAAAGTGCCCGGCACCGAAGACGCCAAAACCATTGAGCCCGCCGCCGGCTACGTGGTGCCGCTCGGCAAAGCTGCCATTGCCCAGCCGGCCGACGCCACGAAGCTGCAAAACGGCGAAACCTGCGTGGTGATTACCTATGGTATGGGCGTGCACTGGGCCAAAACCGCCAGCCGCCAGTTTGCCGGCCAGGTGGAAATCCTGGATCTGCGCACCCTCAACCCGCTCGACTACGAAGCCGTGGAAGCCGCCGTGCGCCGCCACGGCAAGGCCCTGGTCCTGACAGAGGAGCCGCTCATGAACTCCTTCGCCGAGAGCCTGGCCGGGCGCATCCAGCGCACCTGCTTCCGCCAGCTCGACGCGCCCGTCTTCACGCTCGGCGCCGCCAACCTGCCCGCCATTGCCCTCAATGTGGAGCTGGAGCGCCAGATGCTGCCCAACCCCGACAAGGTAGCCGCCGCCCTGGCCGAGCTGCTGGGGTACTAAGCTGCCGCCTGTTTACCACAAACAAACGCCCCGCCTGCAGATGCAGGCGGGGCGTTTGTTTTATGACGGTTCCTGTGCCTAAAACGGATACCCGATGCCCAGATTAAACGCCGTCTGGTCCTGGCTGCCGAACAGGCTGGCGTTGCGGATGGCCCACTTGTTGAGCGGCGCGGTGGGGTCGTAGACCTTGGTGGCCACGTCGAGGCGCAGAATCAGGAACGTGAAATCGAAGCGCAGGCCGAAGCCGGAGCTGACGGCGAATTCGCGGTAGAAGCGGGTGGGGCTGAACTGCGCGCCCGGCCGCTGGTCGTCGGACTGCAGGGCCCAGGTGTTGCCGAAGTCGGTGAATAGCGCACCGTTGATGAAGCTGAAGAGCGGAAACCGATACTCCACGCTGCCTTCCAGCAGCAGCTCGCCGGGCTGCTCCACGTTGTAGTTGCGCACGGAGTTGCCGTCTTTATCGCGCTTCACCGTGACACCATCAACTTCGAATAAATAGGAAGTATAGGAACCCGGCCCCAGGCGGCGCGGCTTCCAAGCCCGCACGCTGGTGGCTCCCCCCGCGAAAAAGTACTTATCGTAGGGCAACACGGTAGTGCCGGAGCGGAGCGGCTGCACCAGCCCGCCGTTCAGGCGGTACACAAAAAATGAGGTGGGCGTAAGCTTGTGGTAGCGCCGGTAGTCGGCATTGAGGCGGTAAAAATCAGTCACCAGGATGCCCTGCCGGTTGAGTGCATCCTGGTAGAGGGGCCGGGTGATACCGCCCACTTCCGCAAAAAGCCGCAGGTACTTTGCGTCCCGCGTCTGGTTGAAGTCGTTGGAGTTGTAGAGTGAGGTAAAACTGAGGCTGGGCACAAACTGCCGGGCAAACGTGAAGGCCGCCGCCTCCGGGTTAGGAAACTGCGCCACCAGCTGCTGAAAGAAGGTGTCATCTAGCCGCGACGTGTTTACCAGACTCAGGTCGATGGGCGTGAAAACGAACTGGTGGTAGGTGGAACGCTGCCAGATGTAGTCGTAGGTGGCTTCCAGATTGGTGCGCGTATAAAACGGCTGGCTCACAAAGTTGTAGCCCAGCGTGAAGCGGGTGCGCGGGTTGTAGCGGGTCAGAAACCGGTTGCCGTGCCAAGGCACCAGAAATTGCGGCAGCAGCAGGTTTATATTGGCCCCGAGCTGGGTAGTAAGCACCCCAGGCAGGTTTCGCTGGTTGTCGCCGGAAGTACTCACCTGCTGGAATTGGCCTTCAAAACCGGCCCGCAGGCCCAGCTCCAGCACTTCGGCCCCGCCAAACGGGTTGCGGGCCTTCAGGCGCAGGTTGCCGAAGGGCCCTGGCAAGCCGGCCACATAGGTGCCGCCCAATTCCACGGTTTCCTGGTAGCGCTTGGCCGGCGAGGCCGCAATAACGGCGTCGAGCTGTCGGCGGGTGCTGTCGGCGGCCGAGGTGGGGCGCACCCGCACGTAGTTCACGTTCGTGAACCGGAACACGTCGAGCTGGCTGATCTGGCGCTGCGTGGTCTGGGTGTTGGTCAGGTTGTAGTACTGGCCGGGGTGCACGGCCACCTTGCGGTTGAGCAGCTTGGGGCTGATGTTGTGCTGAAACGCCAGAAAATACGTGGAGTCCT
Source organism: Hymenobacter canadensis (assembly GCF_027359925.1). Taxonomy (NCBI): domain Bacteria; kingdom Pseudomonadati; phylum Bacteroidota; class Cytophagia; order Cytophagales; family Hymenobacteraceae; genus Hymenobacter; species Hymenobacter canadensis. The sequence goes on along the minus strand of NZ_CP114767.1, from coordinate 1,375,177 downwards.
GCCGGATGGTATCGCGCTTCTGGCCGAAGCGCACGGTGCCCGCATCCGTGATAAAGCGCACATGCCGGATGGTGTAGCGCGGGTGCGGCTGCCCCGAGGCCGGGCTGGCAATGAGCGTGCGCAGCCGCACGGTGGCGGGGGCAAAGCTGGTGTCAGCCTCCAGGGTGACGTACTGCTGGCGGAAATCGAAATAGCCGTCGTTCTTCAGCAGCGCTTCGAAGCGCGCGCGCTCCTGGCCGATGATTTCCTCGTCGTACTGGTCGCCGACGTGCAGCAGCGAGGCCGGCTGCGCCGCCAGCACGCGCCGGGCCACGGCCGTATCGGCAATGTCGTAGTCGAGCTGCGAGTAGTGGAACGGCGCGTTTTCGGTCACGTTGTAGGTCACGACCACGCGGCGGCGGTGCAGGCTGTCGGCGCCGCCCAGCAGGCGGCCCAGCGAAAACCGGCGGTCGGCCAGCGTATCCGAATACTGCACGCGGCTGCGGAAAAAGCCCTTCGACTTCAGGAACGTGGCAATCTGCTCGGCCGTCTGGCGGGTCAGAGCCGAGTCGTAAATCACGGGCGGCTCGCCCAGGCGCATGATGGCGTTGCCTTTGTCGAGGGCCAGCTGCAGGCGCCGGGTTTGCCGCTCGCGCTTGGTGAGCAGCTTGCCCACCAGTGCCGAGTCGGGCCGGGCCGCCACAATCCGCTCGTCGTAGCGGGCGCGGGTGGCATCGAGCTTGCGCTGCAGCTTGTCGGGAGTGTAGAAGGTGCGGCCTAGCTGATAGATTGCTAGTTTTGGAAGCGGAAAGCGGCTGTTGGGCTCCTGGCGGTACAGCGCCTGAATGCGCTCCGCGTCGGCCTGCTTCACACCTTGTAGCTCAATGTGGCTGAGCAGCTGCTGGTTGGGGGCCAGCAGGCGGAGCGGCGAGCAGCCAACCGCCAGCCAGCCTCCCAGCAGCAGCAGCCCGGCCGGCAGCGCCCGGCTCCGTAGTTTATCGTTCACCTGAGGTCCCGTGGGGCGTCTGTTCAGCAAAGGGTATGGTCTCGAAAGCAGTGGCAAAATACGTACACGCGCTGCACCTGAAAAAGTATCGGCTCCGGCACGGGGCCTTTCTGGTGGAAGGCGGCAAAAGCGTACTGGAGCTGCTAAGTTCCGGACTTCAAACGGAACGCGTGTTTACAACGGCCGAATTTGCCGGAAAATTACCTGCCGGCCTGCCGGCGGGCCTCGTGGAAGTGCTCAGCGAAGACGAACTGACCCGCCTCGGCACGCTGGCCAACAATAACACGGCCCTCGCCATTGCGCGCCTGCCCGCCGAGCTGCCGCTGGCCCTCACGGCCACCTCCGGGCTGCTACTGGCCCTCGACGAAGTGCGCGACCCCGGCAACCTGGGTACCCTCATCCGACTCGCCGACTGGTACGGCCTGCCCGGCGTGGTGCTCAGCGAAACCTGCGCCGATCCGTGGGCGCCCAAAACTGTGGCCGCCACCATGGGCTCTTTCACGCGGGTTCCCATCTGGCAGCGCGACCTGCCCACTTGGCTCGGCAGCCTACCCGCCGGCCAGCCGGTATTCGGCGCCGACCTGCACGGCGACAACGTGCACCGCCTCACGCTCCGGCCGCAGGGCGTGCTCGTGATGGGCAGCGAAAGCCACGGCCTCACGCCGGCCGTGGAGGCCTGCCTCACCCAGCGCCTGCACATCCCCGGCCGCGGCCAGGCCGAAAGCCTCAACGTGGCTATTTCCGGCGCTATTCTCTTGGATAACTTCTTTCGGCATGGCTGAGTGGAAAGAACGTCATGCTGAGCTTGCCGAAGCATCTCGCGTGCTGACGTTGCCAAAGTGAACCAGTCATGCTGAGCTTGCCGAAGCATCTCTACCGCTTCGTCTGATTACAACGAAGCGGTAGAGATGCTTCGGCGAGCTCAGCATGACGGTTAGCACACTGACGAGATGCTTCGGCTGCGCCTCTGCATGACGTTCTTACTGCCAGCCGGCGCGATACTCGCGCCGCACGAAGCGGTTGGCCTCGTCGAAGTTGGTGACGCGCAGCTGCTGAGCATCCCAGAGCAGCTCGATGCCGCGGCCGGGATATTCCATGCCGCCTGTGGCTTTGGGCCGCTGGATGTCGTAGCCGCGGATGGCGAGGTTGGCCATCAGCAGCGCCTCGGTCAGCGGGCCGGCCAGCTCGAAGGGCGAGCTGACGGACTTGTTGCCGTAGCCGGCCAGGCAGGCTTCCACCCACTGGGCGTAGTGGCCGTCGGCGCCGCCCGGCACGCGGGCCAGCTTCTGCCTGGTGTTCACCTGCTGGGTGCGGCTGGTGGGCAGCAGCCGCGGGTCGGCACCGTAGGTGCTGGCCATCATCTTGCCCTTGCTCCCGATGAAAAGCGTGCCGTTGCCGCCGTCGCCGAACAGCTCGTTGGCGCCCAGCTCGTCGGGGCGCTCGGGCTGAATGCCGCCGTCCATCCAGTGCACGGTTACGTCGTGCTTGGTTTTGTTGGTGCGTGGGAACGTGAGCGTGACGTGGCTGGAGGGCGGACAGCTCTCGGGGAAGTAGCCGCGCTTGAACTCGCCCACGTACACGCTGCCCACGCTGGCCTGCACGGCGCTGGCGTAGCCCAGGTTCAGCACCCGGAAGGGCGCTTCCATCAGGTGGCAGCCCATGTCGCCGAGGGCGCCGGTGCCGTATTCCCACCAGCCGCGCCAGTTGAAGGGCACCAGGTTATCGACGTAGGGACGGGCCGGCGCCGTACCCAGCCACAGGTCCCAGTCGAGGCCGGCGGGCACGGGGGCGGGCGTGGTGGGCCAGGCAATGCCCTGGGGCCACACGGGCCGGTCGGTCCAGCAGTACACCTCGTGCACTTCGCCCAGCAGGCCGGCGTCGTACCATTCCTGCATCTGCCGCACGCCGTCGCCGGAAGCACCCTGGTTGCCCATCTGCGTCACCACTTTGTAGCGTCTGGCGGCGTCGGTGAGGGCGCGGGCCTCATGGATATCGTGGGTGAGGGGCTTCTGCACGTACACGTGCTTGCCCAGCTGCATGGCCGCCAGCGTCACGTTGGCGTGGTTGTGGTCGGGCGTGGCAATGGAAACGGCGTCGAAGTTCTTGCTTTCCTTTTCCAGCAGCTGCCGCCAGTCTTTGTAGTACTTGGCCTGCGGATATGCCTTAATTGCGCCGGCGGCACGCCGGTCGTCCACGTCGCAGAGGTAGGCGATGCGCACCTTGCCGGTTTTGGCGAACATGGCCAGGTCGCTGGCGCCTTTGCCGCCCACGCCCACGCCGGCCACCACCAGCTGGTCGCTGGGGGCGATGTAGCCCGGGCCGCCCAGCACGAAGCGCGGCACAATAAAGAAAGTAGCGGCCGCCGCGCTCTGCTCCAGAAACGTACGGCGCGACGGTAACTCGGGAAGCTCACTCATGGCAGGAACGGCTGAAGGTGGGAGGAAACTAAAACTAGCGTTTTTCTGCCAGGAAACGCCCGGTTACTACGCTTGAGCTTCGCCCTCCCGGCCAACCCGATTTTGTGGCTCAGCCGCCCCGCAGCGGCGGCTTGGATTCGTCATAACGAGAACTGGCGGGTTGCCCGACACCTCGTCAGACAACCCGCCAGTTCTCGTTATCTGTTCAACCACTTAGTCGAAATCGGTGAGCGAGATGCCGAAGCTGAGCGTTTGGGCCTGGAAGCTGGTGGGTTGGTCTTGGAACAGCTCGTTGAGGTTGTATTTGGCAAACAGCGTGATGCTGCGCAGGCCAATAGTGCCCTGCAGGCCATACTGCAGGTCTTCGAGGTTGTAGGAGCCGCGGTCCTTGTCTTTGCGGGTGCGGCCATCCTGCTCATATTTCAGCTTGGTGCGGGAGCCCAGGCGGTAGCCGACGAAGCCCCCGGCCCCGATACGGAACGTGCTCTTGTAATTGGCGTCGCGGAAGTTGAGTAGCGCCATCAGCGGTAGGTTGACCGAAGTGGTAGCCAGCTTGCTTTTCTCGATGTTGAGCTCCGGCTCCGGCACCACAAACGTGCTGCCATTGAGCGAGCGGAAGCGGTTGTTGCCCTCCAGCATATAGTTGTTGAAGGCCACTTCGGGGCCGGTGAGCAGGTAGAGCGGGCTGCGGGTGCCGCCCAGTCGTTGCAGGTAGTGCCAGTTCAGGCTAACGTAGCGCGAGCCACCGGGGCGCAGATTAGGAAACGACTGGTTCTGGGGCGCCGTGCGGTTGGTCAGGACGCTCAGGCCCAGGTCGATGCCAAAGTCGCTGTGGTTGGAGCGGTTGGCGTTTTTGGCCCGCTTGGCCAGCTTCAGCGAGTCGCTGTTACCGGAGTCGCCCAGGTGCACCGACACCCGGTCGCTGCCGTTGCCATCAGCGTTTTCCTCCACTTTCACCCCGAACAGGTTGCCCATGCTCACTTCCACTTTGTCGCCACGGCGGGGGGCGTTGTCTTCGCCGCGCATCGTGATGCGGATCTGCTCGGGCAGCTGCTTGCCGGGCTGGTCTTTGGCGGGATAGAATTCCATGGTCACCTGCTCCGACTTCGAGCCTTTGCCGGCCGTTTCGGCCTGCGCAATGTAGTTGTCGAGCAGGATCATCAGCGAGTCGAGCTTGTAGGCCCGCAGCTCGCGCAGTTGCTGCCGGTTTTTCACGAACAGCGTCATAATGGCCTGGTTAGGCAGTTTCACCACAATCGTATCATCGAGGTGGGCAGGCGAGAGGACCGGGCGGGCAAAGCAAGGCGCGGCCAGAACCAGCAGCAGCAAGGCGGCCAGCAGAGCGGAGAGGCGTTTCATGACGGAGGGAGGGAAAATTAGAGTTGAATCACTTTGGTAAGCGTGCGGCCGGCCACGTGGGCCTGTACCGTCACGGTTTCGGGCAGGCCGGCTTCCGCCAGACTCAGCCGCTCGCCGCGCACCGCATTGCGGGCCTGGCGGAGCAATACGCCGCCCAGGCTGCGCTGCCGCGGATTTGCCGGAGCTGCCGTGGCCACGGCAGGGGCCGCACTGCGGCGCACTTCCACTTCAATAGAGCCGGTAGGAGCCGGAGCCGGCGTGGCGGCCAGCGCCAGCGCCGTAGTGGGCAACTGTTGCGGTTGCGGAGCCGGAGCAACAGGCTCCAGCGGCCGCTCCGGTTGCGGACTGGGAACCTGAACTGCTACTGCTTCCTGGGCTGGCTGGCTGGCGGGGCGGCCGGCCGGTGCCATTGCCCGTGGGCGGGCGGCGGCCAGTTGCCGGGTGGTGGCCAGTTGAGGCTGCCGGGTGCCGGGGGCGAGGTCAGTGTTAGCTTCTGAGGTGGTAGATGCGGGCCCTGACGGAGCAGTTGCCTGGGGGGCGGCGGCCACCGCGTTTTTATTTTTCGGCGTAGCAGCTGGCTCAACCGTGGTACGCGCTGGGCGTTGTGCGGGGCGGCTCCCGGTGGCTACAGCACCGGCGCCGGCGGGCCGCAGGCCACTGCTCTGCAGCCACAGTACGCCACTCACCAGCAGCAGCACTACGCTGGCGGCGGCGGCCCACATCCAGAGAACGGGGCGTTTTTTGGCGGGCTGCAGCTCGTCTTCGAGCTGGTTCCAGAGGTAGGCCGGCGGGGTGGGCGCGTGCTCCGCGAGACGCTCGCGAAACAGCTTGTCAATATCTTCCGGTTGCATAGAGTTCTTTCGGTGAGGAGGTGGAGGCGGGGCTGGCTTGCTGGCTGGCCGCCGCGAGGCGACGCTGGAGCATGGCCCGCGCCTTGCTGAGCTGCGACTTGCTGGTGCCCTCCGAAATACCCAGCAGCTCGCCGATTTCGGGGTGGGTGTAGCCCTCTAGGGCGTACAGGTTGAAGACGGTGCGGTAGCCGGCCGGCAGCTCCGCGAGCAAACCCAGCAGGTCGGCGGCGTTGAGGTGGCTTTCGGCTTCGGCGGCCGTGGCCGGCACGTCGTAGGTGAGGTCGTCGATGGCCAGGTGCAGGGGCTCCTTGCGGCGCAGCTGGCCCAGGGCCTCGTTCACCATAATCCGCCTGATCCAGCCTTCAAAGCTGCCTTCGTGCCGGTACTGGTCGAGGGCCCGGAATACCTTGGCAAACCCGCCGAGCATGGCCTCTTCGGCATCTTCGCGGCGGCGCAGGTAGCGCAGGCACACCCCCAGCATCAGGCCCGCAAACTGCTCGTAGAGCAGCTTCTGGGCCCGGCCACTACCTTGGCGGCAGGCGGCAATGAGGTCGGCTTCAGTCACGGTTGGTTGGGTAGAGGTTAGGGCAATAGCGGGGTGTTTGGAAGGCTAGATGGCAAAGGTTGCACGAGCGTTGCCTGAGAAGATAGAAAATTTTGGAAATCGGGCCCGTAGGGCCCGGCCTGCTAGAAAAGGCAGGGTGAGATTCATACTGCTACAACCCAAAGCCCCGGTTTCGGAACTGAATCCAAGACCGGGGCTTGCGCTTATGAGGTAATAGTTATTGAGCAGAAGAGGCAGGTGCCGGCAGTGCTTCGGCGTATGCTCTAACTTGACTCGCTATGGTTCAGAGTAGGGCCACGTGGGGCTGCTTCAGGCCGAAACGGCCGGTTCCGCCCCCTGTTCCACTTACTCCCAAATGCCATTCGCTGCTGTGAGAATAAGGGGCTGGCCATCGGTAACAACAATGGTATGCTCGTGCTGGGCCACGAAACTGCCGTCTTTGGTGGCCAGGGTCCACCCGTCGCTGAGCTGATGGGCCAGGGTGGCGCGGGTGGAAATAAACGTCTCCACTGCTACCACCGAGTTCTTCCTGAATCGCTTCAGGTTGTGGCGGTCGTAGTAGCAGGGGATTTCCGTGGGCTCCTCATGCAGGCTGCGGCCAACGCCGTGCCCCACCAGATTCCGGATAACCCGGAAGCCGGCCTTGCGCGCTTCGCTCTCAATCAGCCCGCCGATATCGGCAATGCGGACGCCGCCCCGGATGCGGCCGAGGGCGGTGCGCAGGATCTGCCGGGAGGCATCAACCAGCGGCTGATGATGGTGTATATCGACCCCCAGCACGAAGGAGCCGCCGTTGTCAGCCCAGTAGCCGCCCAACTCCGCCGATACGTCGATGTTCACCAGGTCGCCGGGCTGCAGAATCCTGCGCCCCGACGGGATGCCGTGCGCCACCTCGTTGTTCACACTGATGCACGTCCAGCCCGGAAAGCCATAGGTCAGCCGCGGGGCCGATTTAGCCCCTAAAGCGGCCAGGATGCTTCCGCCATATTCGTCCAGCTCTTTGGTCGTCATGCCCGGCCGGGCATACTCCCGCATTTGTTTGAGGGTGGTGCCAACGGCTTCGCTGATGCGCTGAAGGCCGGTCAAGTCTTCCTGAGAGGTGATGGACATGGTGCGGAGATATATGATTCCCGGACGTACGATAGTGTTATCCGGCTGCATGGCGTACAGCAAAAACCTGGTGTTCCGGTCTTAATACTGCCCCACCGACAGCATGACCAAGGTGCAGGCTTCTTCGGTCTGGATGCCGCGGGCCTGGGCCAGGCGCTCCAGCTCGGGGTTTTCGGTCCCGGGGTTGAAGATGATGCGCTTGGGCTGCAGGTCCAGGATGTAGTCGTACCAGGCGGGCTGGTTCTGGGGGCCGACGTAGAGCGTCACGGTGTCCACGGCTTCGGCCTGCGGGCGGTCAGTCTGGATGTCGAGGCCGCCCACCTGGCCTTTGCGGATGCCCACCGGCACCACTTCGTGGCCGTGGCGCTGGAGCCGGTGCACAGCTTGATAGGAATAGCGGGCCGGATTGTCGGAGGCACCAAGAACGAGGGTCTTTTTCATATTGCTGAAGTTGTCAGTTATTAGTTGTCGGTTGTCAGATAGAGCCTGACAACGGGTATTTACGGAAAAAGGACGCAAGCAACTGACAACTGACAACCAACAACTGACAACTATCAGCTGACAGCCAACGAGGCCAGAGCCGCCTCGGCGCACCGCTCGCCGTCCATGGCCGCCGACACGATGCCGCCGGCGTAGCCCGCGCCTTCGCCGCACGGAAACAGGCCGCGCACCTCGGGGTGCTCCAGCGTGTCCCGGTCGCGGGGGATGCGGACGGGGGAGGAGGTGCGGCTTTCCACGCCCACAATCTGGGCGGCGTTGGTGGCGTAGCCCGGAATCTTGCGTCCGAAATCCTGGAAGCCCTGCCGCAGCCGCTCCGCCAGGCCCGCGCCCAGCACGTCGTCCATGGCCACGGGCACCAGGCCGGGCTGGTAGCTGGTTTCAAGCAGCTCCGCGGAAATTTTGCCCTTCAGGAAGTCGCCGAGGCGCTGGGCAGGGGCGCGCTGGGTGTTGCCGGCCACCTGGCAGGCGCGCTGCTCAATCTCCTGCTGCAAACGCAGGCCGGCCAGGGGCCCGTACTGGCGCACATCCATATCTTCCAGCTCCACGGCCGCCACAATGCCGGAATTGGCGAAGCGCGAGTCGCGGCGGCTGGGGCTCATGCCGTTCACCACCACCTCGCCGGGCGCCGTGGCGGCCGGCACAATAAAGCCGCCCGGGCACATGCAGAACGAAAACACGCCCCGCTGCTTGCCCTGCCACTGCGTCTGGTGCACCAGGGAGTAGGAGGCAGCCGGCAGCTCGCCCCGGTCGTTGAGGCGGTACTGGGCCTTATCAATCAGCTCCTGCTCGTGCTCGACGCGCACGCCCAGCGCAAAGGGCTTGGCCTCGATAAGTACGCCGCGCCGGTGCAGCAGCTCGTAGATGTCGCGGGCCGAGTGGCCGGTGGCCAGAATCACGGCGTCGGCCTCGATGGTTTCGCCGGTGGCCGTCACCACGCCGCGCAGGTGGTGGTTTTCCAGTACCAGATCATCTACCCGCGTATCAAATCGAACCTCGCCGCCGGCCTCCCGGATACTGTCGCGCAGGGCGGCCACCACCGAGGGCAGCTTGTTGGTACCGATGTGGGGGTGGGCATCCACCAGAATATCGGGGGTGGCGCCGTGCTGCACCAGGCAGCGCAGCACGCGGCCCACGTCGCCGCGCTTGGTGGCGCGGGTGTAGAGCTTGCCGTCGGAGTAGGTACCGGCGCCGCCTTCCCCAAAGCAGTAGTTGGAATCGGGGTTGACGAGGTGCTCCTTGTTGAGGGCGGCCAGGTCGCGGCGGCGGGTGCGCACGTCTTTGCCACGCTCCAATACAATGGGCTTAAGGCCCAGCTCAATGGCTCGCAGCGCCGCAAACAGGCCGGCCGGCCCGGCGCCCACAATCAGCACCGTGCGCCGGGCCTGCCGCACATCGGGGTAGCGGAACCAGGGGCCGAACAGGCTGGCGGGTGGCGGCATCTGGTAGATGTCGGCGCGCAGGCGTACCTGGGGGCTGCGGCCGCGCGCATCAATGGAGCGCTTACGCAGGTGCACAAAATCGGCCTGGCCGGGCTGCAGGCCGGCGGCGTGCAGCAGGGCCTCGTAGCGGGCAAATTCGTCGTAGGCTACGGCCGGCGGCAGCAGCACTTCAATCTCACGGAAGGGAGCAGACATGAAACAGGGGAAAGGTGGTTATCCTTTTATCCTTTAAGCGAAAGCCTATAATAAGGGCTGCAAAGGTACGCAGCCGCGCGGGCATGCCCTTCAGTAGCCCCTAAAACACGGCCGCCCCTCCGGTAGCTACCGAAGGGGCGGACGCAACGACGGCCAGGGCAGGATCAGGCGTTGTCCGGTCGGCCCTGGGAGTCGTTCTGCAGTGGTTTGCGGGGCCAGAACTTCTCCATGGACTGGTTGAAGGCCAGCAGCGTCTGGGCCCGCACTTCGCCGGAGCTATGGCGCAACAGCTGCCCCAGCATATGCCGGTACATTTCGGTGGTGGTTTCCAGCCCTTTGGCGCTTACCAAACCGTGGTGCAGCAGGTCAGAGTTGGCGGCTATCGAGTTCGACATCGACTCGGTGAGGTCCTCACGGGCCTGGTCGGCATCTTTAAATGATTGTTCCAATCGGGCGGTGATGTTATCATTCTGCTGCTGATCCATTGCCAAGAGAAGAAGTCGGGTTGTGGGTAGTCGCCTAAACCCCTGGCAAATGCCAAAAAGTTCAGACGAAGAAAATAGCAAAATAGGGGAAACGGTATTTTGCGGCCGGGGTTATGTATTGCGGGGACATTTGCAAGCTGCTGGCAACGATTGCCAAAATATTACACGGCGGCGGGCAGGATGCGCACCGGCCGCTTCTCGTGGTCGATGGCCACGAACGTAAACAGGCCCGAAACAGCCTTCACGCGCTCCTCGGAGTACATCTGCTCCACAAACAGCTCCACCCGCACCTTCAGGCTGGTGTTGCCCACGTGTTCAACGTTGCCAATCAGCTCCACGAGCGTGCCGCCGGGAATGGGATGGGTGAAATCGACCTTGTCGGACGAGACGGTGACCATTTTGAGGCGCGAAAAGCGGGTGGCCGTGATGAAGGCTACCTCGTCCATCATGTGCAGCGTGGTGCCCCCGAACAGGGTGTCATAGTGGTTGGTGGTGTTGGGAAACACGGCTTTGAAGATGCGCGTTTCGGCGGCGGCAATTTTGGCGGCAAGGTCCATGATGGCAGAAAAAGGGGGAAGAAGGAAGGAAACGAAGCCTGCCTGTCCGATTCCGAGAAACCCGCCCTGCGCTACGGTATGCTACCGGCCACCCACGCGCCGCCCCGGCACCGGCCAGCCGCAGCCGCCCGCCCGATGGCAGCGCACAAACACCCGATAAGATCCTTTTTCGCGAAGGCAGCCTCATCAATGCAGCGGAAGGCAGGTCTCCTGACTTGTCCCATTTTCACCGTCCTTCTCAGCCCGCCCGAAGCCGGCCAATGAACCTGATGTGGTGAAAACTGCGCGGGACTTACAGTAGCGCGTCTGTCCGGGATTCGCACCCGGTTCCCTATTAATCCAGGTATTACCCCGGAACCTTCCGCCGTCTGACTGGAAATCGACCAGAGAACAGCGGGGCGAAGGTAGGGGAAGGGGCGGAATGTAGCGTGGGCGCGGCCGCGCCGGCCGGGCTGCTTGCCATACCGCCGCCGCCGCAGAGCTACGGGCTGAAGCCCGTGCTACACGCGGCCACGTGCTACTTTGCGGCATGCAAACTTATCCCGTGCCGGGCGGCCGCAGCATGGCTTCCCGCATCCGCTCCATCTTCAGCGGCTCCGTCGGCAACCTCGTCGAGTGGTACGACTGGTACGTGTACTCGGCGTTTGCCCTGTACTTCGCGCCCTCGTTTTTCCCGCAGGGCAGCCAGACGGCGCAGCTGCTCAACACGGCCGCCATTTTTGCGGTGGGCTTTCTGATGCGGCCGCTGGGCGGCTGGCTGCTGGGGCTGTACGCCGACCGCGCCGGGCGCAAGGCGGCCCTTATGGCCTCGGTGCTGCTCATGTGCGGTGGCTCGCTGCTGATTGCCCTCACGCCCACCTACGCCCAGATTGGGGTGGCGGCGCCGGTGCTGCTGGTGCTGGCGCGGCTGCTGCAGGGTTTGAGCGTGGGCGGCGAGTACGGCACCTCGGCCACTTACCTGAGCGAAATGGCCGACCAGCGCAACCGGGGCTTCTTTTCCAGCTTTCAATACGTGACCCTGATTGCGGGGCAACTGCTGGCGCTGCTGGTGCAGCTGGGTTTGCAGCAGGTGCTGAGCGCCGCCGAACTGCAGGCCTGGGGCTGGCGCGTGCCGTTCGGGATTGGGGCCGCCGCGGCCGTGGTGGCGCTGTATCTGCGGCGCACCATGGAAGAAACCGACGCCTTCACCCACCAAACCGCCGCCGACAACGCCGCTGCCGTGCCGCAGCCCGGCAAGCTCCGGCTGCTGCTGCGCTACCCGCGCGAGGTGCTGACGGTGGTGGGCCTCACGCTGGGCGGCACCGTGGTGTTCTACACCTTCACCACCTACACCCAGAAGTTTCTGGTGAACACCACCGGCTTCACCAAGGGCCAGGCCACGCTGGTATCGTTTGGGGCGCTGGGCGTGGCTATGCTGCTGCAGCCGCTGCTCGGAGCGTTGTCGGACAGGGTGGGGCGGCGGCCGGTGCTGCTGTTTTTTGGGGTGGGCGCCACGCTGGGCACCGTGCCGCTGATGACGTGGCTAGGCGCGGCTCCCAGCCCCGGCGTGGCGTTCGGGCTACTGGTGCTGGCCCTGACTATCGTGAGCGGCTACACGTCCATCAACGCCGTGGTGAAGGCCGAGCTGTTCCCAACGGAAATCCGGGCGCTGGGCGCTGGGCGTGGGGCTGCCGTATGCTCTCACGGTGGCCATTTTCGGCGGTACAGCCGAGTACGTGGCACTGCTGGCCAAAAGCCAGGGCGTGGAAAGCTGGTTTTACTGGTACGTGACGGCCTGCGCCGCCATTTCGCTGGTGGTGTACCTGCGCATGCCCGACACCCGCGACACCTCACGCATGGATACGGCGGCCGGCTAACCTTTTCGGGTAGGGCCGGTTCTGAGGTGCCGCGCAACGTTGCGGCTCGGTTTGTTACTTTTCTTCCACACTCACCTTTTCCCGTTTCTCATGAAAAAGATTCTCACCCTGCTGTTCGTGTTCTGCGGCCTGCTGCTGGCCGGCCAGGCCATGGCGCAAGCCAAAAAGCCCGAAGACAAGAGCAAGCGCCCCAGCCCGCCGGCCACCGTCACTGGCCCCGGCTTCACCATCGACTACAGCCGCCCTTCGCTGAAAGGCCGCAAAGCCTTCGGGGGCCTGGAGCCCTACGGCAAAGTGTGGCGCACCGGTGCCAATGAGGCTACCACCTTCACGACCACCAAAGCCGTGAAAATCAACGGCCAGGCCCTGGCCGCCGGTACCTACGCCCTGTTCACCATCCCCGGCGAGAAGGAGTGGACCATCATCTTCAACAAAACCGCCAAGCAGTGGGGCGCCTACGAGTACAAGCAGGCCGACGACGCGCTGCGCGTGCAGGCCAAGCCCACCAAAACCGCCGCTCCCGTGGAGCAGTTCACCATCTCGGCCGACAAAGCCGGCGTGGTAACCCTGATGTGGGACAACACGCAGGCGGCCTTCACGGTGAAGTAACACCTTCATCGGGCTAGCTGCCGAACGCAAACCGGCCGCCGTTTCTGCTTTTCAGGGCAGAGGCGGCGGCCGGTTTATGTAGGTGGGGCTGGGCTAGGTTACCGAATCCGGAACTTGACGGGGACTTCCATTAAGGCGGCTATCGGCTGGCCGGCCAGCACGCCGGGCAACCAGCCAGCTGGCAGCTGCTGCACGGCGCGTAGCGCTTCCTCGTCGCAGCCGTAGCCAACGCCGGATTTCACGCGGTGTCCGCTGGCGCGGCCCTGCTCATCTACCAGAAACTCAATCACCACGTCGCCGCCGGCGCGGTTGCGCAGGGCCAGCGCCGGATAGCGCACGGAGGTGCCAACGGCCTGGTTCATGGCCTGCTGCCCACCGATGTAGAGTGGCGGCCGGTCCAGGGAAACCTGCCGGGAGCCAGCGCCCTCCACAACGGTGTATTGCTTCTGCTGGTCGGCGGGCCGGATGCGGGTAAATTCCAGGGTCCGGGTGGAGTGGTTGTAGCGCTGTTCCAGGGTGTCGCCGGCGGCGTAGTAGCTCCAGGTGCCCGTTTTCTGGTCGTTGCGGTAGGCGCCGGTGCCCTGCCGCTGGCCGTTCCAGCCGTATTCAATCCAGGTGCTGTCGCGCTGGCCCTGCTTGTAGAAGCCCTGCTGAATAGGCTGGGCGCGCAAGCTGTTGCTTTGCTGCAGGTAGGGTCCGTGCTTCACATTTTTGTTGTCCTGCAGCACGTAGTAGGTTTCCTGGCTCCAAGGATTAGACTGTTTGACTACCACTTTAGTGGTTTTCTGAGCGGTGGCAGCCAGCGGCAGCAGTGCGGCCGCCAGCAATAAGGTGTTGCGCATGGGTACAGATAGGTTGGGGATGAGTAGTAAGGTAAAATGCAGTCAGCCTAATTTCTTTTTTGCCTTGGGCCTCTTTCCGCCGGGTGTCGGACTGAGGTCAGCTGCCGGCTTACGCGGGCGAGTATTCGGCTGTCTGACCTTTCTTGCTATCCACAAGAGGACAAGGCCCACAACGAATAGCAGCCAGACTGGCTGCGGCTTTCCATATTTGCCTGGCGCCTCCGTGATGCCGCGCCAGTAGCCAACTGCGCCACTGAGTAGCAGAAAACCAGCCACTGCGGCTATAATGAGGCCAGTGTTATCGGCCAGCCATTTCCGGGTACGGTACATATATTACGACTGCCCGGCTTCGCCCAGCACGCTTTCCACCCAGCCTTTGCCCCAGTCTTCGAGCTCCTGCGCGGTCCAGAGCTGGGGGTAGAAGATGCGGCGCTGGAACTTGGGAGGCAGGTACTTCTTCCAGTTGGTGCCGCCGGTGGCCGCCACGGCCGTGGGGTGCCGCTCCAGGTAGCGCACCGCCGACTTGAAGTGCATCAGCGGCCAGTTCACGTTCACGTTGATGTCGAGCTGCTTGAGCTGGCGCAGCAGGCGCGGGTGCTGCTGGTCCTCGGGGGGCAGGCGCTGCACCACGCTCCACACGTTGCGGTGCTGGTAGTGGGCGGCGTGGGCCGTGAGCTGCTGGGTGTACTTCTGCTCGAACTGAATGAGGGTAAGCGCTTTTGCGCCAGTGTCTTCTACGGTGGCGCCGGCCTTCCAGTAGATGCAGCCCATCAGCTCGTCGTGGGCGGCGGCCTCGCCCAGCAGGCGGCGCTTTTCCTTGTCGAGCAGGTTGCTCAGGTCGGTGCTGGCAATTTCAATCATGCGGTACTGCACGCTCTGAAAGCCCGAAGCCGGCATCAGCGACATGCGGAACTGCAGAAACTGCTGCTTGTCCATGCCGTCCACCATCACGTCGAACGAGTCGATCAGGTTCTCGAAGTAGCGGTTGATGCGGCCCAGGCGCAGCACCAGCTCCTGCAGCGTAGGCGTCTGCAGCTCCCCCAGCTGCTCGTACTCGCAGAGGCAGAGCTTGAAGTACAGCTCCGTAATCTGGTGGTACATGATGAAGATCCGCTCATCGGGAATAAGCGTGAGCGGGCGCTGCAAACTCAGCAGCGTGTCCAGGCTGATGTAGTCCCAGTAGTTGACGTAGTCGGCGTGGTAGAGGCCTTCGAGGTAGGCGGCCAGGTCCTGGTTGTCGGCGGCGTACTTCTGCTGCAGCAGCCGCAGCTGCTCGTAAACGGCGGGCGAAAACTCGTCCTCGGGGGTGGGCATGGGCGGGTGGGTGTGGGAGGAAACAGGGTGGGAATCCGGCCACAAGGAACGAAAAAGCCGCCGAAACTGCCAGCCGCAGGCAACCCCGGCGCCAGCGCCGGCATCCTTACGCGGGTGGTGGTGCCCGGTCATCCCTGATCTGGCGTCCGCCTGCGCAGGACCTTGTGCAATGAGAACGAGTCGCTGACAAGAAAGGTATTCTTAGCGCACAAGGTCTTTCGCAGGGGCAGGATGACAGGGCCCCATAAATCCACAAACTCACTACTTCACAAATCCGCCAATACTTCTACCTTTACCCCGTATATGGCCGAGAAAAGCAGCATCTTCGACATGATTGGGCCGGTGATGATCGGGCCCAGCTCGTCGCACACCGCCGGCGTGGTGCGTATTGCCCGCGCCGCCATCCGCATTCTGGGCGGTACGCCCACGCATGCCGTCATTACCTTCTATAACTCGTTTGCCCGCACCTACGAGGGCCACGGCTCCGACCGCGCCATCGTGGCCGGCCTGCTGGGCATGGCCACCGACGACGTGCGCATCCGCGAGGCCTTCGACCACGCCAAGGAGGCCGGCTTGCAGTACTCGTTCCAGGGCGTCGGCAATGCCTCGACCATGCATCCCAACACCATCCGGCTGCAGCTGCGCGACGAGCGCACGGGCCACGCCGTGGAAGTTATCGGGCAGAGCCGGGGCGGCGGCGTCATCCGGATTGTGGAGGTGGATGGCTTTCCCTCCGACTTTTCGGGCAGCCTGCACACGCTCATCCTCGACGCCGACGACGCCAAGGGCTCCATTGCCTTCATTGCCTCGGTCATTGCCCACGACGACTGCAACATTGCCACCATGCTCGTGTCGCGGAAAGGCAAAAACGACGTGGCCCGGCAGTTCATTGAAATCGACTCGGGCATCAAGGAAATTACGCTCGAATACCTGCGCCAGCTCAGCTGGGTGCGCCGCGTTACCTACATTCCCACCATCGATTAGAGTTGGTAAAGCCAATCGGTCATTAATTCGCGTTTCTGCATATTTGGCCTGAAATACTGGCGCAGGTCTGTCGTTCTGCTTTTCGTTTCCTCTGCCTACTATATGAAAATACCTGCTACTCTGCCCCGTGCGCTGGCTCTGGCTGGCTCCACGGCCCTGCTGCTGGTTGCGGTCCGCCCCGCTGCGGCTCAGACTACGCCGCCCGCCCAGCCGCCGGGCACGGCGCTGGCCCAAGCGCCGGCAGTGGCCGGCACACCCTTCACGCTGCAGCAGGCCGTGGACTACGCGGTGAAAAACAACCTGAACGTGCGCCAGAGCCAGCTCAATGCCGAGCTCAGCGACGTGACGCAGCGCGCCGGTCGCGGGGCGCTGCTGCCCACGGCCAACCTGAGCGGCAGCCAGACCTGGAACTACGGTACCGGCCTCGACCCGCTCACCAACGACTTCGTGAGTCAGACCATCCGGTCCAATAACTTCTCGGCCTTTTCCCAGATTACCCTGTTTTCCGGGTTCCAGCTGCGCAACACTGTGAAGCGCAATGCGCTGGATTACCAAGCCGCCTTGGTGGATATCGAGCAGGCCCGTAACGACTTGTCGCTGAACGTGGCCTCAGTGTACCTGCAGTACGTGCTGGCTGAGGAGCTGATCCGGGCCAACCAGACCCGCGTGAACAGCAGCCAGCAGCAGATTTCGCGCACCGAAAAACTGCTCAAGGCCGGTGCCGTGGCCGAAAGCCAGTTGCTCGACAGCCGGGCTCAGCTGGCCTCCGACGAGCTGAACGTAGTGACGGCCCAGAACCAGCGCGACCTGGCGCGCCTGCAGCTCATTCAGCTACTCAACCTGGATGCGGCCGGTGCGGCCGCCTTCCGGATTGACATGCCCCAGGTGCCCGACCCCGACGAAAATGCCGCTTACGACGCTGATCCGGCCACTATCTTCGAGACGGCGCAGGGCGTGATGCCCGAAATCCGGGCTGCCGACCTGCGCGTGCGCTCCAGCCAGCTGGGCATCGATGTGGCCCGCGGGGCCTACCTGCCGCGCCTAACTTTTGGGGCCGGTGTATTCACCGGTTTCTCCTCGTCGCGGCTGGCGCGTGTGTTCAACGGCGACTCCACGTCGGTTATTCCGATTCCGGTGGTGCAGTACGTGAATGGCCAGCCGGTGCCCACCACGTTTGCGGTGCTGCAGCCGGCGCAGGCCATTCCGGAGTTTCTGCCAACTAAGTTCGCCGACCAGATCAAGGACAACATCGGTCGGCAGCTGCAGTTCAACCTCAACATTCCAATTCTCAACGGTTTCCAGGCCCGCACCAACGTGCAGCGGGCCCAGGTAGCCACCCGCCAGGCTGAGCTGCGCGCCGAGCAGACCCGCCTCACGCTGCGCCAGAACATCCAGCAGGCCGCCGCCGATGCGTTGGCTGCCCAGCGGAAGTTCGCCTCGGCCAAGCGCCAGACCGAAGCCCTGACCACAGCCTACCGCAACGCCGAAATCCGCTTCAACAACGGCCTGCTCAACGGTACCGAGTTCAACATCGCCAAAAACAACCTCGCCGCCGCCGAATCAACCATGATTCAGGCCAAGTACGAGTACACGTTCCGCCGTAAGGTGCTGGACTTCTACCAAGGCCGCCCGCTGGCGCTCTAGCCGGTTGCCACGTTCCCAAGTCCGACAAGAATCCAAGACATAACTATGAAAAACAACCGCTTACTCTACATTCTGCTGGCCGTCGTGCTGTTGGGAATCGGGGGCTACGCCATCGGTAAAAAACAGGGCTGGGTCGGCAAGCCGGCCGGTACCGAAGTAACGGCGGCCAAGGCCGGTACCGTCAATATCGTGGAGCAGGTAAGCGCCTCGGGCAAGGTGCAGCCGGAAACGGAAGTGAAAATTTCGCCCGACGTATCGGGCGAAATCACGGAGTTGTATGTGCAGGAAGGCGACTCAGTGAAGAAAGGCCAGCTGCTGCTGCGCATCCGCCCCGACAACTACCAGGCCCTGGTTAACCAGCAGTCGGCGGTGGTGAATGCCCAGCGCGCCAACGTGGGCCAGACCCAGGCGCGCCTGCAGCAGCTGATTGCCAATGCCAAGCAAACCGAGCTGACCTACCGCCGCAATGCCTCGCTGTTCAAGCAGAAGGTGATTTCGCAGGCCGAGTACGAAGGAGCCAAAGCTGCCTACGACGCCTCCCAGGAGGAGCTCAACAGCGCCCGGGCCGGCATCCGCTCGGCGCAGAGCAGCGTGCAGAGCGCCCAGGCCGGCCTCGATGACGCCCGCCGTAACCTCAACAAAACCACCATCTACGCCCCCGTGAGCGGCACCATCAGCAAGCTCAACGTGGAGAAAGGCGAGCGGGTAGTGGGTACGTCGCAGATGTCGGGCACCGAAATCATGCGCATCGCCAACCTCAACTCCATGGAGGTGCGAGTGAACGTGAATGAAAACGATATCATCAACGTGCACCTCGGCGACTCAGTGGTGGTGGAAGTGGACTCCTATGCCAGCAAGGACGAGAAGTTCCGCGGCCTCGTGACCAGCATTGCTAATACCGCCAAAGATGCCCTCACGGCCGAAGCCGTGACGGAGTTTGAGGTGCGCATCCGTCTGCTGCCCGACTCGTACCGCCATCTGCTGCGCACCGTCAACGGCCGCACCGTGGTACCGTTCCGCCCCGGCATGACGGCTTCCGTCGACATCATCACCGACCGCAAAACCGGCGTGCTGAGCGTGCCGCTGGCCGCCGTCACAACCCGCTCCGACAGCGCCATGACGGCCGCCACCGGCGCGGCTGGCAGCGCCGGCCCCCGCGTGCGGGTGGGCGGCGTAGGCGGGCGCGGCAATAGCGCCGCTACCGAAGCCGCCAGCGCCAAGAAAGTCACCGACGTGCAGGAAGTGGTATTCATCATCCGCGACGGCCAGGCCATGATTACGCCCGTGAAAACCGGCATCAGCGACTTCCAGAACATCGAAATCCTGAGCGGCCTGAAGCCCGGCGACGAAGTGGTCAGCGGACCGTTCCGGGCCGTGGCCAAAACCCTGAAGCCCGGCGAGCGGGTGGTAGTGAAGGACGCTCAAAGCCTTGACAAGGAAGCCCTGAAAGAAGGCCCCGCTGACGCCAAATAGCCTCGCAGCCGCATTTTGGGATGGTTCGGGCCCGGTGGCCGCTATTTGTTCTCCGCTGTCCGCCAACCTCCTATAGCAGCCAAGCCCCTGTCGTTCGCGCGGCAGGGGCTTGTTTGTAATGGAAACTTCGCACTTTTGAGGACAGGCTATCCAGGGCGCGGGCGGCTGCGCTGGCCGAAAACAGCCCCGGCTCCTTGTCACCTGTCACCTCATCACCTCTCACCTGTTACCTAGTTGGAAAAAATAGCCATGCTCGGCGGCGGCTCCTGGGCCACTGCTCTCACCAAGATTCTGGCCGAAAACGGGTCCCGGGTGGGCTGGTGGCTGCGCTCCAAAGACGACGTGCAGCACCTGCGCACCACGCGCCACAACCCGCGCTACCTCTCGTCGGTGGCCCACGACCTCACGCGCGTGTTTCCGTCCACGAACCTGCAGGAAGTGGTGGAAGAGGCCGACTGGCTGGTGCTGGGCGTGCCGGCCGCCTTCGTGCAGGGCGTGCTCGATAAGCTGGACCGCGACGCGCTGAAGAACAAGCGGGTGATTTCGGCCATCAAGGGCATGATTCCGGGCAAGAATGTGCTGGTAACCGACTATGTGGCCGACCGGTTCCGGCTGCCGCCCTCGCGCCTGGGCGTGGTGGCGGGGCCCTGCCACGCCGAGGAAGTGGCGCTGGAAAAGCAGAGCTACCTCACCATCGGCTCGCCCGACTCCACGCTGGCCGAGGACTTCTGCCGCCTGTTGCGCAACCGCTACGTGAAGGCCAACCCCGCCCAGGACCTCGACGGCATCGAATACTTTGCCGTCATGAAAAACATCATTGCCCTGACCAGCGGCATTGCCCACGGCCTCGGCTACGGCGACAACTTCCAGGCGGTGCTGGTGAGCAATGCGGTGCAGGAAATGCGCCGCTTCGTGCACGCCCTCAACCCCACGCCCCGCGACCTATCGGGCTCGGCCTACCTCGGCGACCTGCTGGTGACGGCCTACTCGCAGTTTTCGCGCAACCGTACCTTCGGCAACATGGTGGGCCGCGGCTACTCGGTGAAGTCGGCGCAGATGGAGATGAACATGGTGGCCGAGGGCTACTACGCCGTGAAGAGCATCTACGAGATAAATAAGCGCCTGCAAGTGCCCATGCCCATCACGTCGGCCGCATACCACATTCTCTACGAGAAGATTTCGCCGGCCGTGGAAATCGAATTGCTGAAAGAGAAGTTCCGGTAAACCGTCAGCGCGTTTGCTAATCAACTGACACATCATCATCCAACGCCACTCATTCATGAGCACCTGGGACTACCACAACTTCGACAATGACGCCGCCGCCGACCTCGGCGAGAGTTTCCGCGAAACGCCCAACGAGGCCGCACTCTACGAGGCGCTGGCCACGGCGGCCGAGGAGGAAGGCAACCTGGAAATTGATGCCGCTAGTGAGGCACTGGCCGCGGCCGAAATCGTGGCCGCCATCCTGGGCAAGCCCGCCGCCGACTTCCCGCCCGGCCTGCTGCCCGCCGTCGCCCACCTCGACGCCGCCGACAGTGAAGACCTGCGCGAGCTGGCCGAAGACGCCGTAGCGGCCGTGCTGAAGAGCTCGGAGCTGCAGGAGCGGTGGGCGGAGTCGGAGGACTATGCCAGCTGGCAGCAGCTGCAGCAGGACCTGCTGGCCCGCCTCCACGACGAGGACGGCGAAGCCGACGACGACGAAGCGTAGCGGCTGATGAACTGGCTGTTGCTGGCGGCCTGCGCCGCCGTGTGCATGGCGCTCTACAACCTGCTGATCAAGGCCTCGGCCGGGCAGGTGCACGAAATGGTGGGCGCCGTGGTGCTGCAGGTGGTGGCCGCATTGGTGGGGGCAAGCCTGCTGCTAGTGCTGTACCTGCGCGGTGCGCTGCCGCCGGTGCTGGCCACCAGCCGCGGCCTCACGCTGGCGGCGCTGGCCGGCGTGGGCATCGGGCTGGCCGAGATTCTGACGTTTGCGGTGTATAGCCGCGGCGCGCCGGCCTCGGTGGGTACCCCACTGATTGTGGGCGGCTCGGTGCTGCTGACGGCCCTGCTGGGCGTGCTGGTGCTGCGCGAAACGCTGGGCTGGCCCCAGGCGCTGGGCCTGCTGCTCATCGTAGGCGGCATTGCGCTGCTGGCCCGCGGGCACTAGCCGGGTTCTGTTTGAGAAGGGAAATGCTGAGCAGGCCGCCCGACGCCGGATGATAGTTTGCACTTGTCCGGCGTCGGGCGGCCTGCGGCATTACGGCTGCGTGGCCCGGCTATAAATTACCACGTACCTGTCCTGATACGCCGGGGTGTAGAAGGGCGGCTGGGTCCAGGCGGGTGGGTTCTTGGCGTCGCGCTCCAGCACCACGAAATCGTAGGTCTGGCGTGGGTCGGCGCGCGTGGCGAGGGCCGGCGGGCGACTTTCCAGCAGGGCGTAGTGGTGCATGAACAGCTCGTGCTGCGGCGAGGCCAGAAACACCTGCCGTGCCCCGTGACGGGTAAGCCAGCGGTACGACGCCTCCATCAGCTGCTCCTGGCGATGCTCCGCCCGCCACGGCGTCAGCTGCCGCCGGAATTGGTACACCTCGTAGCCGCCAATCAGCAGCAGAAACAGCGCCAGCTGCGCGCGGGCCGGCACCCGCAGCCAGCCGAGTAGCACCGGGGCCGCCAACCCCGCCAGGATGCTGCCGAAGCAGGCCATGAATAGCAGTACCCGGGCCGGGGTGAGCACCTGCTGCAGCGCCATCAGCAGCAGCGGCACGGCCAGCAGCAGGCCGGCCAGGGCCAGCACGGCCCGCTGGCGCGGAAGCTGCCACCAGAGCAGCGGCCACACCGCCACTAGGCCCGCGCCGCCCAGCAAACCCAGGCGGCCATTGCCGGCCAGCATGTCGGCCAGCACGCGCAGGTGGCCAGCGAAGCGGGGCCAGAACACCGCCGCGCTCAACGGCTCTACGTAACGGTTGCCCAGCAGCCGCGGCAGCCCCGATACGGCAATTACCGGCGCGTAGAGCAGCCCGGTGGCGGCCACAATCAGGGTGCCGGCCAGCACCAGCCGGCCCACCGCCGGCCACTGCCGCTGCCCACCGAAGCGCAGCAACAAACCCAGCCCCAGCGCCGCCAGCGGGTACACAAATGTCGGGATGGTGTATAAGCCCAGAATGCTGCCGCCCACAAATACCACCCAGGCTAGTCGCTGCCGCAATGGCTGCCGCCACAGCGTCAGGGCCGCGAAAAACACCGCTAGCAGCAGCACTAGCTGCAGAAAATAGCCTCGGCCCGCCACCGCGTAGTACAGCCCCAATGGCGTAAAGCTGAACAGGCCGGTGCCCAGCGTGGCGCCCCGGAAACCCAGCTGGCGCGTCAGCAGCAGGTAGCAGCCGGCCGAGCCCACCGTAGCGAGCAGCAGCGTGGGCAGGCGCATCACCACGTGCAGGTCAGTGCTCAAACAGCTCAGCGGCCAGCACATAAAGTTGAACAGCAGGTGGTTGTTGGGAATGGGGTAGAAGCTGCTGATAGCCACCGGTCCCTCGTGAATGAAGTAATCAAACGAGGCCGCCTCATCGGTGCTGATGGGGTAGTAGACCAAGTACCACAGCCGCACGAGCAGCAGCGCCAGCAGTAGCCCCCCGAACACGAGCTGCTGCCCCCGCCCCAGCTGCTGCCAGGTGCTGCGCATGCTGCTGCCGAAGCGCCCGAACTCCTGCCTCAGGTGCTGCCCTTCCCGGCGCAGCAGCCCAGGCCGCTGCCGGCTCAGCAGCCACAGGCCGCTACCACTGAGCAAAGCCGCGGCCAGCAGCCCGCCGCGCAGGGCCAGGTAGCGGGCCGGGGTCAGGGTCAGGCGCAGGTGCCGGTAACTGCCCTCGTGGTACGTGACGTGGCCCAGGGCCTGCACCCTGGCGTAGGCGGCCGGCCCAAAAATCAGCAGTAGCCACACGCTGCCGGCCAACAGGCACAGCAGCCCAAACGCCAGCAGGGCGCGGACCGGAACAGGAGCAAAAACGCGCATACGGGCAGCAGGGAAATCAGCCAAAAAAGAAAGCGGCCCGCTTAATCAGCCAGCAGGCTGGCGCCGGTCAGGCGCGACAGTTCTTCCCACACGCGGTGCACCGGCAGGCCCATCACGTTGAAGTAGGAGCCCTCCAGCCGGGTCACGGCTACCATCCCAATCCAGTCCTGTGCCCCGTAGGCGCCGGCCTTATCCAGTGGTTGATGCTGGCTAACGTAATGTTCTATTTCCGAGAGGGATAATTCGCGGAAAGTTACCCGAGTCTGGTCGGAGAAAACCACCTGCCGGCCGTCGCCGCCGAGCAGACAGACGCCGGTGAAGACGTCGTGGGTGCGGCCCTGCAGGCGTTGTAGCATCCGGATGGCTTCGGCCTCGTCGGCGGGTTTGTTGAGCACGTCCTCGTCGAGGCACACGATGGTGTCGGCGGTGAGCACCACCTCGTCGGGGGCCAAGCCAGCGCGGTAGGCGGCGGCTTTGTGGGCGGCTAGGTACTCGGCTACTTCGGCGCGGCGTAGGTGCGGTGGAAACGACTCATCTACTTCCTGCAGGCGCACGGTGTAGGCCAGGCCCAGGTCGGAGAGCAGCTGCCGGCGGCGCGGCGAATTGGAGGCCAGAACGAGCTTCATTTAGAGAGGAACAGAAAACTCCCGCATAAACGGGTGCTGGGTTTCGTCGGCGCGGATGCTGCTGAACAGGAAACCGCCGATGGTTTTGGGATAAAAAAACGTGGACTTGGGCGGCATCACGGCGCCCGAGTGGCAGACCCGCTCCACTTCGTCCATGGTTACTTCGCTGGTGATGAAGGCGGCGCGGGCCTCGCCGTGCTCCACCCGCTGCAGGCACTCGGGGAAATTGCGCACGTAGGCCACGCCCGGCCACTGCCGCTGCGCATTGGGCCCGATAATACCGAGCACCTTTTCCAGCACGAAAAAGTGCAGCACCGTCAAATCCAGCGCTTTTACCTCGGGCGTGGTGTCCCAGTCGAGCTGGGCGTGCACCTCGGGCCGCAGCCGGAGCTTGTAGGCCTGGCCCTCACCCAGATACAGCCCAAAGGCCCAGGGCTTGCCGGCAATCAGCTCGGGCAGGTCGTAAGGGTCTTCCTTGGGCATCACCAGAAAATACGTTTCCAGCCGCGCCAGCAGCTCCTCGTTGCGGAGGCCATCGGGCAGCTCCAGCAGCAGCCGGTGCGTGGGCAGAATGCGCAGGTCGTCGGCGGCCGAGTTGGTGAGGTACATCAGGTGGAAGTTCCAGCCTTCCTGGCCGGTGGCGGCCGGCTCGGCAGCCTGGCTCGCCTGCCGGTAGGCCAGCGAGCCTTCGTAGCGGTGGTGGCCGTCGGCCAGAATCACCTGCCGCGCCGCCAGCACCTGCTGAAACCGCTTGATAACCGCCGCATCCTGAATCACGGCCAGCACGTCGCGGGCACCCTGGTAGTCTTCCTCGGTCTGGTAGAGCGGCGTCAGGATGGCCTCGTCGAGGTAGCGCTCCAGCTCGAAGTCGTCGTCGCGGTAGAGGCCGTGAGTGGCGCTGGTCTGGAACTCGGTGCGGGCCAGCAGTTCGGCCCGGTCGTTGACGGCCGCCGGCAGCGTGTTTTCGTGGCGCAGCACCACGTCCTCGGCCCAGTCGTAGGCCCGGATGTGGCACATGAAGCCCTTGCGGCAGTACTCGCGGGTGCTGCCTGGCAGCCGGAAATACTGGTAGTAGGCGTAGATGCCCGGCAACTCATCCTGGCGCAGCACGCCGGCCTGCTGCCACTCGCTCAGCCGGAGTTGGGCCGCGCCGGCCGCATCCTCGCCGCGCGGCACCGACAAATGGATGCTGTTGAGCGGGTTGCGGTAGAGCGCCTCCCGCTGCCGCGCCGACACTACATCAAACAGCGGCGAAACATAGTCATCGATGTTCTGGCTCAGCGTTGCATTGTAGCGCCAGCCACGTAGGGGTTGAATTTCAGCCAAAGGAAAGGGGGAATTAAGAATTAGGAATTAAGAATTGTCCGACAGTGGAGTCTTCGGCTTAAATTGGCGAATGCCCGTTTCAGGAATCCGCCAATTCATAATTCTTAATTTTTAATTGCGCGCAGCGCTAGGGTGCCAGGCGGCTCAGGCGCCAGGCGTCGCCTTCCAGCTCGTACACTATCCGGTCGTGGAGGCGGCTGGGGCGGCCCTGCCAGAACTCCACGCGGTGCGGCCGCAGAATGTAGCCGCCCCAGTTCTCGGGGCGCGGCAGCGGGTCCTGATCGGCAAACTGGTCCAGCAAAGCGGCCTCGCGCTGCTCCAGTTGCTCCCGATTCTCAATCGTCTGGCTCTGCGGCGAGGCCCAGGCCCCGATCTGGCTGGCCCGGGGGCGGCTCTGGAAGTATTCGTCGGAGAGGCTGGCGGGGGCTTTTTCTACGCGGCCTTCCACGCGCACCTGCCGCTCCAGGCCCGGCCAGAAAAACGTGAGGGCCGCCAGCGGGCGCGCCGCCAGCTCCTGGCCCTTGCGCGACTCGTAGTTGGTATAAAACAGGAAGCTGGCCTCGTCGGGCAGGCCTTTCAGCAGCACTACCCGCGCCGAGGGCTGGCCGGTTTCGCTCACGGTGGCCAAGGTCATGGCCGTGGGCTCGTCGAGCTGGGCGGCTAGGGCCTCGTCCAGCCAGCGCCGGAACTGCGGCACGGCCAGCGGCAGAACGTCGGTTTCCGAAAGAGTGCGCTGAGCGTAGGTTTTGCGCAAATCGGCCAGTTGCGGATCGAGCATGGCGAGTAGGGAAGGAGGAAGGAAAAAAAGGATGCGGGCCGCTATTTCCGGCCCAAATCGGCCGCAAGGTAGCATAATGCGAACTTGGCGGAACCTGAGTTGGGGCAGCTGACGTACTGCAGGTAGTTTAGCAGGGCCCCCACCGGCGCCGGCCGGTGGGTCGGCAACGGGTTGGGCGTTGCTTTTGTTTGCCAAGCCCTGTTGCCATGCCCCGCCTCCGCCCCGGTAATCTTCTGATTTCCCAGCCCTTTCTGGGTGACCCCAACTTCGAGCGGACCGTGGTGCTGCTCTGCCGCCACGACGACGAGGACGGCACCTTCGGGCTAGTGCTCAACCGCCCGACGGCTCTGCGCCTGGGCGACGTGCTGGAGCTGCCCGAACCAGCCGACGCCGGCCCGCTGGCCCAGGCGCCACTGCTGATGGGCGGCCCCGTGCAGCCCGATACGCTGCATTTCCTGCACCAGTGCCCCACTATTCCCGGGGCGCTGGATCTGGGCCATGCGGTATACTGGGGCGGCGATTTTAGCGTTTTGCTGGAACGCCTGCTCAACGGCGAGCTAACGCCCGAAACCGTACGCTTCTACGCCGGTTACTCCGGCTGGACTACCGGGCAGCTGGCGGCCGAAGTCAACGAAAATGTTTGGATTGTGCACCCGAATGATGCCGGGAAAGTCTTTACTTTGGACCATGATGCCTTCTGGCAGGCCATTCTGCGCGAGAAAGGTGGCCGCTACCGCGCCCTGTCCAACTACCCGCTGGACCCCCGCCTCAACTGACCTGATTTCTTCCTCCGTCGCCCGTGCCGTCGTTTTTCGACTGCCGGCCGGGCCTTTTCCCCTGAACTATGCTACCCGAAAACGATAACGCCGCCCCCGCCGGCTCTGCTGCCGACTCCGAGTCGCCGATGAGCATTCTGGAGCGCCGGCTGGCTGAAATCCGCTCCCAGCAGCCCGACGCTACCGATACTGCGGGCAACGCCCCGGTGGCTGCCACGCCCGCCCCGGCGCCGGCCGCCGATGACGATATAACCGAACGTCCCGCCACCGAAACACACCCCCAGCCCGGCCAGCCCGAGGAAGCCGGCACCGCCGAAACGCCCGCTGTGGTACCAGCGACGCCGGTTTCGGTAGCGCCCCCCGCGCATAGCCCCGCCATTTCCGACACCCAGGCCCGCGCCGAAAGCCACTATGGCACCAGCACCCCCGGGGTGGTAAGTGCCCAGGCCCAGGAGGCCGGCGCTGTCGATTCTGCGCCGGACCACGTGGCGGCTGCCGAGCCGGTGCCCGCCGTAACGCCCGAGCCCGAAGCCCTGACCGAGGCGCCCGCCGAACCCGTGTCGCCCGAGCCCGAAGCGCTGACCGGTGCCAGCGAGTCGGTGGCTGAGTCGCCGGACGCCGAGCTGCCCGTGGCGGATATTCACGCGGCGGCCGAGCTGGAAACGGCCCCCGAAGCCCTGGCCACCCTGCCAACCTCGTCGGAGACGCCGCCCCTGGAAACGGGTGCTGCGCACGAGGAGGAAGAGGAGTTCGTGCCCGAAACGCCGGCCCCCGATTTCACCACCCTCGACCTGCCGGCCCAGACGACGCACCTGCTGGCCTTGCTGCGCCGCCCCGATGCCCGCCAGAACCGCAAGCAGATTACCGACCTCTACCGGCAGTACGACACGGCCGTGCAGGCCGACCGCACCACCGCCCGCCAGCGCTTCACCGAAGCCGGCAACGAAGGCGACGACTTTGCCTACTCCGGCCCCGACGGCTACCAGGAGTTGAGCAAAGGCATGCAGGAGTTCCGTGAGAGCCGCGTGCGCGACGCCAAAGCCGAAGACGAGCAGCGCGCCCGCAACCTGCTGCACAAGCAGCATCTGCTCTCGCAGCTGCGCCTGCTGGTAGAATCGGCCGAAACCAAGGACAGCTCGGCCCGCATCAAGGCGCTGCAGAACGACTGGAAGGCGACCGGCCCGGTGCCGCAGAAAGACACGCAGGAGCTGTGGAACTCCTACCACGCGCTGCTCGACATCTTTTATAACAACCGCGGCCTGTTCTTCGAGATGAAGGAGCTGGACCGCCGCCGCAACCTGGAGGCCAAAGAGGCCCTGATTGTGCGGGCCGAGGCGTTGGCCGGGCAGTCGAGCATCAACAAAGCCCTGACCGACCTGCGCCAGCTGCACGAAGAGTGGAAGCACATCGGGCCGGTGCCCAACGAGCAGCGCGAGCCGCTGTGGCAGCGCTTCCTGCAGGCGTCGGAGCTGGTGCACAACCGCAAAAAGGAGTTTCTGGACACGCGTTCAACCCAGGAAAACGCCAACATGACCCGCAAAGCGGCGCTGCTGGAGCAGCTGCGCCCATTCGGCGACTTCCAGACGGAGCGCGTAAACGAGTGGCGGGCCAAAACCGACGAACTTCAGAAGCTCAAGGAAGAGTGGGATGCTGCCGGCCTCGTGCCCCGCGACAAGGCCGAGAACATGAACAAGCAGTTCTGGGGTGCCTATAAAGGCTTTTTCCAGCGCAAAAATCAGTATTTCAAAGCCCTCGACGAAGAGAAGAACGGCAACCTCAAGCGCAAGCTGGAGCTGATTGAGCAGGCCGAAGCTGCGCTGGCCAACCCCGAC
Source organism: Hymenobacter canadensis (assembly GCF_027359925.1). Classification (NCBI taxonomy): domain Bacteria; kingdom Pseudomonadati; phylum Bacteroidota; class Cytophagia; order Cytophagales; family Hymenobacteraceae; genus Hymenobacter; species Hymenobacter canadensis. The sequence continues at coordinate 1,346,662 of NZ_CP114767.1, read as the reverse complement.
TGGGAGCAGGGCCGCGAGGTGGTCATCCGGCTGCAGAAAGACTGGAAAACCATCGGCCGCGTGCCCGAGAAGCAGTCGGACAAGGTCTGGAACCGGTTCCGCACCGCCTGCGACTCGTTCTTCGACCGCAAAAACCAGGAGCAGAAGCAGCGCCACGAGCGGGTGCAGCAGCTCAGCCAGGAGCAGGCCACCTACCTCGACCAGCTGGCCGCCAGCACCGCCGGCCTCAGCGCCGACCAGCCAGGCACGCTCGACGGCTTCCGGCAGCACGTGCAGGAGTGGCAGGCCTTCGGGGCCGACAGCCGCGCCGACGAGCGGTTCCAGAGCGTGATGGGCAAGTACCTTGATACGGTGCCGGGCCTGGCCTACGACGAGCGAACGGATCTGCTGTTCAACCTGCAGATAGAGCGCCTCAAATCCAGCCCCGACGCTCAGCAGCAGCTCTATAAAAAGGAGCAGGCGTTGCGCCGCGAAATCAACGAGCTGGAAAATGATATTTCCACGCTGAAAACGAACCTGGAGTTTTTCGCCCGTTCCAAAAACGCCACCCAACTGCGCGAAGAATACCAGGGCCGCATCGACGAGGCACAAGGCCGCATTGAGGGCCTGAAAAAGCAATTGCGCGTCGTGCGTAGCTAGACTTTGCTTCACGACTGCCATAAAAAAAGGAGGGCTCCGGTAATTTACCGGAGCCCTCCTTTTCTGCGCTAATCAGGCGTTTAAGATCAGGCTGACTACTGTAAATGCCTCCTGATATTGCGGGTCTGAAGATCTGCTTATAGAACCCAGCGGGCTGGCTGATATAGTGCAGCGCGAGCCGGAATCTCAGGGGTTGATTGGGGAGCAGAGAGGGGGCGCTTATGGTTTCGGTTGCTGTGTTTTATTTTTTGCGAGCGAGGTACCGCAGAATTGCTGGTAGTAAGGCCGCGGAAATGGAAAATAAAAAAGCCCCGCGTTAGCGAGGCTTTTTTATTTTCTGTCAGGAGCAGTAAGACTACTCGCCGGCAGGCACGGCATTTTTTGGCTTGCGGCCCCGCTTAGCGCCACCTGGTGTTACGGTACGGGCCTTACGCTCTTTCACGGCTGGCTGGTAGTCGTCGGCCAGAATAGCATCCATATCTTCCACTGCCTGGTTGAGCGTGCGAATTGCAGCCGAAACGCTGCGGAGTGCTTTGCGCAGGTCTTTCTTTACGATGTCGCTGTTTTTAGCGTTCTTAATTACTTCTTCAAGCTGGCTGATGTCCAAGGCCATGGTGTACGTATTTTAGAGGTGAAAAGCGTGTAGGAAAACTGAAGAGTACAAACCTACCAGAATAATTCTCATTACGCTAAATTCATAGAGTAGGCTACGAATTTTATTAATTAATCAGCGCAATAAAAAAATAAGCTTACACAAGAAAAAACAGGGGCAAGGCGAATTAAGGGATTGATAATCTGTAAATGTCGCGCACGTGAGTGGCTCATTATAAGTGCATTGATAGTATGAAACTCCGTACTGTGTCCTGGTAGATTAAGGCTACCCGATAATGCCAATCAGCTTATAAGCTAAACAGGTGCCTATACATTGTATAGGCACCTGTTTAGCTTATAAGCTGATTGGAAAGTTAAAGGCCCACTAATTTCCGATGAGCCCGGCATGATCATCCGTTGTTTAGGCGCTGAAAAATTTGTCGGGGGTGAGTGGCAAGGAGCGCAGGCGGCGGCCGGTAGCGTGGAATACGGCGTTGGTGATGGCCGCCGGGGTGCCCACGCAGCCAATTTCGCCAATGCCACGGGCTCCCAGCTCACTGATGAAGGGGTCGGGGATATTGAGCCATTCCACCTGAATGTCGGGCGTGTCGGCCATGCTGGGCATGTGGTAGTCGGCGAAGTTGCGCACCACGGCGCGGCCATTGCGCGGGTCGTAGGAGGTTTCCTCCATCAAGGTAGCGCCCAGGCCCATCGTCATGCCCCCGATAATCTGGGAATGGGCCGTTTTGGGGTTCATCAGCCGGCCGACGTCGTACACGCCGCAGAGCCGGGCCACCCGAACCGTGCCGCTGGCCTCATCTACCCGCACCTGGGCAAACACCGCTCCGAAGGAATAGAACGAGTATTGCTCCCGCTCGGCGCCGGGCTGGGCCTCGTCGGTGCCAACGATGGAAGGCAGGCCGGCGCGTTTCAGAATAGCGGCGTAGGTTTCGCCGGTAGCGGGCGTGGCCTTGAGCTGCAGCCGGCCGGCGCGGGCTTCCACGGCCTCCGGGGCTGCCCCGTACAGCGGCGACTTCGCGTCGCGGGCGGCCAGCTGCTGCAGGGCGCGCACGGCGGCCCGGGCGGCCTGCAGCACGGCCGGGCCCACGGTGGCCGTAGTGACGGAGCCACCCGCGGTAGGCGTGGTGGGCAAAGCGGAGTCGCCCAGCTCGAACCGCACCTGCTCCACGGGCAGCCCCAGCCCGTCGGCCCCAATCTGGCGGAAAATGGTGTAGGCGCCGTTGCCCAGCTCGTGGGTGGCACTCTGCACCAGGGCGCGGCCATCAGCGAAAATGGTGGCTTTGGCGGCGGCCTTGCGCCGGCCGGCCGGGTACATAGTAGTAGCCATGCCGTAGCCGATCAGCTCGCGGCCTTCGCGCATGGAGCGGGGCTTAGGGTTGCGGGCGTCCCAACCGATGAGGGCCTTGCCGCGGGCGTAGCACTCGCGCAGGTTTTTGCTCGACCAGGGTTTGCCGGTTTCGGGGTTTTTCTCGGCGTAGTTGCGCAGGCGCAGCTCCACGGGGTCCAAGTTCAGCTCGGTGGCCAGCTCGTCGAGGGCGCACTCCAGGGCCCAGCCGCCCACGGTTTCGCCGGGGCCGCGCATGGGGCACGGCGAGGGCAGGTTCAGGTGGGCCAGCTGGTGCGAGAAACCCAGGTTGGGCACGGCGTACATCATCCGCGACACGCGCGCGCACGGCTCCGTAAACCCGCTCGACAGCGAGGAATGGGTGTGCGTGTCGTGCTGCAGGGCCGTGAGCTTGCCGTCGCGGGTGGCGCCCAGGGCCAGGGTCTGGCGGGTGGCGGCGCGCTGGCCGGCCACCGTAAACATCTCCTGCCGGCGCCATTCCAGCTTCACGGGGCGCTTCACCACGCGGGCGGCCATGGCTGCCAGCAGCACAGGCGCAAACAGCCAGCCCTTGGCCCCAAACGCCCCGCCCACGAACGGGCAAATGACGCGCACCCGCTCCTTGGGCAGCCCCAGCGACAGCGCCGCTACGGCCTGGGTGTTGTCGAGGCCGCGGGTGGTGTCGTAGAGGGTTAGGAAGTCGGTGCCGCCGCGCTGTTCCCAGTGGGCAATGGTGGCTACCTGCTCGATGGGGCTGTGGTGGGTGATGCCGGATTCGTATACCTGCTGCACCTGCACGGGCGCCGCCGCCAGCGCCGCTTTAGGGTCGCCGATGGTGACCTGTAGCTTTTCTTCCTTGCTGCCCAGAAAGGACTCCGGCTTGCTTTGTCGGGCCGCGGTATGCTGGTCGAGCTGCGGCGGGCGCTCCTCGTAGGTCACGCGCACGAGCGAGGCGGCGTGGCGGGCCTGCTCGTGGGTGTCGGCCACCACCAGGGCGATGGGCTGGCCGGCATATTCCACGGTGGCATCCTGCAGGGGCTGGCGCGTTTCCGTGATGCCACCCTCGCCCCGAAACAGCGTTTCGCCCACTTTCTCGGGCAGGGGCTGCAGGCGTGGGGCGTTGTCGTGGGTGAGCACGGCCCGCACGCCCGGCGCGCGCAGGGCTGCTGCCGTATCCAGCGTGCGGATGGTGCCGTGGGCAATCGTGCTGACGACCACCGCGCCGTATACCAGGCCCGGCACGTCCCATTCGGCGGTGTAGCGGGCGCCGCCCATCACCTTCAGCCGGCCATCTACCCGGTCGAGGGGCTGGCCGGTGGCTTCCGATACTGTCATAGCAATCCTGAAAAATTAGCGGGGAGAAGAAACAAGGCCGGCCACGCCGCCCACGCTGGCCGCGAAGGCTGTGCCGGCCGGGCCCGCCAGCGGCTGCAGGCCGCTGGTTTCCAGCAGCGCCCGCAGTAGCAGGCTGCGGCCCATCGGTACTTTATAGCCGTTGTGCTCCAGCGGTTTGGCATCGGCGAAGGCGCGTTCGGCAGCGGCCAGAAAAAGCTTTTCGGTGGGCTTGCGGCCGGCCAGCAGGGCTTCGGCGGCCGGTACCCGCCAGGGCTTATGTGCCACGCCGCCCAGCGCAATCCGGGCCCGCCGGATGCGGGTCCCATCCATTTCCAGCGCCACGGCGCACGACACCAGCGCGTAGGCGTAGGAGGCCCGCTCGCGCACCTTGAGGTAATGCGAGCGGCCGGTGAAGGCGGGCAGGTCGATGGCGGTAATCAGTTCGCCGTGCTCCAGCACCGTATCCCGGTGCGGGGTGTCTCCGGGCAGGCGGTGCAGGTCGGGGAAGGCGATGGTGCGGCTGCCGCCGGGGCCGGTGGTCTGCACCTGTGCGTCGAGGGCGGCCAAGGCCACGGCCAGGTCGCTGGGCTGAGTGGCCACGCAGCTGGACGAGGCCCCGAAGATGGCGTGCACCCGGTTGAGGCCCCCGAGGGCGGCGCAGCCGCTGCCGGGCGTGCGCTTGTTGCAGGGCTGGCCTGAGTCGCGGAAATAGGGGCAGCGGGTGCGCTGCAGCGGATTGCCGGCCATGGTGGCCATGTTACGGATCTGGGTGGAGGCGCCCGCCAGAAGGGCCTCGCTCACGGCGGTGTAGCGCTGCCGGATTTCGGGGTGGAGGGCGGCCGCGCTGTTGCTCACGCTGGCTCCAAGGCGTAGCCCGCCGTTAAGCGGCGCAATGGTGCCGGGCGGCAGTCCCGCCAGGTCTACCAGCCGGCTGGGCTGATGCACGCCTTCTTTCAGCAGATCTACTTCGGAAGTGCCACCGGCAATGAACGTGGCGGCCGGGTCCTGGGCCACCAGGGCAACGGCTTCGGCAGCGCTGCCGGCCCGCTGGTATTGAAAAGGGTTCATAGGCGGGAATTAAGCGCGCTGGGCGTCTTCGATGGCGGCAATGATGTTGGGGTAAGCGGCGCAGCGGCACAGGTTGCCGCTCATGGCTTCCCGGATTTCCACGGCCGAGCGTGGCTGCTTGTCCTGGAGCAGAGCGGTGGCCGCCATGATCTGGCCCGGCGTGCAGTAACCGCACTGGAAGGCGTCGTGCTTCACGAAGGCGGCCTGCATGGGGTGCAGGGTTTCGCCGGTGGCCAGGCCCTCGATGGTGGTGATTTCCTGGCCCTGGCTCATCACGGCCAGCCGCAGGCAGGACAGGGCGCTCTGGCCGTCGAGGTGCACGGTGCAGGCGCCGCACTGGCCATGGTCGCAGCCTTTCTTGGTGCCCGTGAGGTGCAGGTTTTCGCGCAGCGCATCCAGCAGCGCCACGCGCGGCTCCAGCTGCAGGCGGTGCGTCCGGCCGTTGATGCGCAGGGTTACGGGCACGGTGTCGGCGGCCGCCGCCGGAGCCGGCGGGGCAGTAGCGGCCGGGGCTGCTTCGGCGGCGGCCGCGTCGGTGCCAGGCAGCAGCAGCAGGGCCACGGTGGCCAGCAGCGCCGTCACGAACGTGCGCCGCGACACGCCGCCGGCAGCCGGTTGGCCGGCGGCCGTCTCCGCCGGGTTTTTCAGGGTCTCCAGCGCCGCCAGCACTTGGCCGGGGCGGATGTCGGTGGTGGCATCTACCACCGCACTCCAGCGCACCACGCCCTGCTCATCTAGCAGAAACAGCGCCCGCCGGCCGGCCACGCCAAACTGCCCGGCCAGCGTGCCGCGCCAGTCCAGCGAGTGCCAGCCCTCACCGGCCGTATCGACGAAGGCTACTTCGGCGCCGAAATCGTGGAGCAGTTGGGCAAACAGGGCACTCTGGTGGGCGTGCCCGGGGTTCCATTCGTCGGGGGCAAAGGCCAGCACCACGGGCCGGCCGCGCAGCGCCGAGAGGGCAGTGCCGTCGGGCAGCAGGGCGGCCGGGGCGGGGGCACCGGGTTGTAAGGGGCAGGCGGTGGAGGGCTTCATCCGGCAGAGCTAGTGATGGTAAGTAGCAGGGAATACGCAGTTGGGCGGGTAGTGTTGGCGGGCCGGAGCGTTTCGGCGGCAAGCCAAGGGGGCAGGCAAGTCCGATTTTCAATTGGCTACCTTTGTGCTTCCGCTCTCTGCTACACACCATTGCCTTATTTCTTCTGATGTTGTACCGTTCCTTCCGTTTGCCCGTTTTCGGGCTGATGGGGCTGCTCACCGTGGCCTCCTGCTCCAGTACCAAAGACCCAGTACCCACCCCGCCGGTAGTCGTCACGCCGGCCCAGCCGCTGCCCGAGCACCTGACGCTCGGCAACCCTAGCGGCGCCACCGACGACCCAACCCAGCCCACCAACTTCCTGCTCAGCAAGCCGCAGTACGCGCTTAGCTACCACCGGGAGCGGGGTATTCCGAACTGGGTGAGCTGGCACCTCGACCAGAGCTGGCGCGGTTCTGCCGCCCGCCAGGACGATTTCCGGCCCGATGCCACCCTGCCGGCCGGCTGGTACCAGGTGCAGGCCACCAGCTACTCGGGCTCCGGCTTCGACCGCGGCCACAACTGCCCCAGCGCCGACCGCACCAACACCGTACCCGACAACTCGGCTACGTTTTTCATGACCAACATGATTCCGCAGGCGCCGCGCAACAATCAGCAGACCTGGGCCAATCTGGAAGACTACACCCGCTCGTTGCTGAGCTCCGGCAATGAGCTGTACGTTATTATGGGGCAGTACGGCACGGGCGGCATTGGTTCGGCGGGGGCTAAAACCACCCTCGACCAAGGCCGCGTGACGGTGCCGGCCCGCATCTGGAAAGTCGTGGTGGTGCTGCCCGTTGGCGAGTCTGACGCCAGCCGCGTGACGACCGCCACCCGCGTAATCGCCATTAATACCCCCAATGATAACAGCCTGAGCACCAGCTGGGGCCAGTACCGTACCAGCGTCGATGCCATTGAGGAGGCGACTGGCCTCGACCTGCTTTCTGCTGTGCCTTCGGCGGTGCAGCAGGTGCTGGAAGCCGGCACCGATAACGGGCCGGTCCAGTAACATGCCATTCCAGGGCCGAGGTTGCCTGTTTGTGCTAAGCTGATGGATAGTATTTCCTTCAACCCGGCCATGCTGGCCGCCGTGCTGGCCGGCCACAAAACCGTCACCCGCCGCCGGCTTTCCCCGCTGCTGCCGGTTCAGCAGGAGCCCGGGCGCTACTGCTTCCGGCGCCTGACGGGGTCGGGTGCCTGGTTTGAGGACCGGCAGGAGCCGGGGCAGATGCTGCCCCCGGTGCCATGTCCCTTCGGGCCGGCCGGCGCAGTGCTGCGCGTGCAGGAAGCCCCGGATTGCCTGCTGCGGGTAGTGGGCATTCGGGTGGAGCAGGTTGGGAGCATAACCGAGGCCCAGGCCCGGCTGGAGGGCGTCAGAGCCCGGCGCCAGCGGGGGCGCGTGCAATGGGGCGGCGTAGCGCCCGATGCCCAGGCTGTGGATGGGCTTCAGTGGCACGACAGTGCGGTAGGCGCGTTTCAGGAGCTGTTTGAGTCCATCTACCCGGCGGCCTGGGCCCGCAACGAATGGGTATGGGTGCTGGAATTTGAGCGGTTGTCCTGATGCAGCGGCGGGGCTTTTGGTTGTAGCAGCAAGGCGCCTGTTTGCTTCCGCAGTTCGGAAGCAGACAGGCGCCCTGCAGACCACGCACGCAAACGGCCGCCGCTTACTGTCGGATCAGCTTCTGGCACCAGCGGTAGCCGGGCGCGCTGATCTGCAGCAGGTAGATGCCGGGGGGCAGCGGGCGGGTGTTCAGTTGCACGCGCTGGTTGGTGGCCGGCTCGTACTGCTGTAGGCGCTGCCCCAGCAGGTTGAACAGAGCCACGGAATACGTGGCGGCGGGCAGGGTCGTCAAATCCAGCGTGGTGCCGGCCGATGTAGGATTGGGGAAAACAGTTGGCTGAGCCTGTGTTGTCGGCCGGAACTGCACCACCCGCACCGGAGTGAGGGTCGCGCTGCTGTCTAGGTCCAGCAACCGCAGGCGGTAGTAGAGCAGGCCGTTGGCCGCGGCCGCGGCAGGCAAATCGGTGAAGGCGTAGGTGCGCGGGCTTGTGCTGTGCCCGGCGGCCGCGCGGCGGCCCACGCGGGCAAACCGGCGGCCATCGGGGCTGCGCTCCACCTCAAAGCGGGCACTGTTCACTTCCTGAGCCGTGGCCCACGTCAGCTCCACGGCCGCGCCGTTTGCCGCCGCGTCAAAGCGGATGAGCGACACCGGCAGCGGCACCAGCTGGCACTCGGCGGGCAGCGGTACCTCGGCCGGTACCAGGTTGGTGCGCCACTGAAACGGCAACTGGGTGCCGGGTGTAGCGCCGAAGGCACCGGGGCCGTTGGTGGAGCCGGTCAGGCCATTGCTGCCCGGCAGTGCCTGCGAGGCCGCGTTGAGGGGCCCGGAGGCAAACACCACGCCGGCCGAGCCGCCGCCGCCCGGTCCGTGCGGCGCCGTCACGGTCAGGTTGTCGTCGCCGCCCCGGCCGCCGTTGGCCACCACTGTCAGGCCCGCCAGGCTGCTGCTGCTGAGCACTACCACGCTTCCGCTGCCGCCGCCGCCGCCACCGCCGTCGTTGTCGACCGGCAGCGTAACCGAGGTACCGCTGACATCAATGGTGCCCGGCCCGGTCACCTGGCCCGCGCTCAGCAGCACAATACCGCCCCCGGCACCCCCGCTGGAGTTGAAGCCGTTGTTGACGGTGATGGCCTGGCCGAGGCCGCCGGTGCCGTTGTTGGAGGAGCCGGCCCCGCCGCCGCCGCCCAGCACCACCCGGCCGGGGTGGGCGGCCAGAAACGGCGCCCCACCGCTGCCGCCGGTGGCATTGCCCAGAAACCAGGCATTGCCGCCCTGCCCGCCAAAGCCGCCGTTCGAGCCGCCGCCGCCGCCTGTATTGTTCTGGTTGGTGAGCACGCTGCCGTCGGTGCCGCCGCCGCCGGCGTTGCCGGGCGCACCGCGGCCCATGGAGCCGCCCGGATACCCTTCGGCCCCGGTATTGAGCAGCACGCCCCCCTGGTTAACCAGGCGCGGACTGCCGGCCAGCCCTTCGCCTTTGGAGGCGTGCACGGCATTGCCCCAGCCCATGGCCCAGTCGGTGGTGCTGGTGCTGGCGGGGCCGGGGCCGCCCTGGAGGTAGCTGCCGCCGCCCCGGAAGCCGCAGCCCCGGGCATCGAGCCGGTAGCCGGCCAGATCGAGCGCGCCTTCGGCCTGCAACGCCAGCACCCCGCCGGTGCGGCCGTTCCAGGGCGCGGGGCGCAGGTCGGCCCCCAGCGTGAGGTGGCGGAAGCGCGGCACCCGCAGCACCTGGTAGCGGCGGGCGCCGGTGCTGTTCGTGGCCTCGGCGTTGGTGTAGGTGTTGGTGAGGGCCGAGGCCAGCACCAGCGTGCCGCCCCCGGTCGGGGTCACGTTGGACAGGGTCACGTAGCGGTATTCGTAGAGGCCGGCGCTGAAGTTGGTTAGCAGGTTGCCGTTGGCCGGGATGTCGTCGTGGGCTGCCCCGTCGCCGTAGGCGGCGGTGTTGGCATAGTCCAGGTCGGCCCCCTGCATCTGCATCACCAGCACCAGGTCGCCGGCCTGAATGGGCGCGGCTTCCACCGGGCTCAGGGCCGGGCCTACGGACACGTTGGTGCCGGTGGTGGTGCCCAGGCCGGGGTAATACGCGTTCAGCAGCTGGCCGCCGGTGGTGGTGGCGTCCAGCGTGGCCGGGCCCGCGCAGTAGGTGCTGGCCACCGGCCCGCTGAAGGTGGTGCGGAGCGCGGCCAGCGGGCTGCTGCCGTCGTTGTTGGCCGGGGCCGGGTCGCCGTCGGCCGTGCCGGAAGTGGCCCAGACCTGGCCGGCCAGGGTGGTGCTAGCCGGGGGCACATCAAAGCTCACCTGGCAGCTTAAGCCGGCCCGGGCCGCCAGTGCCGGGACGGGCGGCAAAGTCACGCGGCCGGAGCCGGCATCGTAACTGCCGCCGCCCGATACCGTTACGCCGCTCAGGTTGGCCGGCAGCTGGGCGCCCAGGCTGACGTCGGTAGCCACCGAAGGCCCGTAGTTCACGGCCATCAGCTGGTAGCTCACGCTTCCGGAGGCCGAGGCGGTGGCCGGACCCGTGCCCACCGCTACCACGTCGGCCACCTGAGTGGGAGCGGTGCTGGCGGCAGCGTTAGCCTGGCTGCCGTTGTTGTTCTCGATAACGAGGTCGGCGGCCGAAGCCGTGCTGAAGCCCAGGGCCGCGACGCTGGCGCGGGCCGGCATCAGAAAGCGCACGGTGTGCACGCGGGTGCCAGCCGCGGGCAGGTCGGCGGCCGGAAACGCCACTGCCCCGGTGCTGGCGAGGTACACGGCGTTGTGTGAGGCCGTCACCTGGCTCAGGTAGGCCGGCAGCCGCACCCGGCCCTGCACCCCCGTGGCCGCCACGCTGCCCTGGTTGTTGAGCGTGAGCGTGTACTCGGCGAAGCCCCCGGCCGGCGTGGTTGCCGGGCCGCGCAGCGTGGCCTGTACGTCGGCGCTGACGGTGGTAATGCTCACGGTCAGGTTGGCGGAGTTGGAGAGTGCGCCCTGAGTATCGCGCACCCGGTAGCCGATGGTGGCCCCGGTGGAGCCAATCGCCGGCACGAAGGTGACCACGCCGGTGGCGGCATCCACCGAAAACTGCCCGCCACTGGTAAGGCCGTTGCCGGGGCTGAGCACCACGCTGCCCGGGACCAGCGTGCCGTAGCCGTTGTCGTCGCTGTCGTTCAGCAGCACGGCCACCTGCACGGGGGTGCCGGCCAGGGTGGCGGCCACGTCGCGCACGGCAACCGGGGTGGCGTTGCTCACGGTCACGGTCAGCAGGGCCGGGGCCGAGGCCAGGCCCTGCTCGTCGCGAATGGTGTAGCTGGTGCTGCTGGTGCCGCTAAAGCCGCCCGCCGGCGTGAACGTGACCGTGCCGTTGCCATCGGCGTGGAAGCTGCCGCCGCCATTGGTGCCTGCCTCGGAAGTCAGGACCACGGTAGCGGGGCGCAGGGTGGTGGGGCCGTCGGCATCGCTGTCGTTGCTGGCCACGGCCAGCATAACGGGCGTGTTGGTGGCCGTGGTAGCGGCGTCGGGCTGGGCCTGGGGCGGCGCGTTCGTGAGGGTCAGGTGAAGGGTAGCGGGCGCCGAGGTTTCCCCGGCCTGGTCCTGCACGGTGTAACGGATGGAAGCCACCGTGCTGGCCCCGTTGAAGGCGGGCACGCGGGCACTCAGCAGTCCGGTAGGCGCCACCGAAAACGTGCCCCCGGTGCCGGCCACATCGGTGGTGCCGCTGGTGACAGGGCCCAGTAGCACCACGGAGGCGGGATTCAGGGCCGCGTTGCCGGCCTGGTCGTTGCCGAGAATATCCAGGTCGGTAGCTGCCGTGTAGGAGCGGGTCAGGTGGTCGTCGAGGGCGACGGGCGCCGTGGTGGCTGGTCGTGCGGCCGGCCGGCTGGCGGCCGGGGGCAGCGAAAACAGTAGCATTCCCCCCGTCGCCAAACCAGTCAGGGCAGCGCTCAGGCGGAGTAGTACGAATAGAGGCATAGGGCTGGCAAGATGAAGAAGATGCCCGGACGCGCTGGCCGGGCCGGCTGCCAGGCAGGACAATATCCTGCCAAGGCCAGGCAGCCTACAGTGGAAGGCAATGCAATGCCTTGTTTAGCAGGTGATGGAGTGGTTTTATTGGCTTTTGACCTGAGAAACAAGGTGGCGCAGCTGCCCGGCTGGGTCCAGCTCCTGGATTCGGGTTACAGTATCTGGAGCTGCCGGCTGCCGCCGCCACCCGTCGGCGGGCCCGCGCCAGAAAAAAAATGCCGCGCCTGCCAGGGGACGAGGGCCGTAACAAAGCAGAATACCCGCTGCGCAGAGGTCTGGGCGGGTACGTGCCAGGCTGCCGTCGCCGCCGCCGCTCAGGGTCGGCAGCCTGGCACAGGAAGTGCAACCGGCCCACCAACGGCACGCCCCAACCCCGGTGCCGCATCTCCTGATCATGTTTTTATGCTGTTAGAATCTGCTGTCGCCGCTTCGGTTGAAGAGGCCCCGCCCGAACCAAAGCCTATTTCTGCCCCCGCGGCCTGCTCCGCCACTAACCTGCTACAGCGAGTGATGGCCGGGCTGCCGGCCGGGGTGCTGCTGCTGGCTGCCGCCGGCACCGTGGAGCTGAGTACCGCCCGTTTCTGGCACCTGCTGGGCCTGCCCGACGAATCGGGGCGGTGGCAGGGCCAGCCCGGCCACCACCTGCGGGCCCGCCTGCAGCCGCTGCTAGTGCAGGAGTCGGCGGCGGCCCTGCTGCCCTGGCTGGTCGGCGCGGCCGCCCCGCCGCCACCCGCCTCCCGCCTGCACCTGCAAGACGGCACCGTGCTGGCCTGCCACGCGGCGCCGTCGCAGGGCGGCTGGCTGCTGAGCCTGCACGATGTGAGCCAGGAACACCACCGGCTGACCGAGCTGGAGGCCATTGCCGCTATTGCGGAGCACAGCCCCCAACCGATTGTGCACATTGGCCCCGGCCGCTGGCCCCTGTACGCCAATGCCGCCGCCCGGGCGCTGGGCACGAGCCTGCCCCGGGCCGAGCGGGCGCGCATTCAGCGCCAGCTCCGCCTGCGCGCCACCGCGCAGGTCGATGTCGGAAGCATGCCGCTGGAAGTGACCCTGGAGCAGCGGGTTTTCAACGTGGCTAAAGTAACGCGGCCGGAAGAAGGGGGCGTAAGCCTGTATTTCAGCGACATTACAGAGCGCGAGGCCGTGCGCCGGCAACTGGCCGAGCAGCAGCAGTTCACCGAGCAGGTGCTGGAGGCCATACCGTGCGCCGTGTTCGTGGTGGATGAAAGCCATCAGGTGATTTTCCAAAACCGGGCCATGCAGGAGCTGATTCAGTCCTCGCCCTTCGGGGAGGGCCAGCAGACCAAAACCCCAGAGCAGACGGCTTGCGAAGTGGCCGACTACCACGCCACCAACGACCTGGTGCGCAGCACCGGGCAGGATGTGGTGCGGGAAGAGCCCTTCACGCTGGCCGACGGCGTAACCCACTGTTACTACGCCGTGAAGCGCCCCCTGCGCCGCCCGGATGGCGAGGTGCACATCCTCAGCGTGAGCCTCGACATCACGGCCCTCAAGCAAGCCCAGCAAACCCTGCAGCGCAACGAGAAGCAGTACCGCGACCTGATGCACTACACCCAGGCCCTGATCTGCACCTACGACATGCAGGGCAACGTGCTGACCATCAACCCGGCCCTGGCCCAGCTGCTGGGCCGCCCGGCCGAAGACCTGCTGGGCCAGCCCGTGGCCCAGCATCTGCCCTTCAACGACCGCGCCGCCTTCGCCGACTGGATGACCCGCCTCAACAGCGGCGCCGCCACCAAGGGCGTGCTGCGGCTGCAGCTGCCCGGCAGTGAGGAAATGCGCCACCTGCTCTACCACAACGTGGCCGTGCTCGAGCCCGACCAGCCGCCCTACGTCATTTCCCACTCCCACGACATCACCGACCGCATTCAGGCGGAGCGGGAGATGGAAATGGCCCGCCTGGCCGCCGAAAAAGCGGTGCGGGCCCGCGAGAATTTCCTGGCCAACATGAGCCACGAAATCCGCACGCCCATGAACGGGGTGCTGGGCGTGGCCAACCTGCTGGCCCGCACCGCCCTCACGCCCCAGCAGCAGGAATACCTGGCCACCATCCGCACTTCCGGCCAGCACCTGCTGGCCGTGCTCAACGACGTGCTGGACATGGCCAAAATCACGAGCGGCAAGCTGGAACTCGACGAGTCGGCCTTCAACGTGTGCGAGTCGGTAGGGCAGGCGCTGCAGCCGCTGATGCTGCAGGGCCAGGAGAAGGGCATCGTGTTTGTCGCCCGGCCGCTGCGCGAGTCGTGTCCGCTGCCCTGGGTGTGCGGCGACGCCCACCGCATCAACCAGATCATGCTCAACCTGGTCAGCAACGCCATCAAGTTCACGCCCCGCGGCGGCACCATCACGGTGGAAGGCAACTTGGTGAACGAGACGGCAACGGAGCTGGAGCTGTGCTTCAGCGTCGCGGACACGGGTATCGGGATGCGGCCGGAGGTGCTCAGCCGCATCTTCGAGAGCTTCACCCAGGCCTACTCCGACACGGCCCGCCGCTTCGGCGGCACCGGCCTGGGCCTCAGCATCAGCCGGGCGCTGGTGGAGCGCATGGGCGGCCGGCTGCAGGTGGAAAGCCACGAAGGCCAGGGCAGCATCTTTGCCTTCACGCTCTGCCTGCCCAAAGCAGCCCCGGTGGCCGAGCCAGCCGAACCCGAGGATTTTGATACCGGCATTCTGCAGGGCGTGCGGGTGCTGCTGGTGGAAGATAACGATATCAACCGCTACGTGGCCCGCGGCACCATGCAGCAGTGGGGCGTACTCGTCACGGAGGCCGATAACGGGGCCGCGGCCCTGGAGCTGTTCGGGCAGCAGGAGTTCGACATCGTGCTCATGGATATTCAGATGCCGGGCATGAGCGGGCTGGAAGCCACCGCCCACATCCGCCAGCACCCGCATGTGCACCGCGCCGCCATTCCGGTATTGGCCCTCACGGCCAACGCCTTCCGCGCTGACCACGAGCAGTACCTGGCCGCCGGCCTCGATGCCTGTCTGGCTAAGCCCTTCGACGAAGCCGAGCTCTACGGCTACCTGCGCACGCTGCTGCGCCGCTAGCGGCCATCGCCTGCCGTCCTACAAGCCAGAGGGGCCGCCGAATCTTCGGCGGCCCCTCTGGGTTTTGGTGTATAGTGTGCCTTCTAGGGCTGCTACGGGGCCGGCTGGGCGCGCAGCACCTGCGTGAGGCGGCGCATAAACGCCAGGTCAAACGGGGCACGGGCCAGGGCTTTGAGGGCGTACTTGAGCGCCGGCACCAGGCGGCCCCGGCTGGCTGCGTACAGCGCGCCTTCGTGCAGCTTTTCCAGGGCCAGCTGGCGGTGCCAGCCGCTGGTGCGGGCCGCCACGGCGGCCAAGCGAATGGCCAGGGGCTGGCTGGCCAGGGCCGGGGTGATGAGCGGGGTGAGGCAGGCATCCATGTGGGTTTTCTGGCCGGGGCTCCAGTAGTGGCACACGTAGGCGTCGGCGCGGCGCAGGGGAAACCGCACGGGCAGGGCCAGCGAAAACGCCAGCTGCTCGCTGGTAAACCAGCCGGAGCCGGCGTAAAAGGCGTCGGTGAGGGCAAATACGTCGGGCAGCAGGGCGGCGGCGGCGGCGGGCAGCCCCAGCACCCCCGAGTTCCAGCCCTTCTGCGTGGCCGTAAAGTGCCGCAGCTGGCCGTTTACCAAAAAAATCTGGCGTTCCAGCAGCTCCACCAGCCGGCGCGGGGCGGCGGCATCCGGGCGGGCAGCGTACTGAATCACGGCCTCCGCAAAGGTGTATTCCGGCTGGTGCATGAAGGCCACGCCGGCGGCCAGCTCGCGCAGCAGCGAGGCCGGATTGTCCAGAAAGAAGGTATCGGAGTCGAGGTAGAGTACATCGGCCCCCGGCTGGCGCTGCATCAGCTCGGCCAGAATCCCGATTTTCACCCGGAACGCGTAGTTGTGGGGCCCGTACATGGCCCGGCGGCGCTCATCAGTCAGCAGCACGTAGTCCACCGGCAGGCCGGCCAGGTAGGGGCGGAAGAACTCCGGGTTGTCGGTGAACAGGACGGTAGCTACCCGGGCCGGCTCGTGGTAGTGGGCGTAGAAGCTCAGAATGGTGCCGATGGCCCGGCGGTACTCGGCGGCGCAGCCGTAGGAAAGCAGCGTGAGGTATGTCATAAGAAAAGAGGAGAAAGATAAAGCCGCCCCAGAGGCGCGGTCAGGCGTTCAGCGCGACCGGGCCAACGACCCGGGATAGTACACGGAGGCCGCCACTAGCCCCAGCAGCCCGGCGGAAAGGGCACTCACCACCGCATCCCAGGGGGCAAGCGCTGGCAGGGCCGGCAGCACCCGGGCCGCCCACAACCCGGTGGCCGTGCCGGCCGCCAGCCCCCAGTAGCGGCGGCGGGCCCCACGGGTGAGCGGGAGCGGCAACGGCAGGCGGGGCAGGCGCAAAATCAGGGCCAGCACCAGGGCCGTACCCAGGCCCGAACTTAGCAGCTCCAGCACCTTATACACCGGCACCGCGCCGGGCAGCCCCGGCACCGGCCCCAGCAGCTGCGGCAGGTAGCGCACCAGCAGGGGCCGCCGGTGGGTGAGGCCGTCCCAGAGCAGATGCGTGGCGGCCCCGAGGCCGATACTGAGCAGCACGGCGCCGTAGTGCCGCCGGAAATACGGGCGCCAGCGCAGGCGCCTGACGGCGGCCAGCCGCTGGTAGAGCGGGGCGGGCAGGTGCGCCAGCAGGGCATCACGCACGAGCAGGTGGAACGTAAACGCCAGCGCAACTCCCACCGGCAAACTGAAATACCCGATGCTGAGCCAGGTGTGGCTATGGCCGTTGTGCAGGCCCATGCGGGCAAACTTCTCGAAGTCCGGGGCGATACTGCCCACCAGCAGGCCGGTAGCCGAGAGGCCCCGGCGGCGCAGCAGTGGCAGCACGGCGGCCGTATGGGCCAGGGTGAAGGGCATAAGTAGGGCGTAGCGCGGGGCTTAATCAACCGGCAGGCCGGGGCGGGCCGCCGTCTGGAGGCGGTTCTGGTGCCGGGCATCCAGCTCATCCAGCACGGCCGTATCGGTGTCGAGGTCGAACTTGCGGCCCCAGAACCGGCCCGAGGCCAGCAGGGCCGGCAGGTCGGCGGTGGTCAGCAGCTTGGGGTGGGCCCCGCCCTGGCTCCAGTCGATGTAGCGCAGGCTGTTGTTGAGCAGGGTTTCGCGCAGGGGCGAGTTGTAGAGCACCGTGGCCACCAGAAACTCATCGGAGCCCCAGCTCAGCCGCCCGAACCGGTGCAGCTCCGGGTGCAGGGTAAAGAAGTTGACCAAATACTCGGCGGCGGTGCGGCTGAGCGTGTACCAGCAGCTCATGTTGCCGCCGTACACCACGTAGCCGCCCAGCGGAAACTGTCGGCGCGGCAGCACGGCGTTCAGGGCGCGCTGCACGGCGTAGCGGCCGGGCAGCGCGGGGGCGTCGGTGAGGTGGTAGCGCTCCAGGCGGGAGCGGTTGGCCTGCCACCAGGGCGAGCCCATGGGCTCGGCTTCCACAAACGAGCGGCCCGGGTGCGCGGCCAGGTAGGCGTGCAGCTCCTCGGCCGGGCGCAGCGGGTAGTCCTGGCCGCTGAGCAGGTTGATGAACTCGTAGCGGGCCGGGTGGGCCAGCAGCTCGCGCAGGCTGGCCAGCAGGGCCTCCGTGAAGCCAAACCCGCCCCAGTTGATGGCAAAGCGCCGCCGCACAAACTGCACCTGCGGCAGGGTTCCCAGAAAGGAAAACACCGACAGATCAGCCTTGGTATCCAGATGAATAAAGCAGTCGGCTTGGGGGTGATGCAGGCCCCTGAGCTGGCGCACCAGCTGGGCCGGGGCCCGGTGGGCCATGATCAAATGGGCAATACGCATAAGGCGAGTGGCTGAGAAGAAGGAAAAAGCAGATGTTCAGGCGCGGACGGAGACGGGCGCAGCCGGCCCGAAGCGGCGTAGCAGGGCCCGCACTTCGGCCAGCCCCACGCGCAGCGTGCCGGCTATGGTGATGGGTAAGGACCGTTTCAGCAGCAAATACCCGAACAGGAAGCCCGTGAGGATGGTAGGCAGGCTGGCCAGCGCCACGCCGTAGATGCTGTGGGTGAAGTGAATGCCCACCCAGTCGCCGGCCACGTTCACGGCCAGCATCAGCAGCACCTTGTACAGGTTCAGCCGCGGGTTGCCCAGTACGTCCAGGGCCACGCCGGTAAACCGGTCGATGGGGTAGAGCAGGGCCATCGACACGGCAATGCGCAGCACGTTGGCGGCCTCCGTGTTCACGTAGTGGCTGCCGCCCACCAGGTACACCGGCACCTCGGCCAGCAGCACCGTACCGATGACCACGGGCAGCAGCAGCCAGGTAAGCAGGCCGGCGTTCTGCTCAAACAGGTGGGCCAGCAGGGGCCGGTTTTGCTGATTGACGGCCGCCGCCAGCCGTGGCATAGCCGTGGCCATGAGGCTGCGCAGCGGAATCTCAATGATTTCCATGAAGCGCTGGGCCAGGTTGTAGACGGCCAGCGCGGCCGGCCCCAGCAGAAAGTTGATGAGCACCGTGTCGGAGCTGCGCAGCAGGTAGGCCCCGATGTAGCTGCCCACGCTGTACTTGCCAAAGTGACCCAGCTCACGCATGGTGGCAGCCGAGCGGTGGCGCAGCGCCGAGGGGAAGCTCCAGCCCAGCAGCAGCGTGAGTGCGCTGGTCAGGCCGGCCGCGCCCAGGTAGCAGTACACCACCCGCAGCAGCGTGAGCTGGTGCAGCAGCAGCAGCCCCGTAATGCCCACGATAAACGCGCCCTGCATCAGCAGCCGCAGCCGCAGCAGCCGGGCGAAGTGCTCCTCGGCCTGCTGCAGGCAGGTGGCCATAAAGGCCGGCAGCGTGAGCAGAAACAGCAGCGGAAACCACCGCAGAAACAGCCCCAGGCTGGGGCTGGCCGCCAGCGCCGGAACTGCCTGTGCCAGCAGCCCCAGGCTGCTCAGAGCCACCGTAATCAGCAAGCCCAGGGCCCAGGCCGAGCCCAGGACCTCGGCCCGGCGCGGGGCGTCGGCGCCGGCGTAGGCCCGGATGAAGCCCGTGGTCAGGCAGCCCTGCCGGAAGGCCTCGCCCAGCCCCAGCATCGACAGGAAAAACACCCAGGCGCCAATGGCCGCCGTGGGCAGGCCCCGGAACAGCAGCGACACCGATACCACCGTGAGGCCCGAGGCCGCCACGTTGCCGGCCAGCGACAAAAACTGGTTGTTGCGCAGGTTGGGCGCGAGTTGACGGAAGTGCATCAGGGGAGCTAAAAAGGGCGAAAAGCCGGTATGCGGAGCGGGGCTGGCCGGGCCTCAGGCGGCCACGGCCGCCCGCTGGGCCTTGTCCCAGGCGGCGGGCTGGGCGCGGCGCACAAAGCGCCAGAAACCCTGGAACACGGCCACGTTCATGAGCGTGAAGTACAGCGGCACCAGCAGCCGCCCCGCCGGGCGGCCCCGGCTGGCCAGCGACCAGCCCAGGCCGGCTGCCGCGTAGAAGGCCAGCTGCCCGGCCAGCGCCAGCGCGTACACCCCGCCCTGGGTGGCGGCCAGCGCCGCGCTCAGGGGCAGCAGCAACGCCAGCAGCAGCGGCGTCAGGCTCCAGCGCAGCACCCGGTGCGAGCCGTACAGAAACGTGACCACCGGCTGCCGCAGCGGGTTGAGCAAACCCGGCAGGCGCGTCATGGCCTGCCAGCCGCCGGCACAGATGCGCACCTTGCGCTTCATCTCCTCCTTGAGCGAAAACGACGGCGGCTCGGTGGCGTAGGCCCCCGGCTCATACACCACCCGGTAGCCCTCGCCCACAATGCGCATGGACTGCACGAAGTCGTCGAGGATGGTGTCGGCTTCGAGGGGCTTGAACAGGGCCGTGCGAAAGGACACCAGTTCGCCGGCGGCCCCCATCAGGCTGCTGATGGCCGAGTCGCAGCGCTTGAGCAGGGATTCGTAGCGCCAGTACAGGCCCTCGCCGGCGCCGGCGGTGCTGCCGTCGGCCTGCACGCGCTTCTCGCCCGACACGGCGCCCACCAGCGGGTCGGCGTAGTGGCGCACCAGGCGGCGCACGGCCTCGGGGTTGAGTAGGGTGTTGCAGTCGGTGAAGGCCACGAAAGGCGTGTCCACGAACAGAATGGCGCGGTTTTCAGCCATCGACTTGCCGGCCCGCTGGGGCTGGTGCAGGTGGCGCACCTGCGGATACCGGGCCAGTACCTGGGCCGAGTGGTCGGTGCTGCCATCGGTGATAACCAGGATGCGCAGGCGGTCGGCAGGGTAGTCCTGGGCCAGGCAGTCCTGGATTTTGGCATCGAGAATATCGGCCTCGTTATAGGCCGGCACTACCACCGTCACGGGCGGCGTGAAGTCGCGCTGCAGTTCGGGGCGTACCCCGGGGCGCAGGCGGGCCCACACCCACACCACCAGGCCGTAGCCCAGATAAGTGTACAGTACTACGGCCAGAAACAGCCAGAAAAGAGTTGTCAGCATGAGTTTTTTAGTTGTCAGTTGGTAGTTGTCGGTTGTCAGTTGGTAGTTGTCGGCAGTTGTCGGTTGTTAGTTGATTGGACATATAGTGACAGTGTTTCTGACAACTGACAACCAGCAACTGACAACCAAAACCTACACCCGTTCCCACTGGCCGGTGGCGGGGTTGAGCTGGCGCAGTACCCGGGCGGGGTTGCCGGCCACCACCGAGTAGGGCGGCACGTCTTTGGTGACCACGCTGCCGCCGGCCACCACCGCGTGCCGGCCGATGCGCACGCCGGCCGTCACCACGGCGTTGGCCCCGATCCAGACCTCGTCCTCCACCACAATCTCGGCCGCCGTGCAGGGCTGGTCGCGGATGGGGCGGCTGGGGTCCTGGTAGCCGTGGTTGAGGCCCGAGAGCACCACGTGCTGGGCCAGAATGACGTGGTGGCCGATGCGCACGGGCCCGATGAGCACGTCGCCGATGCCGATGAGCGTCCGGTCGCCGATGTGGATGCCGCCCATGCCGTTGGCCACCGTCACGTAGTCCTCCAGGATGGAGTCGCGGCCCAGCTCGAAGGCGTGGAAGGGCACCAGGTCGCGGCGGGCGCGGCGCACCAGCGAGCCGGGGGCATACTTGTGCACGAAGGGGTTGGCCAGCCACTTCACCCAGAAGCGGGGCCGGGAGCGGCGGGGCTGAAACAGCAGCCAGGCGGCCAGCTTTTTCAGCTGCGGGCTGCTTTTGATGCGGGCGGCCAGGCCGGAACTACGGGCGGCCGGGGCCGCTTCGGCGGCAGAATCGGGAGTAGAAGCGAGAGACATGGAACGGGAAGTGAAGCGCGGAACAGATCAGGGGCGGGGCGGCGGATGAAAGTCGGGCGGCGGGGGTGCGGCGGCGGCGCGCAGGCCGCTGCGGATACCCAGCAGCAAGCTCAGCAGCGCGGGCAAGGCAATGATTTCCCAGGGCATGGCAGTGTAATCAGGAGGGGAGCGGCGCAGCGGCCGGTTCGGGAGGTTGCGGGGCGTGGGCCGCGTGGGGCGTGGGCAGGAAGGTGCCCCGGGCCCGGCCCAGCCGGCTTAAAGCCCGCGTCATAGCCAGCAGCGCCAGCGGCAGGTGCAGCAGGGCCGTGGCCACCGGCCGCGAGTAGAAGCGGCGGGGCAACGCCAGCAGCAGGGCCAGCGCGGTGCCGGCCAGCAGCCCGGCCCACCACGCGGGCGGCGGCCCCCAGCCGGCGGGCAGCAGCAGGGCCAGCCCCAGCAGCAGCGTCAGCAGCCCCAGCAGCAGCACCCGCGGCAGCAAGGCCGACTGCACAATCTTATCCACGAACTCCAGGCGGCCCCGGCGCAGCTGGCTGAGCGCCTCGGGGCCGTATTTGCGCAGAAACTCCAGCTGCGCGGCCATCCAGCGGGTGCGCTGGGTGCCGAATACGCCGGCGTTGGCAATCTTCTCGTCGTAGACGTCGGCCTCGGGCAGGTAGCCGATGGGCACCCCGTCGCGCAGGATGCGGAAGTCGATTTCCTTGTCCTCGCCGGCCGTTTCGCCGATGTTGTGCAGCAACTGCTGCAGATAGGTGTAGTCGAAGGCCATGCCCGAGCCGATGAGCGAGGCCGACATGCCCAGGCGGGCGTGGCCCAGCCGGAAGATGTGGTTGTTGATGGCCTCGTTGCAGGCGTCGAGTACGGCGAAGGGCGAGTCCAGGTTCTTGGCCGTGCGGTGGCCCTGCACCACCTGGTAGCCAGCCGCAAAGGCCTCGTTCACGCGGGCCAGAAACCCGGGGGCCATGACGTTGTCCACATCGAGCACCACGGCCACGTCGTAGGCGGTAGCGGGCAGGGTGGCCAAAGCCGCCTGCAGCGCCTGGCCTTTGGTGCTGCGCGCAAACCGCACTTCCACCACCTGGGCACCTTGGGTGCGTAGCGCGGCCACGGTAGTGGGTTGCAGTCCGTCGGCCACCACGCACACAGTCAGAGCGCCGGCGTAGGCGTGGGCCAGGGCGGCGGGGGCCGTCTGCAGAATCACGGCGTCGGCCTGGTAAGCGGGCAGCAGCACGCACATGCGGCGGGGCGCGGCCGGCGCTGCCGGCGCGGGCGGCAGCACGCGGGCCCGGCGGTGCCCGGCTAAGGCAAAAAACAGCAGGTAGAGCACGTTGCCCAGCAGGTAGAGGCCCAGCAGTTGCAGCGCCCCGTTCAGCACGAGCTGCAGCAGCCAGCCGGCCGCCACCAGGACGTCGGTCAGCCCAAGGAGGAGGTCGTTCATCGGGAGGCAGCGTTAACGGGGGAAGTGAAGTGAGCCGGGCGGGGCAGCTCGCGGATAATGCGGGCCGGTACGCCGGCCACCAGCGTGTAGGGCGGCACGTCGCGGGTTACCACGGCCCCGGCTGCCACGGCCGCACCTTCGCCGATGGTCACGCCCTGCAGAATCAGGGCGTTCATGGCAATCCAGGCGTGGTCGTGGATGCAGACCGGGGCGCGCTGGCCGGCGGCATTGTGCTGGGCGGCGTCGTGGAAGTCATCGTCGAGAATCACCACATTGGGCCCCAGGCGGACGTGGTGGCCGATGGTGACCTGGCAGCTTACGGAAATGTGCACCCCGTTCAGGCGGGTGTCGTCGCCCACGCGCAGCACGGCCCCAGGCCCCACAAACAGCTTCACCCGGCTCACGTGCGACCAGACCCGCACGCGGTGGCCCAGCTCGATGCGGCCCTCGTTGCGCACCAGCGGCCGCCCCCGCACCGATACCAGCCGGCCCCGGTGTACGCCCGGCAGAAACAGGGCGGTGCTGAGCAGGCGCAGGCTGCCCTGCAGCCCATCCAGGGCCAGGGCCAGCAGCCGGCCGGCCGGGCCCCGGTGGGGGTAGCGCGCGGCCACCTGCTGCCAGCGCTGCCGCAGCACCCCCCGCAGGCTGGGCGCGGCGGCGGCAGAAATCGAAGCCGGGGAAAGGGTAGTTGTTGTTGTCATCGTAGAAAGCGAAAAGGCCGGGTGGGGAAACGAAACGCCGCTCAGGCGGCCAGGGTAGCGGGCCGGGCCGGGGCGGCCAGCCATTGGTTGTGGTGCACCTGGCGGGCCTGCAGGTGCCAGCGCAGGCCGCGCCAGAGGGCCCGCAGGTGCTTCCACTGCCGGGCCAGGGCAAAGCGCAGCGCGTGGCGGGGCACGGCCACCAGCAGGAAGTACAGGGCCCCCACCCAGAACTGCACCCCGCGCAGGTTGCGGCGCATGTACAGCAGGCGGTTGCGGTACTGGTAGTGCGTCTGCAGCACCGAGGCCCGCCCCACCGACACCGACTCCTTATGATACACCGTGGTGCTGCCCACGTAGTGGCACTCGTAGCCGGCGCGCTGCACCATCTGGCACCAGTCGTGCTCCTCGTAGTACAGAAAGTACTGCTCCGGCATCAGGCCCACCTGCCGGATGACGGCCATGGGCAGCAGCATGGCCGCGCCGTGGGCCAGGCCCGTGCGGTAGCTGCCATCGTGCTGGCCCTGGTCGGGCTGCTGGCTGCCGATGGTGCGCCCGCGGCCGGTCCAGGGGTTGATGCCCGCGCAGCCGGCGTACTGAATCAGGCGGTTGGCCGAGTGGTGGTAGATGATTTTGGGCGACACAATGCCGGCCCGTGGGTGCTGCCTGAACGCGGCCAGCAGCGGCTCCAGCAAACCCGGCTCCACCTCGGTGTCGTTGTTGAGGAATAGCACGTACTCGCCCCGCGCCACCCGGATGCCCAGGTTGTTGCCGCCGGCAAAGCCCAGGTTGCGGGCCGAGCGCAGCAGCCGCACTTCCGGAAACTGCGCGGCAATGGGGGCCGGGTCGCGGGTGGGCGAGGCGTTATCGACCACGATGATTTCCACCCGCGGATAGGTGAGCTGCCGCAGCGAGGCGAGCATCGCGCACGTCACCTCGGGCTGGTCGTAGTTGACGCTGATGATGGAAACAAGCGGGGTCATGGGAGGAGAGAAAAGCTGCCGGGGCCGGCAGTAGCGGAGAAAAACGGGCTAAGCTGTAAGCGCCAGGGGCGGGGCGGCCGGCGCGGATTCCGCCGCCGGCTCCGGCAGCGGCGTGTCGAGGCGCGGCCCCAGAAACACGAAGCCCCAGCCCAGGTACACAATCATGGCCGACGGCATCTGGTTGATGACTTCGTTGCCGTAGCTGGCCATCAGAATGCCGCAGTAGCCGGCCGTGAGGGCCAGCAGCTTCTGGCGCAGCAGCGGGTTGCGGGTGCGCCACACAATGCCGCAGCTCTTGCCCAGAATGTAGAGCATCATGCCAAACCAGATCAGGAAGCCCACGATGCCGTACTCGGCCCAGATCTTCACGAAGTAGCTGTCGGGCGCGATGGTGGAGAGGTACTTGTCGCCGTTGTACTTCTCGCCCCACATGCCAATCACGCCCACGCCGCCACCCAGCGGCCGTGAGGCCAGGTACTCGCGCAGCTTGGCCTGGTTGCGCAGGCGCACCAGCAGCGAGGGGTCGTTGGGGTCGAGGGAGGTGCGCATGCGCGCCACGCTGGGGTTGTTGTTGCCGATGGTGGTGTATTTGAGGATGCCGAACGCGCCGCCGGCCAGCAGCCCGCCCAGCACCAGCACCTTCAGCTGCTTGCTCAGCACCAGGTGCATGAAAATGCCCGCCACCAGCACGAACATGGCCCCGCGGGTACCCGAAATCAGCATGCCGTAGAGGGTGCTGGCCGAGACAAACCCAAAAATCAGGCGCTTCCACCAGCGGAACGGGCCGGTGGCCAGAGCCAGGCACACCACGGCAATGTGCGCCTGGGAGGCCCCGAACTGGGCCGCCTCGCTGTAGAAGGAAAACACCCGCAGCACCCCAAACAGCACGTGGGTTTTGGCCGCGCCCGTGTCTAGCCACAGCTGCTCGGCCGCGTCGGGCCCGATGATTTTCTGCTTGATGCCGTAGTAGGCCCCGGCCACCGAGAAGAAGATGACCAGCATCAGGAACAGGTTCAGGTCGCGGGGGCGGTAGAACAGCATGAACACCAGCGGCGTGCTCAGGGCCCAGTAGAAGGTGGTGCCGCGCATCTCGTAGTACCAGCCCAGGATGCTGGCCCCGGCCGGATTCCCGATTTCCAGGATGTTGATGAGAAACCAGATCAGCCCCAGCTTGCAAAGGTCGTTGTTGAGGCGGGGCCAGTGCACCACCTGGCGGTTGCGGTGATACGCCAGCGCCAGCCACAGCAGCAGCAGCAGCCCATCCATGCCCAGCCCAAAGGGGGCGCCCTTCAGGTGGCGGTTGATGGTCATCACCAGAAAGCAGTACACGATGAAGGCCACCACGCCCACCCTCGGCACCTGAAACAGCACCGTGAGGCAGAAAGCTGCCACCGGCAGCCCAATCAGTACCCCCGGAATCAGCATCCCCATCCGGGCCGTGAGCACGCCGGCCCCGGCCGCCAGCAGCACGGCCCCCGGCAGCAGCAGCTGCCGGGCCTGCGCCGGTGTAAGCCAGGACGTGGGGGAGAAATTCATGGGAGCGGAGGGGATGGAAAACGAGCGGTGAAAACGGAGAAAACAGACTAAGCGGTAGCGGCGCGGCGGCGCCAGAAGGCCAGGCGCAGGCGCGGCCGGCGGCGCACGGGCTCGTGCTGCACCAGCAGCTCCCGGCTCTCGTAGGCCTGCACGCCGCAGAGCACCGCTTCCACGGGGGCCATCGTGAGGCTGCGCAGATCCTGCAGCGCCTGGGCGTCCTTGGGCTCCCAGGTGCGGGTGTTTTTCAGGGCCAGCAGCAGCAGGTGCACCTCGGTCAGCGGGGCCACCGGGTAGGTGTCTTCCAGCAGCGCGGGCAGCTCCAGCAGCACCACGTGGGCGGCCTGGCCCTGGGTGAGGCGGGCCAGCGGCCAGCGCTGCACCACGGCCAGCGCGGGCGGGTAATAGGTGGCGTCGGGGCCGGCGTCGGTGCCCTCGGGGCAGACGGTGAGCACCTCCAGGCCCAGGGCCCGGCACTTGATGGCCAGGGCCTGCAGCAGCTGGGTTTTGCCTTCGTGGCGGCGCGTGCTCACCAGGCCCACTACAAAGGGCGTGGGGGCGCCCTGGGTGCCGGCGCGGCGCACCACTTGGCGGGCCAGGTGGTCGAGGGCCGTATCGGCGTAGCTGCCGGGGGCGGGGGGCGTGGCTGAGGGCGGGGGCAGCACGCCCAGCACTGGCAGCCCGGTCTGGGACGCGGCCACGCTGGGCTTGCGCAACGACTTGTCCAGCAGCCCCAGCCCCAGCAGGGTGGCGGCCACGAAGAAGAAGCCCCCGAACGAGCCGCCCGCCACCAGCATAAGGCGTTTGCCGCCCTTGGCGTGCAGGGGCAGGAAGGGCGGGGCCACCACCTTCAGGTCGGTGGTCAGCTCGTTGTTCTGCTGCGAGGCGCGGCTGTCGTTGAGGCTGGTCAGCAGCGCGAGGTAGGTCTTCTGGGTCAGCTCGATTTCGCGCTCAATGCGCTTGAGCGTGGCCCCGAGCGGCGCCATCTTGTGGTACTCTTCCATAAACTCCTGCTTGCGCTGCAGCATCACCTCCAGCTTGGCCTTGTTGTCGCTGCATTCCAGCATGTTGCGCAGCCACTCGTCAATCAGGCCCTTGCTGGGGATGCCCTCTACCGAGTTGAGCTGGCTGTAGTGGTCGTTGAGGGTGGTGCGCATGGCCTCGGTGAGCTCCCCGATGCGGGCCTGCAGCCGCGGCGCATCGGTGGGCGTGCCCGGCTCGCGCAGCCGGCCGTAGAGCTGCTGGTTGGCCAGGCCGGCCTGCAGCTGCTCCAGCTCGCGGCGCTGCTGCAGCAGCTCGCCGGTACTGAGTAGCGCCCGGTTGCGGCCGGCCAGCTTCAGCTCGATGGCGGCCAGCCGGGCTTTGGCGGCTGCGTACTGCATCTGAATCTTGGTGATGTCGGCGTAGAGGCCTTCCCGCTCGCCGGCAATGTATTTGGTCTGCTCGTAGTAGTTGATGATGTTGTTGTCGCGGTTGAAGGCCAGAAACTTGTCCTCGGCCGTGTTGAGCAGCACCAGCGCCCGGGCCGTTTCTACCTCGTAGTACTTGATGACGGTGGCCGTCTGGTCCATGCGCAGGCCGCGGTACTTCTCGCTGAACACCTGGGTGGTGAGCTCCAGTGTGTGGCGGCAGATGGCCGGGTCCTCGGCTTCGTAGTCCAGCTTCACCAGGTCGCTGGACTGAATGCGGGAGGCATTCACGTGGCCCAGCGCGTCCACCGAGTAGGTAGGGTCGAAGGAGTTGAGCAGGAGGTACAGCTCGTTGGTGTCGTTGGCGCCGGCGTAGGCGCGCACCCGCGCCAGGGTTTCGGCCTGGGTGGGGCCGGTGAGCTGCTGGCGCAGTGCGGCGGGCAGCAGCGCGTGCAGCCGCATGAGCGAGTTCCAGTTGAGCCGGGCCGGGTCGAGGTGGTCTTTCATCTGCAGGTGATGGGTGAGCAGCTGGTAGGCTACTTCTTCCTTGGTTTCGCGCGACTTGATGAGGTTGAGCAGGTTATCGAAGGCGTTGTTGGTGGAGAAGAAGTCGGTTTCGGCGTTGCCCTTGAGCGTGTAGCCCGAGGCAATGCCGGTGTAGAGGGTGGTTTCGGAGGTATAGGTTTTCTTCTCGTGGCGCGTGAGCAGGAAGGCCGTGGTGCCCAGCACCAGCGGCACGGCCAGCAGCAGCTTCCAGTGGCGCAGCAGCAGGCGCAGTACTTCGGCCAGGCTCATGGCTGGCGCAGCAGGTCGGCCACCTTTTCGCCAATCAACTCCTCCAGCTGCAGCAGCCCCGTGGCCAGGCGGCTGTCGGCGGTTTCGTAGTCCACCAGCGCCGCCGCGTGCCGGTCGGTCAGCTGCGACATATCCACCAGCGCCAGCTCGCCGCTGCGGAACTGCTTTTCGCCCATCTGGTAGTTGAGCTGGGCCGAGAGCAGCGCCTGCTGCCGCAGCGTCACCACCTTGTGGGCCAGCCGCACCTCCTGGTACTGGTCAATCACGCGCTGGCGTATACTGGTCTGGCGGGCGCGGCTTAGGTGCTCCAGTTGCTGGAGCTGGAGCTGCTGGCGCTGCACCAGCTGGCGGCGGTTCACCAGCTTGTCCAGCGGCAGGTTCAGGTTCAGGGAGGTGGTGTAGCGGCTAGAGGCCGTAGTAGAGTAGGATCGGGGCAGCGTCGGGTCGGCCATCGTCAGGTTGGCCACGTTGCCGTAGCCGTAGCCGCCGGCGAGCTGAACGCCGCTCAGCAGCACCCGGCGCGCCAGCAGCAGGTCGGTCTGGGCCATGGCTTTCTCCGTCTGCATGGCTTCCAGCTCGGGCGAGTGGCGCAGGGCCGCCGCCAGCAGCACGGGCAGCACCTGCTCCGGGGCATCGAAGAGCACCGTCGTCCAGGCGGCGGCCGGGGTGGCCGTCGGCTGGGCGCGGGCGCCGCTGCCGCAAAGCAGCAGCGCCAACAGCAACAGTACTGGTACACGCATAGTCAGGCAGGTAAGGAGGCAAGGGAGGAGCCGGGCGGGCTCACACGTTTTCTTTCTGAAACAGGGCCGGAATGGTGCGCAGAATGATGCGCATATCTTCCCAGAGCGAATAGCGGCGGGCGTATTCCACGTCGAGGGCAATGCGCTCCTGCTCCGACATATCCCCGCCCTTGCCGCGCTTGCTCACCTGCCACAGGCCCGTGAGGCCGGCCGGGGCAATGAAGCGGGCTGCCGAGTGGTCGGTCATCATCTTCTCGGCCTCGTAGAGCGGCAGCGGGCGGTTGCCCACGATGCTCATGTCGCCGCAGAGCACGTTCCAGAGCTGGGGCAGCTCGTCGATGCTGGTGTTGCGGATGAAGTGCCCGATGCGGGTGATGCGCGGGTCGTTGGCAATCTTGACGAAAGCCGCCCCGTCCTCCGCCTTTTTCCGGTCGCGGTAGAGCTTCTCGCAGATCAGCTCGCCCTGCCCGTCAATCAGCAGCTGCTGGCACTGCGAGCCGCTGGCGGCGCAGCTTTCGCACAGCCCCAGCTGCACCACGGTGGCCGCCGTGAGCACCGCGCCGTCACCCGGTTCGGGGGCTTTGGCCGCGTACTGGTTCAGGTTTTTCATGGAGGCCAGCAGCTTGTCGGCATCCGGGCGCATGGAGCGGAACTTCCAGAACCTGAATACCTTGTAGCCGGTGCCCACGCGGTGGGAGTAGTACAGCACCGGCCCGCGCGACTCCAGCTTGATCAGGCCCGCCACCAGCAGCAGCAGTGGCGAGAGGCACAGCAGGGCCGCGCCGGCCAGTACCACATCCAGCAGCCGCTTGGTCGGCGACATCCGGAACGCAAACGGGGTGGCCACTACCTCGCCCGCAGGACGGGCCAGCAGGTACAGGTGGGTCAGCAGCTCGGTGCGGGGCAGGCGCAGCGGCAGAATATCGGCCACGCCGGCCTCCAGCAGCAGGCTCCGGGCCTGCGTGCTCACGGGCTGGTCGGCCAGCACAAAGACGGGGCACTGGAGCTGCCGGTCTTTTTTCAGGGTCCGGATCAGGCCCAGGCCGAGGGGCGAGTTGAGGGGTGCCGCGTTAAGAATGGCCTCGAAGGAGCCCAGGCGCTGCTCGCACAACTCCAGCAGCTCGGTGGCGTTGCCTATCGGCAGCACGGCCAGATCGTCGGCGAACTGCTGCTGGAAACGGGCCGCCTCGCGCGGGTCCGCCGAGACGTAAACGACGGTTTTGCGAACTTGCATCGGCATCAGATCAGTACTTTGCGCAGCATAATCTGCAGCCGCAACTCCAGCTCTTCAGGGTTGAAGGGCTTCACCATGTAGTCGTCGGCGCCCTGGCGCAGGCACTGGATTTTGTTGCTGGTTTCTTCCTTGCCCGAGAGCATGATGAGCGGCACCTGCTGGTGCAGCAGGCTGCTGCGTAGCTGCCGGATGAAGGTGAGGCCGTCCATCACGGGCATGTTGTAGTCGGCCACAATGGCGTCCACGAAGTTGCCGGCCTGCAGCCAGCGCATGGCTTCCAGCCCATTGGACTGGGTAATGACCGTGTAGTGGGGGGCGAAGTAGCGCCGGAGGATAAGCTGAATGACTTGCTCATCATCTACTACGAGAAGCGTTTTTTTCATACGAACTGCACAATGGCCGCAAGGCCGGAAAAGGGTAAAATCAGTAGGGTAGGGCCAGGGTGGCGGCAGGTACGGCCAGATGCTGGTAGAGGGCTTCCACCTGCCGCACCATGGCTTCGGCCCCAAATTCGGCCTGCACCGTGCGCCGGGCCTGCCGGCCCATCTCGGCCCGGAGCGGCGCGTTGGTGAGCAGCAGCAGCAGCGCATCGGCCAGGGCCTGCGGCTGCCGGGGCGGCACCAGCAGCCCGTCGTGGCCGGGCGTAATCACCTCGCAGGTGCCGTCGATGGCAGTGGCCACCACGGGTTTGCCCATGGCCATGGCTTCGAGCACGCCCAGCGGCAGGCCTTCCCAGAGCGAGGGCAGGCAGTACACATCCAGGGCCTGCAGCACGTCGGGCACGTCGGAGCGGAAGTTTTCCAGCACCACGCGGTCCTGCAGGCCCAGCCGCTGCACTTCCGCGCGCACGGCCGGCTGCAGGTCGCCGCTGCCCACCAGCAGGAATTTCACCGGCAGCTCGCGGGGCAGCAGGGCGGCGGCGCGCAGCAGCGTCAGCGGGTCTTTCTGGGCCGTCATGCGGGCCAGAAAGCCCACCAGCAGGGTGTCTTCGCTGATGCCCAGCGCCGCCCGGATGTGGCGCGGCGGCTGCTCGCGCGGGCTGAACCGGCTCAGGTTGATGCCGTTGCGGATAACCTGGGCGCGGTCCATGCTACAGAAGGTGCGCCCGTCCTGGTAGTTGCTTTCCGATACGCACACCGTCACATCGGCCTGGCTGATGAGCAGCCGCTCGGTCAGCTGCCGGTACCGGCGCACCAGCGCGGGCTGGTCCGGGTGAAACGACCAGCCGTGCACGGTATACATAGTGGGCAGGCGCAGCCGGCGGGCGGCCCAGCAGGTATTGCTGAAGGCGCGCGTGCCGTGGGCGTGCACCAGATCAATGCGTTCCTGGCGCAGCAGCTGCTCCACGCGGCCCCAGTTGGGTGCGTCAAACGGCCGCTCGGTGTGAATGACGTGGGTGGTTATGCCCCGGGCGCGCAGTTGCTCCACCATGGGGCCGGGCGTGAAGGAAAGCACCACGGGCTCGAACCGCCGCGTATCGAGGTGGGCCACCAGGTCCAGCACGTGGGTTTCGCCGCCGCCAATCTGGCCCTGGCGGATGGTTTGCAGAATTCGGGTTTTAGCAGCCATATGGGTCAGGCGAGGCGGGCGGGAGTGAGGGCGAAGGCGGTAGCCGGGGCCAGCTCCGGCGCTGGCTCCGGCAGGGCGGCCAGGGCGGCGTACAGGCGGCCGGCGCTGGCCGCCCAGGTGTGGCTGCGGGCAAAGGCAATACCCGCGGCGGCCCGCTGTGGCACCTCGCCAGCCAGGGCGGCTTCCAGCAGCGCCGGCCACTGGTCGGCGTGGTCGGCCAGCAGAACGTGGTCGGCAAACAGGTCCATGGTGCGGGTGTGGGTGGCTACCACGGGCTTGCCCATGGCCAGGTACTCGTCGATTTTGAGCGGGTAATTCCCGGCCGTGGTGGCGTTGTTGAGCTGCGGGTTGATGCAGGCATCCAGGTGCTGCACGTAGGCCGGCAGCTGGCCGGGCTGCTTGTTGCCCAGAAAGTGCACGTTGGGCAGCTGGTGCAGCGGGCTGCGCCGGAAGTCGTCGTCCTCGGGACCCACCAGCACCAGCTGCCAGTCGGGGCGTTGGCGGGCCAGCTGCTCCAGCAAAGGCAGGTCTAGGCGCACGGTGGTCAGGAAGCCGGTGTAGCCGATGCGCGGGTGCAGAATGGGGGCCAGGTCGGCGGGCTCGGGGTGGTCGGCATCGGCTTGGTACAGGTCCAGCACGCAGCCCTGCCCGATGTCGCAGCTGTTCGGGTTCTGGCGGCGGGCGTAGTCGGCCAGATAGCCGGAGTTGGCCGCCACCAGGTCGGCTTCGCGCAGCAGCCGTTGCTCCACGGCCGGCCCGTGCCGCCGGAAATAGGGCACGTCCAGCATGTAGTCGCGCAGGTAGTACACAAAGTGGCGGGGGCGCAGCAGGCGTTTGAGCTCCGTGCCCTGAAAGATGATGCCATCCTGCAGCAGCACGGGCTGCGTGAAGCCCAGCCGCCGCGCCGCCCGCCCGATGCTGCGGGCCAGCCACCAGGCATTGAGCTGGTTGGCCCACCCGAACACGCGCCCAACCGGCAGCCGGTTCACCGACAGCGCCAGGCAGTCGGGGGTGAGCACCCACACGTTGGGCTCCGCCTCCGTCAGTCCCTCGGCCTGGCCGCGCAGCACGCGCAGGTGCTGCTGCACCTCGGGCCGGTGGCGGCCCGTGAGCAGGGCGTGCAGGTCCAGGGGCATCTGCACGTACAGCACCCGGTTGGCCCGGGCAAACTCCCGGGCCAGACTGCGGGCATTGGTGCCCAGCGGCAGCGCCCAGCTTTGCTGGCAGAGCATAATAACGTCCTGGTGCTGCATACCTCAGGTCGGTTGCTGCAGATCCTGGGTAAACAGCTGCGCTACCACCGTCGCGGTGGTTTCCACGGCCCGCACAATAAGCTGCTGCTGGCGCTGGTCGGCGGCCTGCTGGGCCAGGCTCTCCACCTGGCGCAGTTGGGAAACCGCGTCTTCCATGCCCAGGTTGCCGAACATGGCCTTCAGGTTGTGGGCCAGGTGCGCTACCTGTGGCCAGTCGGCGGCCGCAATGGCGGCGCGCAGCTCCAGCAGTTGCTCCGGCACCTGGCCCACAAACAGCTGCTTGATTTCGCGCACAAAGCCCGGGTTCTGACCCAGCCGGCCCAAGCGGTTGAAATGGTACAATGGCACTTCTGCGGCAGTCGCAGCGGGAGTGGTGGCAGGAGCAATGGATGCCATAAAACAGGGGCGTAAACCGGGTAGGGAAATAAGGGTGCTGTCCGGAGGCTACCCAGGTCCAGAGAATTCTCTCACCCGCTTGGTAGATCCGACACTCCCGGAGTGCCAGAGTTATGCCATGTTGTTTTTGTGAGGTAAGTAATTGACTATCAGTATTTATTAAACGGTTGTGCGGCCTCGCTATCGTCTATTTTCCGGACACTCGTCCAGGTGGTGGAGGCGGCCGGCTACACCGGGGCCGGCGGGGTGGGGCGCAGCGCCTGCAGCTTGCGGCAAAGCTCGGTTTCGTCGAAGGGCTTGGCCAGGCAGTCGTTCATGCCGGCGGCCAGGTATTGTTGCATATCCGAGACGTAGGCATTGGCCGTGAGGGCCAGGATGGGGGTGCGGGCCCGCCGCGCATCGAGGTATTGGCGAAACCGCGCCGTCACTTCCAGCCCACTCATGCCCGGCAGCTGAATATCCATCAGCACCACGTCGTACTCGTGCTGCTCAAACAGGGCCACGGCCGCCGGTCCGTCGGGGTCTTCATCTACCACGCCGCCCCAGCTCACCACCATCTCGCGGGCCACCAGGCGGTTGATGGTATTATCTTCCACCAGCAGCACGCGCAGGCCCAGCAGGGGCTCCTCGTCCAGGTACAGGTCGGCGGCGTGGGCGGGAGCGGCGGCCACCGGCAGCGAGATTTGGAAAGCAAAGGTGCTGCCCTGGCCCGGCAGCGAGTCCACGGTCAGCTGGCCCCCAAACTCGCGCACTAGGGCCTGGCTGATGCTCAGGCCCAGGCCCGTGCCCCCAAACTGCCGGGTGGTGTCGGCGTTGGCCTGCGTGAAGCTGTCGAAGATGTGCGCCAGCTTATCGGGCGGAATGCCGATGCCCGTGTCGCAGACGCTGAAGGCCAGCGTCAGGCTCTGCGGGGTGTGGGCCAGCAGCTGGCAGGCGACGCGCACGCTGCCGGCGGGCGTGAATTTGAGGGCATTGCCGGCCAGATTCAGCAGAATCTGGTTCAGGCGGAACGGGTCGCCGAGCACCCAGGGGCTGGCCGTGGGCAGGTCCAGGCTGAAAGCCAGGCCCTTGTCGGCCGCCTGCCGGGCCAGGGGCTCCAGCGTCTGCTGCACCGACTCGCTCAGGTTGAAGGGCGTGAATTCCAGCTCCAGCTTGCCGGCCGTAATCTTGGCCACGTCCAGCACGTCGTTGATGACGCCCAGCAGGTGCTGGCCCGAAGCCTGAATGACGGCCAGCTGCTCGCGCTGCTCTCCCGAGAGGCCCGTGCGGGCCAGCAGCGCGGCCATGCCCAGCACCCCGTTCAGGGGCGTGCGGATTTCGTGGCTCATGTTGGCCAGGAACGTGGTGCGGGCCTGGGCGGCGGTTTCGGCCGCGTTTTTGGCCCGCCGCATCTCCTGCTCGGCCAGTATCAGGTCGGTGATGTCCTGGCCGTAGCCGATGACGTACGGGGCCTCGTCGGGGGCGTGCACTACGTGGCTGTGGCAGAGTACAAACCGCCGCCGGCCCGGCCCGGCATTCACCTGCAGCACGCCCCGGAATTCTCCTTCCCGGGCCAGCTCTCCTAGGTAGTGAGGCACTTCCCGCGCGAGCCGAAGCGGCAGCACCTGCGTGAGCGGCGCGGCCGTCAACTCGGCCACCGTGCAGCCCATCAGGCGGGCGCAGGCCGGGTTGGCCGTGAGCAGACACCCGTCGAGGTTGTGGGTGTAGATGAGGGCCTGGGCATAGTACTGCAAGTCGCGGTAGCGCTTCTCGCTGCGCTCCAGTTGCAGGCGGGCCCGCTTGCTGGCCGTCACGTCGGTGCTGGCTCCGAGTACCAGCACTTGGCCATCCGGCCGGGGAAACGGGTATTTCACGGTCTGGAACCAGCGCACCTCGCCGGTATCCAGGGTCAGGGAATCCTCCGCCTGCACCTCCCGGCCAGTTGCCAGCACTTCGGCGTCGCTGCGGCTGTACTCCGCCACGGCCCGGGCTTCGGGGCCATCGGGGTGCTGGCGCACCAGTTCCGCCAGGCCGTGGGTCTGGGCTATTAGCTCCTGCATGGCCCGGTTGGCAAAGGTGGTCTGGCCCTGCTCCCGAACGTACACGGCGGTCGGTATCACGTCGAGGACCAGCTGCTGAAAAGCCTGTTGTTCGCGCAGCAGCTGGTCGCTTTCGCGGAGCTTCTCCTGGGCCAGCCGCCGGTCCGTGATGTTCATGCCGTAGCCGATGATAAAGTCCAGCGCGCCATCGGGGCGGAATACGGGCTGCAAGCGCCGCAGGAAGTAGGAGGTGCCCCCAGCGTGCGGAATAGCCTCTTCAAATTCCACGGCCGTGCGCGTGGCCAGCGCCTGGTCGAACAGGCTGCGCCGGAACTCTGCCCGTTCCATGGGTGCGTTGCGGTAAACGCAATATTCGGCGTCCGTTTTGCCCACAATCCAGGCCCTGATTGCCGGGTCGCGGATGGCGGCCGGGTTGGCGTATTGGTAGCGGCGGTCGGGCCCGATAACGGCAATGTCGCCGGGTAGCTCGTTGAGAATGGAGTTGTAAAAGGCCTGTTGCTGCGTCAGGTATCGTTCGGCTTGGTGCTGTTCGGTGATGTCGTTGAGGTAAAGCGTGGTGTAGCCCAACGCGGGCCGGGGCCGGGCCACCAGCCGGAAGTGCCGCCCGCCGCCGCTTAGCCCGGCTTCGCATGGGCCGGCCGGCCGCAGGCTGGCGGTGGCCAGTTGCCGGAGCTGGTCCTGCAGCGCGTGCCATTCGGCCGGCTCCAGGCCGTGGCGAAATTGCCGGGCTATTTCGTTGGCATACGTCAGGTGGCCCTGCGAGCTGAAGCGCAGCACCAGGTTAGGCGACTGTTCCGCAATGCTGGCCAGGTCTTGCAATGGTGCCTGAAGTTGGCACTCAGCGGTTACCTCCCGGGCCCGTACCAGCCAGCCGGCCGCCGGTTCCGGCAGCCTGGCTGAGCTCAGCTCCAGCACGCGGCCACTCTGCAGCGGCAGCTGCCAGGGTGCAGCGGCCGGGGCGGTCAGGTTTCCCCACCCGCCAGCTGGGTTGGCCAGCAGCGTCCCTGTGGCCGCCACCAACTCGGCTATGGGCCGCCCGTGCCAGGCCATCGGGTCGTGGGGTACCGGCCACAAGGCACTATACGCCGCGTTGATAATCCGGATGGTGCCATCGGGGGCCAGTAGCAGCAGGCCATCGGGTAGCAAAGCGGCGAACTGGTGTAGGTTCGGTAAGTCGAAAGCAAGCATGGGTATAAAGCAAGGGGCCATCACCGCCAGCATACTGCCTTACCATCGGGGGGGCTCATATGGCGGCCCAGGTATCCCGCACATGGGGGCGGCACTGCTGAGTTGCTCCTGGCAGCATACCGTCGCCGGCCTGCCAGCCTTATGCCAAAGTTGATTTTGTTCCTTAAACTTCCTGTGAGTGCCGGATGCGTGGCTCAGGGTAGCTTTTTCCGTCCATGTTTCGGAAAGACCGTCCGGAATATGGAGCGTGTATGCGGCACGCGCCCAAGCCCAAATCCCGGTAGGCCAAGAGGGGGCAGGCCGCCGCGCACCGTGAGTGGTTAGCTGCCTCCGTTACACGGGGTTATTGTAGTTGCACCGGATACAAGAGACGGAAGTACCAATTCCCCCAGACGCAAAAAACCCGGAAACCAGCTTTCGCAGCGCGAGGAGCAAGTTTCCGGGCATTCCGGTAGTGAATAGAAGAGCCTCCTGTCGGGATCGAACCAACGACCTACTGATTACAAGTCAGTTGCTCTACCAGCTGAGCTAAGGAGGCGAATTGTGGTGCAAAACTAGAGGCTAAAATTAGATTTTCAAGTCGGAACCGAAAAAAGAATTGCATTTTTATAGAACCCGCACAGAATCAGGGGAGTGCTAAAACGGTTGCCAGGTCTTCATCGAGGCAGTAGATATCGGGGTGGAACAGGAGCCGGTTATTACGGGCCTCACAAGTGGTATACCGCACATAGATGGGCAGGCCCTGAGCGAGGTCATAGCGGCAGGTGGTGTGGGTGGCGATGTTGCGCCGGATATCCGGGAGGGCGGCTTGCTGGTTTTCACGCCGGAGCAGATAGGTAGCCAGTTCCAAGGGTTTTTCCACCCGTATGCATCCGTGGCTGCGCGCACGTTTCGGCTCCCGGAACAGTGCCCGGGCCGGGGTATCGTGGAGGTAGATGGCATGCTGGTTGGCAAAGTAGAACACCAGGTTGCCAAGCGCATTGTGGCGGCCGGCTGTCTGCCGGATGGTATAGCCAAAGTTCTGCGGGGTGACGCGGCTCCAGCGGACCCGCCACGGGTTCACCGGACGGTTGCGGGGATCAAACAGCCGATAATTGTTGTCTGCCAGAAAGCCCGGGTCGTCCTGCAATTCGGGCAGAATCTCGCGCACGGCAATGCTATGCGGCACGCGCCACTCCGGAGCCGTCATAAACACCGTAATCCGGCTGCTGAGAATAGGAGTGGGGGTGTCGGGTTTTCCCACTACCACCCTGTGCGTCTGCACGAGTTGCCCCCGCTCGATAATCTGCAGGGAGTACGCCGCAATGTTTACCAGGGCATAGGCTTCCGAATCGGGCAGGGCGACGTCCCAGCGCAGCCGCTCCAGATTGAGCGCCACCCGGCGGAAATCGGAGGTGTTGCCGGTGGCCGGGCCGGGCAATCCGGCCAAAACCGAATCGGGCGGGAGCGTGCGTCGCCAGGCCTGCTGCAGGGCTCGGTAGGCGGTGCTTGCGGGCTGGCACTCCAGAAACGCTTCCTCAAACCCGGTTGCAGCCAGCGCTTGGGCGAGCCGCGTAATACTTTCCTGCGCGGGCTGGCCACTGAGGAAAGCCGGGGTGGTCGTATATGGCTGAAGCCGGCCGTAGCGTAGGTGGGCGGCGTAGCGTAGCAGCGCGTCGGTCAGGCGCAGCTCAAACCCGCTCAGGCTCCCGGCTACGCTGGAAGCGCGGTGGAGCGAGTCGGGGAGGGTCTGTAGGATCGGCCAGGCGTAGGAATCGGGATTGAGTCCGAACTCGGGGGCGCGCTTCAGCAGAGAAAGCGCCTGCCTTGCGGGGGCGTTCCAACCGGAATCTGGGCGCGTCCAGGCCGGCGCGAAGTTGCGCTGTAAATAGAAGTCCTGGACCGCCAATCCGGCTTTCAGGGCCAGTTTTTCATACGTGGCAGCGGGACCCAGCGCTACTGTATCGAGCAGCGCCCGCAGCGATACCACGGCTTCCGGGCCGGCCGGCTGTGGGTGGCCGGGTCTGGCGTGGGCGTCGGCATGTGCGGGGGGCAGCAGCAGCAGCCATACCGTCAGCAGCAGCCACCAGCCAGTCATGCGTACAACACTTCTTAACCGGTTCATCGCTGTAGGCTGTAGAGAAGCAAGCCGGACTGCCACACAGCAGACACCCGGTGCGGCAGGGTAGTTGGCGTATTCCGGTGTCAGGCCGTATTAAATCCCCGACGCCGGCACTACGCTTCCATAAGATACGGATTGTGGCCGCAGAATCCAACGCCGCGCACGGCCTGAGCGCGGGCGTAACGCCCGCTTTCCCAGTTCGTTTTGTCTCAGTTTATTGCCGATGCGGGTTGGAAGGCGGATGCGGACCGTAGTTTTGTGCGGTGGGTGTTGTTGCTTTGCAGCTTCATCATTGCCCTCAGATTTTGGAAACTGCCCTCATTAGCCGCACTGCCGACTTCGTTCGGGAAAAATTCTTACACGAAGGTTCCGGCCACGACTGGGAGCATATCCGGCGGGTGTGGCAGGTGGCCCGCGGCCTGGCGCAGGACACCCCCGAGGCCAACCTGCTGCACACCGAGCTGGGCGCCCTGCTGCACGACGTAGCCGACTGGAAGTTTCACGACGGCGACGAGGAGGCTGGCCCGCGGGCAGCCCGCGCCTGGCTGGAAAGCCAGCAGGTCGCCGAAAGCGTCATTCAGGCCGTGGAAATCATCATTCGCGAAGTAAGCTTCAAAGGCCTGGGGGTGCTCACGCCCATGAGCACGCTGGAAGGCGAGCTGGTGCAGGATGCCGACCGCCTTGACGCCATCGGGGCCATCGGGGTGGCGCGGGCCTTCGCCTACGGTGGCCACAAGGGCCGGCCCCTGCACGATCCGGCGGTGCCGCCCATAGAGCACGCCTCGTTTGCCAGCTATAAGCAGAATGTAGCGCCCACACTCAACCATTTCTACGAGAAGCTGCTACATCTGCGGGAGCGGCTGCATACGCCGGCTGCCCGGCGGGTAGCTGAGCAGCGCCACGCGTTTATGGAAGCGTTTGTGGCGCAGTTTCTGCGCGAGTGGGAAGGGCAGGATCTGGGGTAGAAGAGGGCAGGGGCTTTACTTTCTGTGTCAGCGGGATGCAGAGCCGGTTGTGGGCGACGAACTGTGTGGCCCGAATAACAGACCACGAACAACGAGAAACCCGCATCTTTGTCGTATGACATTCCGCTCGTTTTACTCCCGGCTGCTGGCGCCCGCGCTGGTGCTGCTGCTGGCCGCTTCCTGCCGCACCTGTCCCATCAATTCGTGCCACACCCGCAAGGTGCATTTTCATGATGGCGTGAAGTACCGGGGGCAGCCCCTGCTCAAGAAGCAGAACCCGGCCGTCGGCGAAAAAATCAAGACCTATACCCCCCGGTCCGGCCAGCACAAAGCCGATAAGAGCAAGACGCTGAAGTAGGCTGCAAGAGCGGCCAGCGGTTGGAAAAACGGCCTTTTTTGCCTATCTTGCAGGCTTAACGCACCCTTCATTCACAGTGCCGGCGCGGCCCCTGGGGTTGCAGCCGGCCGACTAAGTTCTCCCTATGGCGGAAGGCGAAAAAATCATTCCGATTAACATCGAAGACGAGATGCGCGGCGCCTACATCGATTACTCGATGTCGGTTATCATCTCCCGGGCGCTGCCCGACGTGCGCGACGGCCTCAAGCCCGTGCACCGGCGCGTGCTCTACGGCATGAGCGAGCTGGGTGTCTCCTATAATAAGTCCTACAAGAAATCAGCCCGTATCGTGGGCGAGGTGCTGGGTAAGTACCACCCGCACGGCGACTCCTCCGTGTACGACACCATGGTGCGGATGGCCCAGGACTGGAGCCTGCGCTACCCGCTTGTAGATGGCCAGGGTAACTTTGGCTCCGTCGATGGCGACTCGCCGGCGGCTATGCGCTACACGGAGGCTCGCCTCAAGCGCCTGGCCGACGAGCTGCTCGGCGACCTGGACAAAGACACGGTAGACTTTCAGCCCAACTTCGACGACTCGCTGGAAGAGCCGAGCGTGATGCCCGCTAAGTTCCCGAACCTGCTCGTGAACGGTACCACGGGTATTGCCGTGGGCATGGCCACCAACATGGCGCCCCACAACCTCACCGAAGTGGTGAGCGGCATCATTGCCTACCTCGATAATTCGGACATCACCATTGCCGAGCTCATGGAGCACGTGCTGGCGCCGGACTTCCCGACCGGCGGCACGATTTACGGCTTTGAAGGTGTCAAGCAGGCCTTCGAAACCGGCCGGGGCCGGGTGGTAGTACGCGCCAAGGCGCACTACGAAACCCTGCCCAGCGGCAAGGAGCAGATCATCATCACTGAGATTCCCTACATGGTGAACAAGGCGGCGATGATTGAGAAAACGGCGGCTCTGATCAACGATAAGAAGATCGAAGGCATTGCCGACCTGCGCGACGAGTCGGACCGCGACGGTATGCGCATCGTGTATGACCTGAAGCGCGACGCCATGCCCAACGTGGTGCTCAACCAGCTTTACCGCTACACGCAGCTGCAGTCGTCGTTCGGCGTCAATAACGTGTGCCTGGTGAAAGGGCGCCCGATGACGCTCAACCTGAAGGAGCTGATCCACTATTTCGTGGAGCACCGCGCCGACGTAGTGGTGCGCCGCACGCGCTACGAGCTGGCCGAAGCCCAGAAGCGCGCCCACATCCTCGAAGGTCTGCTCATTGCCCTCGACCATCTCGACGAGGTGATTGCCCTGATCCGGGGCTCGCGCGACGGCGAAGTGGCCCGCGGCCAGCTCATCGAGCGGTTCTCGCTGAGCGAGGTGCAGGCCCGCGCCATCCTCGATATGCGTCTGCAGCGCCTCACCGGTCTGGAGCGCGACAAGATTGTGCAGGAATACGACGAGCTGATGAAGCTGGTTGATTACCTCAAGTCGGTGCTGGCCTCCGAAGTGTTGCAGCGCCAGATCATCAAGGACGAGCTGCTCGATATTCGGGAGCGGTACGGCGACAAGCGTCGGACCATGATTGAATACGCCGGCGGTGACTTCTCGATGGAGGACATGATTGCCGACGAGAGCATGGTCATTACCATCTCCAACGACGGCTACATCAAGCGCACGCCGCTGGCCGAATACCGGGCCCAGGGGCGCGGCGGCGTGGGTGCCCGGGGCGCCGGCTCCAAGCAGGACGACTTTACGGAGCACTTGTTCGTGGCTACCACGCACGAGTACCTGCTGTTCTTCACGGAGCTGGGCCGGGTATTCTGGCTGAAGGTGTACGAAGTGCCGGAAGGCGGCAAGAACGCCAAAGGCCGGCCGATTCAGAACCTGATCGAAATTCCGCGCGAAGATTCGGTGCGCTCCGTGCTGAACGTGCGCGGCCTGCGTGACCCGGACTACCTGGAAAATACCTACCTGATGTTCTGCACCGAGCAGGGCACCGTGAAAAAGACTCCGCTCGAAGCGTACTCGCGCCCACGGACGGCGGGTATCAACGCCATTACCATCAACGAAGGCGACCGTCTGCTCGACGTGCGCCTGACCAACGGCAACTCCGAAATTGTGGTAGCGCTGCGTTCCGGCCGGGCCGTACGTTTTCCCGAAGGCAAAGTGCGCTCCATGGGCCGCACGGCGGCCGGGGTGCGCGGCATCACGCTGGCCTCGGACACTGACCGGGTGGTAGGCATGGTCTGCGTTTCGGACCCCACGCAGGAACTGCTGGTGGTTTCGGAAAACGGCTATGGCAAACGCTCGGAGCTGGAAGAGTACCGCATTACCAACCGTGGTGGCAAAGGGGTGCAGGCGATGAAAATCACCGATAAAACCGGGGCGTTGGTGGCCATCAAGGACGTCAACGATACCGACGACTTGATGATCATCAACAAATCGGGCCTCACCATTCGTTTGCGGGTGGCCGATCTGCGCATTATCGGGCGGGCCACGCAGGGCGTCCGGCTTCTCAAAATCAACGAAGGCGATGAAATCTCCTCGGTGGCCAAAGTTGCGGCCGACGAAGAGAAAGAAGCTGATCTAGAGGGCCTCATCGGTGAAACTGCTACGCTGGATACTGCCGTAGCAGCCCCTACGGACGAGGATCTGGCAGCAACTGACGAAGCTGATTCGGTTCCAACCGAATAGATTTGCAGAAAAGGAGGGAAGAGGCTGGTTTCGCGACCAGCCTCTTGCTTTCCCGGCTGGCCCGGCGGTCGGCTGAACTTCGGGTCCCATTTCCCCGTTTCCCCTGAAATTTCTTTCCTTTTTCCTTTTTTGACCATTCTTCAGAAAAACCTCCCTATGAAGAAGATCCTTCTGACGCTTGTCGCTGCGGCGGCACTGACTTCCGCTTCGGCTCAGACTTCGGCCGTTACCAACGCTATTCTGAACCAGCGCCAGGGCCTGCTCGACAAAGCCCGCACTGATATCGACAAAGCGGTTCTCAACGAAAAGACCTCCACCAAAGCCAAAACCTGGTATACACGGGGTGAAATCTATGAGACCATGGCCGCTAGCCCTATTTATGGCAAATCCCTGGGCGCCGGCGAAGGCACACGCGTGGCCTTCGAGTCGTACAAGAAAACCATCGAGCTGGAAGGCAAAGACGGTGAGTACGGCAAGCAGGCTACGGCCAAGCTCGACAACCTGTACGGTATGGCGCTGAATGCCGGTGTGGAAAGCTACAACGGCAAAGACTACGACGGGGCCATCAAGTCGTACCAGATGGCTCAGCAGATTCGCCCGCAGGATACCACGGCGTATCTGTACTCAGCTTATGCTGCGGAAGCCAAGAACGATTTTGCCACCGCAAAGTCTACGTATGGCCAGTTGATAGCCATGAATTACAAGTCGCCGCAGATGTACGGCCGCATGCTGCAGATTGCGCGGCAGGA
The DNA here is from genome assembly GCF_027359925.1 of Hymenobacter canadensis. Lineage (NCBI taxonomy): Bacteria > Pseudomonadati > Bacteroidota > Cytophagia > Cytophagales > Hymenobacteraceae > Hymenobacter > Hymenobacter canadensis. The sequence goes on along the minus strand of NZ_CP114767.1, from coordinate 1,303,651 downwards.
AAAGAACGAAGCCGAAGCTACCAAAGTGCTGCAGCAGGCACTGCAGGCGTACCCAAACAACAAGGGGTTCATGCTGGAAGACTTGAATGCTGATCTGAGCGCTGGCCGCGGCAAGGAAGCACTGGCTAAAATCGATAAAGCCATTGCCGCTGACCCGAAGAACGCCAACCTGTACGCAGTGAAAGGCTCATTGCTCGACGGGGCTAAGCAGCCTGAAGAAGCCGTGAAGGCGTATCGCATGGCTGTGGAAGCGGAGCCAACCAACTTTGACGCCAACTTCAACCTGGGCGTGTACAACTACAACAAGGCGGCTGATTTGTATACCAAAGCCAGCAAGATGGACTTGGCTACCTACAATAAGTCAGGAAAGAAGTTTGAGGCGGATGGCAAAAAGTATTTCGCCGAGTCCTTGCCGTATTTCGAAAAAGCGTTGGCCGCCCAGCCCGATGACCGTTCTACTATTTCTTCGTTGGGCAAGGTATATACCAAGCTCGGACGCAATGCTGATGCTGAGCGAATGAACGCCAAGCTTGATGCTTTGAAGAAGTAATTCTACTGCACCTTCGGGCAGTAGGGAAGTACCCTAAAATCATCCCGGCAATGCGCCGGGATGATTTTTCAAAACTCTACTTAACATAATATAAATTATAAGACAATAAGCAGCGGCCGTTTTCGGTAGCACGTTTATGGTTACTCAACCACATCTGAGCTATTACTGAGTTTACGAAAATAGTAGATATACATTGTTGTTATACTTACGCCTGCTGATTACGGACAAGATCAAGGAGAGCGTAAAACCATATAGTATGACTGCTACTGCAGTAAACTCAGTAGCTGGAGTTACCAGTGCTTCAGCCACTGCAGCAAATGAATCCAGCGTCGATTAGGAACAAGCGAAGCAGCAGCTACGGCTGTGTCCGTAGCGGGTAATCCTGCGTTGAGTACGCTATTTGTCCGCACCGTCCTGCACGCCGGACGGTGCTGCAACTACGTAGCTGGCTGGAAATGTCGGCCCTGGCTCGGCTGTGAAAATCCGCCACGACTATGGTTGCACTGGGTGTCAGAACGCATGCGCAGATTCCGGATGGCCGGTCACGGCTGACGTGTAGGGCCCAAACCCCGGCAAAATCAAGTACCACCCAGCTTAGGCTGGATACCTGTATGGTTTCATACCAGCACTGAATTCTTATTGGTCCCAAGTTTCGGCCGAAACTAAGTAGCGTATGGGACTTCATTTTGCAGGCTTAATTTCTACTGTGTTAAGAAGGTCTCGTCGGGAAAGAAGATAGTCTTCTACCCTACCCAGGTTAAATTTCCCTGTTTCCACTCTCCTACTTAGTGCATCAGAAATGTAATGTTCGTCTCAGGCGTTTGTGCGGACATGCCTTGCTGGATCATATTGACGCTTGTAGCAGCCGCAGTTCATTACCAGCCAAAAATTGCCTGTGGTCTAGTCAATACTCTATGGACACCAAGTTAAGGCCGTTACACTACCTTATTCAGACCTCTCGCCAGGCCCTGCTCCCGCCCGACATTAGTGTGGTATATAATTTACCAGTTTTATCGAGTGATGTATAGGCAGGCGATTATTATCAAATTTATAGCATAATAAGTCAAAGGCATATAAAAGTACATAAAGTATAAAAAGGTATTACTTTTATTGACTTTTATGTACTTTTTGCTACTTGTATAATGATTATATGCTTTTATATTTACTTACTCTTTACACTTCAAGCCACCTGTTATATGCCTAAGACTATCGATTATCCTAGGACTTCCTACGCAGGAGCCTGGGAAGTAGCAGAAGTGGTTGATGACACTGGTGGAAAGTGTTCTATTGAGGCTTGTGCCCGTAAGCTGAACCGAAAAGTGAGCGGCTCCTTCAAAGCCATCCTAGGATCGGCTGTGAAATTTGGTTTGCTCACCAGCAAACGTGAGTTACTCACAACCACAAATCTGTTTCGCCGCATCAAGCATGCCTACGATAAGCAGGAGGAATTGCTGTACCACCGCGAAGCCTTCCTGCATCCGCCACTATTCTCCCAGATAAGCCGCAAATTCAGAAACAAGGAACTACCCGTGCAGATGTTTGACATCATGCTGATCCGGGAGTTTGGGGTGGAAGAGATTAATGCGCAGAATGTGGCCAAGGCATTCGTCGATGGCGCACGCATGGCAGGGATTCTGGATGAACGCAACGTAGTGGCCGACATCGACCAACTGGCCGCACAACAAGGCCCGCGGCGCGAGCTTGCCAGTGGCGAGATGCCGCTGAATCTGTTCAAGGCTTCAGATGTACCCGCCGCGTCTTCCTCCTCTCCTGCTGTAGCATATTCTGAGGACTCCCGTTTAGACCCTCCAGAGCGCTACGCCATGGATAGCACATTCCCTGAGACGGGTCTTGTACCGTCTGCGCCCCCTGAGTCGCTTACAGAGGCTGCAATGGACTCAGACCCGGTGTCGGCGCTGTTTGGGCTAAACCGGACAATTCCCAACGCAGCCACACAGTATTCCCAGGAAGCAGCCGTTGTACCTCCTGTTATACTTCAGGTTGCCGCCGCTACCCCTGAGCCTATCCCGGCGCCCCGGCCAGCCCCGCCGGCTCCTCCCCGAGTATCCGAACCACCGATGGCTCCGCCCGCTGAGGGCTACCTGATTCACATCGCCGGGCCGGGCCTGGATACCCAACTGAGCATTCAGGACGTGGACGACTTAGAGATTGTCCGGATTCTACTAGAAAAAATTAGGAAGAATTTGACTAACAGGTAGATAATGCCCTAAATCAAAGAAGCCCCTTACCAACTCGCAGTCGGTAGGGGGCTTCTTTGATTTAGGAGCGTTTAGCTAATCCCGACGCACGCCGCCGGAAATGGTGGTATGGCGCTGCTTGAGAACGGCCACCACATCTTCCAGCGAGAGACCCGAGGCCGTCAGCAGTACCAACAAATGGTAAAGCAAGTCGGCAGCTTCGCCCTTCAAGCCCTCCACATTGCCCCCCACAGCATCGATAACGGTTTCCACGGCCTCCTCTCCCACTTTCTGGGCAATTTTGGGCATACCCTTACGGAACAAGGAGACGGTGTACGACTTGGGGTCTTCGTCGGGGTGCTGGTGGCGGCGCTGCACCAGGCGCTCCAGCTCCGCGATGAAGCTCACGGCCGGCGCCGGGTAGGCCGTCTGGGCGGGCTGCTCGAAGCAGCTGGTGGTACCCCGGTGGCAGGTCGGGCCGTCGGGAATGGCGCGGATGAGCAGCGCGTCCTGGTCGCAGTCCTCGTGCTCACTCACCACGGTGAGGTAGTTTCCTGATGTTTCGCCCTTGGTCCAGAGGCGCTGCTTGGAGCGGGAAAAGAACGTCACGTGGCCCGTTTCGCGGGTCGCCAGTTGAGCTTCCTCGTTCTGGTAGCCCAGCATGAGCACCTGCCCGGTGTGGGCGTCCTGCACAATCACCGGAATCAGCCCATCGGGCATTTTGGCAAAATCCATTTGGTTTAGTTGTCAGTTAGTAGTTGTCGGTTGTCAGTACTAGTGGGCGCCGTTATCATTACTGACAACCAACAACTCTCAACTGACAACTCTTATTTACAGCCGCACGGCAATGCCGTCCTGGCGCAGGTGTTCCTTAAGCTCTCGGATGCCGATTTCGCCGAAGTGGAAGATGCTGGCGGCGAGGCCGGCGTCGGCGTGGGCCTGCTGGAACACGTTGGTGAAGTCCTGCTTGGAGCCGGCCCCGCCGCTGGCAATGACCGGGATAGTCACGGCCCGGCTCACGGCTCCGGTGATGTCCAGCGCGAAGCCGTCTTTGGTGCCGTCGTTGCTCATGGAGGTCAGCAGGATTTCGCCGGCGCCCCGCTCAGCGGCTTCCCGGCACCACTGCACGGCGTCGCGGCCGGTGTTGTGGGTGCCGGCCCGGGTGTAGATCTGCCAGCCGTCGGCGTCGTTATAGCGGGCATCGGCGGCCACCACAATGCACTGGGAGCCGAAGCGGGCAGCCAGCTCGTCGATCAGCTCGGGGCGCGCCAAAGCGGCCGAGTTGATGCTCACTTTGTCAGCTCCGTTCATGAGCAGGGCCTCCACGTCGGATACGGTGCCGATGCCGCCGCCCACGGTGAACGGAATGTCCAGCTCCCGGGCCACGTCGCGCACCAGGGCTACCAGCGTGGCGCGCTTCTGGTTGGTGGCGGTGATGTCGAGGAACACCAGCTCGTCGGCGCCCTCGCGGGCGTAGCGGGCGGCCAAAGCCACCGGGTCGCCGGCGTCGCGCAGGCCCTCAAAGCGCACCCCTTTCACGGTGCGCCCGTCCTTCACGTCGAGGCAGGGTATGATTCGTTTGGTAAGCATCTAGGTAGGTTTTCAAAGTTTATAGAACGTCATTCCGAGCGAAGGCGGAGCCGGAGTCGAGGAATCTCGCGTGCTGACGTTGTTGAAAAAAGAACGTTATGCTGAGCTCGTCGAAGCACCTTTAAGGTTCCGTTAGGTTACTTTAGCAACGTCAGCACGCGAGATTCCTCGACTCCGGCTCCGCCTTCGCTCGGAATGACGTTCTGTATTACATCTTACAGCCAGGGCTGCAGCTGCTCCAGCGTGATGGTGCCTTCGTAGATGGCTTTGCCGATGATGGCCCCGTGCATGCCCACAGCGGCCAGGGCCTCCACGTCGGCAATGGTGGTGACGCCGCCGCTGGCAATGAGGCGGGCGGCGGGCAGCTGCTCGCGCAGTTCGGTGTACGTAGCCAGCGACGGGCCCTGGAGCTTGCCGTCCTTGCTCACGTCGGTGCAGATGAAGGTGGTGGCCCCGCTGGCCAGGTAGCCCTCCACGAACTCGCGCAGGGTCCGTTCGCTCTGCTCGGCCCAGGCATTGATGGATATGTGGTTGTCGCGGTAGTCGGCCCCGATGATAATCTGGTCGGCCCCGAAGGTGCGGAGCCAGCCGTTCACGGTTTCGGGTTCACGCACGGCAATGCTGCCGGCCGTAATCTGCCGGGCCCCGGCGTCGAAGGCCTGGCGCACGGCTTCTTCGCTCTGCAGCCCGCCCCCGAAGTCGATGTGCAGGCTGGTGTGGCGGGCGATGCGCTCCAGTACGGGCAGGTTCACGGGCCGCTTGGCGCGGGCCCCGTCGAGGTCCACCAGGTGCAGGCGCTTCACGCCGGCGGCCTCGAAGCGTTGGGCCACGGCCAGCGGGTCGGCATCGTAGGTGGTCTGCTGGGCAAAGTCGCCCTCCGTCAGGCGCACGCACTGGCCGTTGATGAGGTCGATAGCGGGAATGATTTCCATGTTGGATCTAAGAACAGTCACCTGTCATCCTGAGCGGAGCGAAGGACCTTATCACGTTGTAACGATTCGTTCTGGTGCGATAAGGTCCTTCGCTCTGCTCAGGATGACAGACAGGGCTTACAGCTTGAGAAAGTTTTCCAGGATGCGGGTGCCGACGGGGCCGCTCTTTTCGGTGTGGAACTGCACGGCGTAGAAGTTCTCGTGCTGCACGGCGGCACTGAACGGCGCGGGGTACGCGGCCTCGGCAATGGTATACTCGCCCACCGGGGCGTAGTAGCTGTGCACGAAGTACACATAGTCCTCGGCGCTGAGGCCCTCGAACAATGGACCGCGCAACGTCTGCAGATTGTTCCAGCCCATGTGCGGCACCTTATAGTCCGCGGTGGCCGGGAACCGAACCACATCGAACGGGAGGATACCGAGCAGTTCGGTACCGCCGCCCTCCTGGGTGTGGCGGCCCAGCAGCTGCATGCCCAGGCAGATGCCCAAAAACGGTTGCGTGAGCGTAGGCAGCAGCTCGTGCAGGCCCTGGGCGCGCAGCTCCTTCATAGCGGAGGCGGCCTCACCCTCGCCCGGGAAAAGCACCTTATCGGCGCGGCGAATCACGTCGTGGTCGGCCGTGAGCGTGGCCTGTACGCCCAGGCGTTCCAGCGCAAACAGCACCGACTGCACGTTGCCGCCTTTGTAATCTACTATGGCTATTTCCATTTGAACATATCAAGCGAAGGACGTCGTTTACTCTTTTGTTTAAACAAATGTTTAAAGAGGTTTTTGCTTATAAATCGTCATCCTGCCTGGAACCGCAGAGCCTTGTTACGGTAGCACGAATCGGTGCAATGTGTAAGGCACTTCGCTCCACTCAGGATAACAGTTATGCACGCAAATCACAACCAAACAACCAGTTATCCATTTGTTTATACAAATGGATAAGCTACAAAATGCCTTTCGTGCTGGGGATTTCCATACGGCCGGCGTCACGCACCAGGGCCATTTTGATGGACTTGGCTACAGCCTTGAAAATGGCTTCAATCTTGTGGTGCTCGTTCTGACCCTCGGCTTTGATGTTGAGGTTGCAGCGGGCGGCATCGGAGAAGCTCTTGAAGAAATGGTAAAACATTTCGCAGGGCATGTCCCCTACTTTCTCGCGCTTGAACTCAGCGTCCCACACAATCCAGGGGCGGCCTGAGAAGTCGATGGCAGCTTGGGCCAGCACGTCGTCCATGGGCAGCAGGAAGCCGTAGCGGGCCAGGCCGCGCTTATCGCCGAGGGCCTGGGTGAAGGCCTCGCCCAAAGCAATAGCCGTGTCCTCGATGGTGTGGTGCTCGTCGATGTGGAGGTCGCCCTGTACGGTGATTTTCATGTCCACGCCCGAGTGCTTGCTGAGCTGGTCGAGCATGTGGTCGAAGAAGCCCAGACCGGTGTGCATCTCGGGGCGGCCGTTACCGTCGAGGTTCAGCTCGATGCTGATCTTGGTTTCGTTGGTGTCGCGTTGTACCACGGCGGTACGGGCGGGCAACCGCAGGAACTGGTATATTTTTTCCCAGCTCATGGTGGTCAGCGCGGCGCGCTCGTCGCCCTCCCCTTCCGGCTTCAGCAGAATAGACTGGCTGCCCAGGTTCTGGGCCAGCTCCACGTCGGTCAGCCGGTCGCCGATGACGAAGGAGTTTTTGAGGTCATAGCCGCTGCCCTCGCCCAGGTACTGAGTGAGCATGCCGGTGCCGGGCTTACGGGTGGGCAGGTTCTCGTGGGGGAAGCTCCGGTCGATGTGCTCGCGCACGAACTCCACTCCTTCCGAGCGCAGCACGTCGAGCATCATATTGTGCGCCGGCCAGAAGGTATCCTCCGGGTAGCTGGCGGTGCCGAGGCCGTCCTGGTTGCTCACCAGCACCAGCTCGTAATCCAGCTCGTGGGCAATGCGGGCCAGACCGGTGATGGCGCCGGGCACAAACTGAAATTTTTCCCGCGTCAGCGCGTCCACCTGGAAATCCGTCGGCGGCTCAATGAGGATGGTGCCGTCGCGGTCAATGAAGAGTACTTTTTTCATGTTTGATTCATAAATCATTGTCATGCTGAGCTTGCCGAAGCATCTCTACCTCTGGCAAACTTTACTCATGCAAACGAAGCAGTAGAGATACTTCAGCAAGCTCAGCATGACGTTCCTTACTCCTTATATTATACTACCCCGCAAACTCCCGCAGGGCCTGGAGCAGCAGCTCGTTCTCAGCGGGGGTGCCTACGGTGAGGCGGAGCGTGCCAGCGCAGCCGGGCTGGGTGGTGCGGTTGCGCACAATGATGCCCCGGGCAACCAGGAAATCGTACACGGCCGTGGCATCGGGATGGAAACGAACCAATAGGAAGTTGGCATCCGAGGGGAACACCTCCGCCACGATGGGCAGCGCGGGCAGACGCTCGGCCAGCCAGTCGCGGCCCACTAGCAGCTGTCGCCGCAGTTCCGCGAAGCGGGGCGCGTCGCGCAGGGCCTGCAGGGCGAAGCGCTGGGTGGCTTCCGACACATTGTAGGGCGGCTTGATTTTGTTGAGGTAGCCGATGACTGCCGGCGAGGCGAAGGCCATACCCAAACGCAGGCCGGCCAGGCCCCAGGCCTTCGAGAAGGTTTGCAGCACCACTAGGTTCGGGAATTCGGCCAGGCGGGTGGTCCAGCTGGGGGCGGCGGCGAAATCGGCGTAGGCCTCATCTACAACCACCAGCCCACAGAAACCGCGCAGGATTTCCTCGATGGCCTCCGCGTGGAGCAGGTTGCCGGTGGGGTTGTTGGGCGAGCAGAGCCACACGATTTTGGCGTCCGAAGCCAGTACCCCGGCCACAATTTCGGGCGAGAGCTGGAAGTCGGGCGTCAGCTGCAGGCGCTCCACGCGCACATCGTTCAGGTTGGCGGCCACCTCGTACATGCCGTAGGTGGGCGGCAGGATGAGCAGGCTGTCGTGGCCGGGCACGCAGGTGAGGCGCACCAGCAGGTCGATGGCTTCATCGGAGCCGTTGCCGAGGAAAATCTGCTCGGGGCGTACGGCTTTGAGCTGGGCCAACTCGTGCTTCACGGCCCGCTGCTGCGGATCGGGGTAGCGGTTGAACTGGTCGGGGCCGGCGCTGCCGAGGCTGTTCTCGTTGGCGTCGAGCATGACCTGGGCCTCGCCCTGGAATTCGTCGCGGGCCGACGAGTAGGGCTTCATATCCCGCAGGTTGGGGCGTACGAGGCTATCGAGGTTGAACATCGGTTAGTTCTTATTGTCATCCTGAGCGGAGCGAAGGACCTTATCACGTCTGGGTTACTACCGAACATCTGGTTCTGGCGTGATAAGGTCCTTCGCTCCGCTCAGGATGACAGGTTTTATATATCTATTTCTATTCCTCCCCACCGGCCAGGGCTTCCAGGCGCAGGGTCACGGCGCGGGCGTGGGCGCGGAGGCCTTCGGCTTCGGCCATGGTTTCTACCACAGGGCCCACGTTCAGCAGGCCTTCGGGAGTGAGGCGCTGGAAGGTAATTTTCTTCAAGAACGAATCCAGCGATACGCCGCTGTAGTTGCGGGCGTAGCCGTTGGTGGGCAGCGTGTGGTTGGTGCCCGAGGCGTAGTCACCCACGGCTTCCGGGGTGAGGTGGCCCAGGAACACGGAGCCGGCGTTGGTGACGCCTTCGGCCAGCTGTTCCGGATTTTTTACGGCCAGAATCAGGTGCTCGGGGGCGTATTGGTTCGAAAAGTACAGCATTTCCTCCGGCGTACGCAGCAGGATGGCCCGGCTCTCGGTGAGGGCCTGAGCGGCTACCTCGGCCCGGGGAAGTTCTTGTAACTGACGCGCTACCTCGGCTTTGGTCTGCTCCAGCATCGACAGGGAGTCGGACAGCAGAATCACCTGCGAGTCGGGACCGTGCTCGGCCTGGCTGAGCAGGTCGGCGGCCACGAAGGCCGGCGTGGCCGATTCGTCGGCAATAACCAGCACTTCCGAGGGGCCGGCCGGCATGTCGATGGCCACGCCGTAGCGGGTGGCTAGCTGCTTGGCGGCCGTCACGTAGCGGTTGCCGGGCCCGAAAATCTTATCCACAGCCGGTACCGAATCGGTTCCGCCGCTCAGCGCGGCCACGGCCTGGGCCCCGCCGGCTTTCACGATGGTACTGATGCCCAGCAGTTGGGCCGTGAACAGGATGATGGGGTTCACCGAGCCGTCCTTTTGCGGCGGGGTGCAGAGCACGATTTCGGGGCAGCCGGCCAGCTTGGCCGGTACACCCAACATCAGCAAAGTGCTGAACAGCGGAGCCGAGCCGCCCGGAATGTAGAGGCCCACGCGCTGCACAGGCACCGCCCGCCGCCAGCACGTCACGCCCGGCATGGTTTCCACGCGCTCCTCCTGCGGGATTTGCGCTTTGTGGAACCGCAGAATATTGGCGTGCGCCTGCCGAATGGCCGTTTGCAGCTCCGAAGGAACCTGCGCCGCAGCGGCGGCCAGCTCCTCGGGACCCACGCGCAGGCCAGCCGTGAGGTCGGCCCCGTCGAACTGGCGGGCATAGTCGAGCAGAGCCGCGTCGCCACGCTGGCGCACGTCCTCAAAGATCTGCTGCACGCGCAGCTCCACGTCCTGAGCCTGCTGCTGGGCCGCCCGCTGCTGCAGCGCTGCCCACTCGGCTTGTACGGGATATTGAAAAATGTTCATCTGGAATAGTGCTTGGTGCTTAGTTGTTAGTGCTTGGTATGTTCTAAATTCTGCTTACTAAGCACTAACAACTAAGCACTAATCAGGAAATCATTTTCTCAATCGGGAGCACCAGGATGCCTTCGGCGCCGACGGCTTTGAGCTGGCTGGTGATGTGCCAGAAGTCGTCCTCATTCACCACCGACTGCACCGACACCCAGCCTTCCTCGGCCAGCGGCGTAACGGTGGGCGACTTGATGCCGGGCAGCAACTGCTTCACCGCATCCAGGGCCGCCACGGGGGCGTTGAGGATGATGTACTTGTTGCGGCGGGCGCGGCGCACGGCCTGCATCCGGAACTGCAGCTGCTCGAGCAGCTCCTTTTTCTCGGGGTTCAGGTTCTGGTTGGCAATCAGCACAGCTTCGGAGCGGAATACGGTTTCCACCTCGCGCAGGCCGTTGCCCAGCAGCGTGGAGCCGCTGCTCACTATGTCACAGATTGCCTCGGCAAGCCCGATGCTGGGCGCAATTTCCACCGAGCCACTAATGGTGTGCAGGTTAGCTTTCACGCCGCGCTCCGTGAGGTAGTCGCCCAGGATGCGCGGGTACGAGGTGGCAATGTTCACGCCCTGCAGGTCCTGCACCGAGTCGTAGGCGGCGGCGCGGGGCACGGCCAAACTCAGGCGGCATTTGCTGAAGCCCAGGCCTTCCACTTCCAGGCTGGGGAAACCGGCTTCCACCAGCACGTTCTGGCCCACGATGCCCAGGTCGGCCACGCCGTCCTGCACGTAGCCGGGAATATCGTCGTCGCGCAGGTAGAGGATTTCGAGGGGGAAGTTGGTGGCTTCGGTTTTGAGCTTATTGGAAGCCGCAAGGAAGCTGATGCCGCACTCCCGAATCAGGTTCTGGGAGTCTTCGCTTAAGCGGCCCGATTTCTGGATGGCCAGACGGAGCATATCGTTGAATTAAGAATTATGAATTAGTAATTAAGAATTGACCGGACGGCCAAGGCTTAACTGTAATTCGGGAAGAGTGACTGGGGGAAGCTGCGGAAGGGCTGGCAGGCGACAATAGGGTGCCGGGGCCACCACTTCCGGGGGCCGGGGAACCTGAGGCGGTTCGCCCAACGGGACAATATGCGTGTATCATTCCTCTAAAAAGAGGAATGGTAGCCGTGCAGATGATGATGCGCCGCGCGCAGCCCAACCAGGGCGCCGCACGTAGCAGACGCGGCCCCGGGGCTGATGGTGCAGAAGAAAAGCGCGGCAGATGCAGGCATAGAAGCAGAGTTGCGGGGCAAAAGTACACGGGAATCGGTCAGAACGAAATTAAATCCGGCAAAAATTCTCCAGAACCCGGACCTTTGCCCTCCCGTTTGCCTTTAACCGATTGTTGGCATCATTGTTTCTGCTGCTCATACATCAGCCTGATTACCGGCCCGCTTCCCTCCTGCCATCTGTTGCTATCCTATGCTTCGTCCATTCGTTCAGCTTGTATTTCCCGGTATTTGCAGCCTGCTGCTTAGCCTGGCAACCATTTCCGGGGCTCTGGCCCAAACCGGCCCCGCCCCGGCTATGCCGCCGGCTTCGCTGCTGCCGCTGCCGCAGGCCAGCCCCCATGTGCTGCTCTCGCACACCGTCGGCCTGTCGGAAGTGAACCTCGACTACCACGCCCCCAGCGTCCGTAACCGCGTTATCTGGGAAGGCCTGGTCCCTTACGGCCAGATCTGGCGGGCGGGGGCCAACGAAAACACGGTCATCACCTTTGCCGATACCGTGCGCGTCAACGGCAAAACCCTGCCAGCCGGCAAGTACTCGTTCTACATCTTCCCCCGCTCCGACCAGGACTGGGACATGGTGTTCAACCGCGTGACCACGCACTGGGGAGCCGAGGGCTACGACCAGAAGGACGATGTACTGCGTGTGCCGGTGGTACCCGAAGTATCGGCCTACCATGAAACGCTGCTCTACTGGTTTTCCGACGTGAAGCCCGGCTCGGCTCACCTCAACCTGAGTTGGGAGAAGAAAACCGTCAGCCTCTACATTGACACCAACGTGCAGGCCAAGGTGGTGGCCGGCATCGAAAAAGCCGTGGCCCAGCGCCCCGGCGACTGGCAGCTGCTGGCCCAGGCCGCCGACTATCTGGTGCAGAACAACCTGCACGCCGAGCGGGCATTGTATTTCATCAACGAGTCCATCCGGCTGCGCGACGTGTACACCAACAACTGGATAAAAGCGCGCCTGCTGGCTTCCAAGCTCGATTACGACACGGCCATCGTCTACGGCCGCAAGGCCATCAAAATGGGCAACAAAGACGATATGGCTTTCAAAACCCAGCTTCCCACCATGCGCACCGCCCTCATTGAGTGGCAGGGCAAGGCGTATTAGGGATGTGGTTAATAGGGATGAGGTGAAAAGAAAGCAGGCTCTCGGCCTGCTTTCTTCGTTTATTGGCGGCCTAGACAGCCTGTAGTTACAGGCTATCTTTCAACTTCATTACCACCTCACCATTCACCTCCTCACCTAGCTGCTCATGGGCCCTTTTCTGCAGGTATGCCAGACTATCTGCCCGCTCTCTGACGGCCTGCAGCAGGCGTTGGAGCAGTTGGTACGGCGCGACGAGCTGCCGCGGCGACACCAGCTGCTCCAACCCGGCCAGGTGGCGGGGCGGCTGTATTTTGTGGAGCGCGGCGTAGTGCGCGGCTATTCGCTGCACGAAGGCAAGGACGTGTCGGCGTGGTTTATGCGCGACGGCGACTTTGTGGTGTCCATCCTGAGCTTCTTTTCGCGGCAGCCGTCGCACGAGTACGTGGAGCTGCTCACCGACTGCGTGCTGTGGTCGTTATCGTGGGAGCAGCTGCAGCAGCTGTACCGGCAGTTTCCGGAGTTCAACTTTGTGGGCCGTGTGCTCACGGAGCGCTACTATGTGCTCAGCGAACAGCGGGCCCTGCACCTGCGCATGCTACCCGCCGCTGAACGCTACCAGCTGCTGCTGCGCGACTTCCCGGCCATCTTCCAGCACGTGCCGCTCAAGCACATTGCCTCCCACCTCGGCCTCACCCCCGAAACCCTCAGCCGCCTGCGCGCCCGGCCATGACGGTTAGTTGTCCGTTGTCAGTCTGATTCAACCTAAAAGCCGGACTATCTACCGAAAACTATCAACGGAGAACTAACAACGGACAACTGCCAACTAACAACTTGATATAGATCAAGAGAAAGCGCCGTTAAGTCGGACACCTTTGAGCATGGTTTCACCAAGCTCTTTGTCCTATGCTTCCCGCCTGTAATTCCTTGCTGCTTGACTGTGGCCCGCAGCTGCCCACCCTGCCGCCCATGCTCGGGTACATTCTGCTGGCGTTTGCTGGCTGCTTCGTACTCGAACGGCTGATTCCGGGCTGGCCGCTGCCCCGGATTTCCTCGTGGCCGCTACGCGTGCTGGCCATCAATGGGGCTCAGTTGGGCGTGGTGCTGCTGGCCGGTATCAGCTGGGAGAAGTGGCTGTCCGAGTACTCCGTGTTTCACCTCTCGCACCATGTGGGGCCGGTGGCCGGCGGCGTGCTGGCGTATGTGGTGGCCACGTTCGTGTTCTACTGGTGGCACCGCTGGCGGCATACCGTCGATTTTATGTGGCTGCACTTTCACCAGATTCATCACAGCCCCCGGCGCATTGAGGTGATTACCTCCTTTTACAAGCACCCGCTGGAGATGACGGTTAACTCCATTCTGGGTGGGTTACTTGTGTTCACGCTGCTGGGTTTGAGCCCGGCTGCCGGGGCCGTATACACGCTCTGCACGGCGCTAGGCGAGTTTTTCTACCACACCAACGTGCGCACGCCGCAGTGGATTGGCTACGTGTTTCAGCGCCCCGAAATGCACCGCATCCACCACGAATACCAGAAGCACAGCCACAACTACGGCGACCTGCCGCTCTGGGACTGGCTGTTCGGCACCTACCACAACCCGCGCGAGTTCCAAGCCACCTGCGGCTTCGATGCGGCCAAAGAGGAGCGCCTGCTGCCCATGCTGCTCTTCCGCGACGTGCACGAGGAACCCACCGAAACACCCGCCACAGATCCGGCATAAGCCCCAAATAAGCCACCACGGGCCGCCCTGCACATGCAGAGCGGCCCATGGTGGCTTATCCTATTCCAGGAAATACGCCTGCCGATACCTCAGAAACGGGCAATGACGCGCAGGTTCACGAGGCGCTGCGAGAGGTAGTTGGGCACGGCGTAGGTGCGGCCGTTTAGGTCCTGGATGTAGCTGTAGCCGGCCACGTTGTTGCGGGCCAGCACGTTGAGCACTTCCAAACCCAGCCAGAGGCTTTCCAGACGACCCAGGCGCCGGTCGGGCTCGGTATTAAGGGTCAGCACCTTCGAAAAGCCCAGGTCCACGCGCCAGTAGGCGCGGCTGAGCTTGGTGGTGCCGCGCTCCTGCTCGTTGTTGGGCGGGCTGAACGGCAGCCCCGTGCCAAACACCGAATTCACGTAGCCCCGCACCGACGGATTGTTGGGCAAATGGTCCTGGAAGAAGATGCCGAAGTTGAGGCGCTGGTCCTGCGGGCGGCGGATGTAGCCTTTGGCTTCCCGCCCCATAAGGCTGTCGGCCCCGACACTGTTGGGCTCAAACAGGTTCAGCGAGTCGCCCTGCAGGTTTTCGCGGGTGGTGAGCACGCCCAGCGTAAACCACGATTCGGCCCCGTTCACGAACTCGCCACCCACCCGGAAGTCGGCGCCGGCGGCGTAGGCCGTGGCCAGGTTTTTGGCGAAGTAGCGCAGCCGCACGTTATCGACGTCGTAGGGCACTACGTCGGTCATGTACTTGAAGTAGGCCTCGCCCGTGAACCGGAACGGCCGGCCGTACTGCTGAAACCGGATTTCGTTGCCCACGATGAAGTGCATGGAGCGCTGGGCCCGCAGCTCGGGGTTCAGGCGCGCTTCCACCACCAAGGGGCCGCCCGACGTAGGGCGGCTGCCCTGCTGGTCGCGCAGCTCGCGGTAGAACGGCGGCTGGTAGTACATCCCGGCCGCCACCTTATAGGAGTGGTTGGGCCGGCTGCGCGGAATAAACGAGTACTGCACCCGCGGGCTCACCACCAACTGCTGGTTGATGGACCACCAGTGCGCCCGCACGCCATACGTGAGCGTACGCAGCGAATCCAGTTCGATGGTGTGCTGGGCGTAGCCCTGGGTGCGGGTGCTTTGCAGGTCGAGGTCGGCTACCAGGCGCGTGCGGCGCGCATCGGGCACGAAGTCGGCTGAGTCGGCGAAGCTGTACTCGTTGAGCACGTCCTCGATTCGCTCCCGGCCGGTTTTCACCCCGAAGCGCACAGTATTGCGGCTGCCGGGCGTCCAGCGGGCGCGGGCTTCGGCCGTAGCCACGGAGGCCTGCAGCGTATTGCGCGAGTGGTCGAAGCGCTTGCCGACGGCCCGCTGGCGCACGGCCTGCCCGAAGTCGCGCGAGGTCGGGTCGCGGTTGATGTCGGCCAGGCTGTAGCTGGCTTCCACGTCGCGGTATTCCAGCTCGCGCGAGTACACCAGCCCGCCCAGCACCTCGCCCTGCAGGCGCGGCGAGAAGTTGTGCTTCAGACTCAGGCCGCCCTGGGCCATGTCGTACTGCATCCGCTCCCGGCCCTGGTACACGATAAACAGGCGCGTGGCCTGGTTGGTGGCGGTACTGAACGTGCTCTGGCCGGTTTCGGGCGTGAAGCGGTAATCGTTGTGGGCGAAGGTGGCCAGCACGCCCAGCGAGGTGCGGTCTTCGTTGCCCTTCGGCCCCAGGTTGGCGTTGAGGTAGGCCTGGCCGTCGTAGAACGTGGGGTTGTAGCCGCCCTGCGCCTGGTTGAGCGAGCTGAGCACATAGGTGGCGTTCTTGTAGCGGATGCCGGCCAGGTAGCTCAGGCGCTTGCCCGGCGAGGTAGCCTCCACGTGCATGGCCCCGCCCACCAGGCTGCCAGTAGCGGAAGCCGCGAATTTGGTGGGCTGCTTGTAGTCGATGTTCAGCACCGAAGACAGCTTATCGCCGTAGCGGGGCTGCCAGCCGCCGGTCGAGAATTCCACCTTGTTCACCAAGTCCGGATTCACGAAGCTCAACCCTTCCTGCTGGGCCGTAGTCACCAGAAACGGCCGGTAAATCTCAATCCCGTTGACGTAGACCAGGTTTTCGTCGTAGTTGCCACCCCGCACCGAGTAGGTACTCGTCAGCTCGTTGGTGGACTGCACGCCGGGCAGGGTTTTGAGGATGGCGTTGAAGTCACCGAACGGCGACGGCAGCACCTTGGCCGTACGCGGGTCGAGCTTGATCATGCTCACCTGCTCGCGGGTGTCGGCCTCGTCGGTGCGGGCGCGCACGGTCACGTTGCCCAGCGTACGGGAATCAGTCTGCAGCGTCAGGCTCAGCTCGGGACGGTCCTCACTCAGCACCACGGGCAGGCGCTGGGCGCGGTAGCGCAGGCTGCGCGCCACCAGCACCGCCGGCCGGCCAGTACGCGGCACACTCAGCGTAAAGCGCCCCTTCGAGTCGGTGACGGTGCCGCCGGGCTGGCCTTCCACGCCCACGCCCACCTGCTCCAGCGGCTGACCGGCAGCGTCGCGCACGGTACCGCTGAGCGTGATGCGCTCCGTGGTCTGGGCCCATACGGCCGAGGCCGGCAGCAGCATCAGCGGCGCCGGGCTCAGCAGCAACAACGCCACGCGCAAAACCCGCGGCAGACCGGGCAAGCCAGAGGAACGGTGCGGCATACTAGCGGTTGGCTTCTTCGGCATTAACCGTAGCCGCCAGCTGGGCCCGCAGCTCGGCCAGCGTGGCCACCGGATCGGGTGCGTTGAACACAAACGAGCCGGCCACCAGCACGTCGGCGCCGGCTTCCACCAGGGCCGAAGCGTTTTCGCTGGTTACGCCGCCGTCAATCTCAATCAGCGCCGACGAGCCGCAGTCCACCAGCAGCTCTTTCAGGGCCGCTACTTTGCGCAGCGTGTTCGGGATGAAGGCCTGCCCGCCAAAGCCGGGATTCACCGACATGATGCACACCAGGTCGAGGTCCGCGGCCACGTCTTCGAGCACGCGCACGGGCGTGTGCGGGTTCAGGGCCACGCCGGCCTTGCAGCCCAACTGCTTGATCTGCTGGATAACGCGGTGCAGGTGGGTGCACGCCTCGTAGTGGACCGTGAGGTTGTGGGCCCCGGCGTCGCGGAAGGCGCTCAGGTAGTGCTGCGGATCCTCAATCATGAGGTGCACGTCGAGGGGCTGTTTGGCGTGGCGGTGGATGGCCTGCAGCACCGGTATCCCGAAGGAGATATTGGGCACGAAGCGGCCGTCCATCACGTCGCAGTGCAGCCAGTCGGCGGCGCTGCCGGCGAGGCGCTCGGTTTCGGCCTGGAGGTTGCCGAAGTCGGCAGCAAGCAAAGAAGGAGCCAGCAACGGCATCGGACGGCGGTTTTGAGTCATACCGCGAAGGTAGAAAAAGAGTAACTGAGTAGCGAGTAACTGAGCAGATGAGTAACTGAGTAGTGCAAGAAACAACTGCAACGGTGCTCAAGGTCGGAAACGGTCATCTGAGCCTAACTGGTATGCCGCAGCCGGCCGGTTGGGCACAAAAAAAGGCGCCGGACGTTGCCACCGGCGCCTCTCCTGTTCTCGGAGCACTAAACTACTCAGTTACTCCGCTACTTAGTTACTCTTGTCGTAGGCGCGCCAATCGAGCTTACCTTCTTCGTTTTTGCGCAGAAAATACGTCTGGTCGTCTTCCTGGCGCTTGCCAAACGTCACGTCAGCGCGGCAGTCCAGGCAGCGGAGCGAGGTGTATTTGAACTTGTCCTGGGCCACGCGGGCCGTCAGGTCGAGGTTGTCGGAGCCGCAGATGCCGCACTTGGCTACATCCGGAAAGCTGAGCCGCTCATACTCGGTTACAACTTCGTGCAGATTGGCTCCCTGCACGGTGAAGTGGAACTGGCGACGCCCCAGACGCTTCGAAATCATCATTTGCAACATAGTATTGCGGTTTTTGAAAGGTTATTACCTGAAAAAAAGAAAGGAATCCGGTTCGTCCGAATTCCCTTCCAAGGTACTAAAAATATTCGCTTCTGCTACTAACCAGATTTGCTATTTACTGCTTCACGAAGCGCGCCGTGCGCCGGGTAGTGTCGCCGGCCGTCACGTCGCAGGTGTACATGCCTTTCGCCAGCGGGCCGGGCTGCAGCCGCAACACAGCCGCCGTAGTGGCCGGCAGTTTCTGCTCGGCCACCAGCGCGCCCCGCGCATCATAGAAGCGCACGTGCAGCGCCTTACCCCGCAACGCCTCACTGACTTCCAGGCTCAGTTCCTCGTTTTTCATCGGGTTCGGATACACGAACAGCTGGCCTACCACGGCCTGAGGCCGGCCGGCCGAGAGCGGCGCGCCAGGATTGGCCAGCGCATAGGCCGCCACGGCATTCGGGATGCCGTAGCCCAGCAGGTTGTCGGGGCTGGTGGCCTGGGAAGCCGAGCGCTGTAGCACACTGATTACTTCCTGAGCGGTGAGCCGGGGATTAGCCTGCCAGAAACAGGCCGCCATGCCCGCCAGCACCGGACACGAAAACGACGTGCCGTCGCTGCGCACGGCCTGGCCGGCGATATTTACCACGGCCGCCCGCACGCCCTGGGCCGCCAGATTGGGCTTGATCCGGCCGTCGGCGCTGGGGCCTTTGGAGCTGAAAGCAGCGTAGTTCCGCAGCGAGTCGACAGCACCCACGGCAATGACGGAGTCGGCATCGGACGGGGCGAGCAGGCTGGGGCCCGGGTTGCGGCCACTGTTGCCGGCCGAGTTTACCACCAGCATACCCACGCGGGCGGCCACCGTAGCGGCCCGCGAGGAAATAGCCGTCCGGCCATTCAGATCGGCGTACGAGTAGTTGGCGTAGGCTATTTCAAAATCATAATACCCCAGCGACGAGCTGATAATGTCCACCCCGGCCGAGTCGGCCCGCTCGGCGGCCAGCAGCCAGTTCACTTCCTCAATTGGATTTTCGGCGGAGGTCTGCTCGGTCAGATAAAGCCGGTACGTGGCCTTGGGGGCCGTCCCGATGAACACCCCAGTCTGGTTGGCTGCCATGGTGGACAGGGTGTTCGTGCCGTGGCTGGCAATCCGGTAGACGTCGCTGGTACGCTCGACAAAATTGTAGGTGTCGGCTACCCGGCCTTCGTTGCGGAGGGAAGCAAACGGCGCGCTTTGGTTGACGCCCGGAAAACCGTCGTCGAACACGGCAATCTGCATGCCCTCGCCCCGGAAGCCGGCATTGTGCATAGCCACGGCCCCAATCGTCAGGGCCTGCTTGTAGGCGGTGCCGTACACGGGGTTTGCCTGGGTGCGCTCCAGGGCCGGGTCAAGGGCTTCCTCGAAGCTGCGGGGCCGCACCGGGGCCGAGCCGGCGGCTGCCGTACGGTTGAGGGTAGTGGCGCTGCGCACAAACGGCAGGGCCTGCAGGTTGCGCAGCGTGGCCGAGTCGCAGGAAACCACGGCGGCATTGAACCAGCGCGAGGTATACCATACAGTGGCACCCGGCACGGCCTTCAGCTGCGTGACATAGGCCGGCGTCACGGGCAGGTCGCGGGGCTGCACGGCAATGTTCTGACGGGTACGCCGCTGCACGGCCCGCGCCGACAGGAAGGCCTGCGGCTGGCTCACGGTGAAGGGCGTACCGGTTTTGTCGCGGAAATACACCAGGTGCTTGCGCACGGTGTTGGCCTGCCCGGAGGCAGGCAGGGCCTGGGCCTGGGTGGCGGCAGGCATCGCGGCACCGGCGGCCGCCAAAAATAAACCCGCTAACAAAGCGGAATACGAATGTTGCATGGGAAACTCAGCTGGTAGACGTGCCGGAAGATACGAATTCAGTGTCGTACTTCATTCAGCATACGCCACCCACCTCCAACGCAAACGCCACAGCCGCCGCCCGCCTCGGAAGACGGTGCGGCGGCTGTGGCGTCAGGGAGTAACAGAACTGGTGAAGCGCCTTGCTACCGACCCGACTCAATCAGCACTTCCGTACGAACGGAGCCGGCGAAAGGCCGCGTGGGGTCGGGCACGCAGTTGCCGGGCGGGCAGTAAATGAAGCGGCGGCGGCTCCGGTACACGGGCCCTACCCCGGATGCATAGACCTGGCGGTTGCGGAAGTAGTAGAAGGCGTTGATGTACTCGCCGCCTTCTTCCGCGTCCGTTTCCCGCAGCCCGGTAGTCACGGTGTTCGGGTAGGTGGTAGCCTGGCCGGCGGCACTGGTAGTGGTAAAGGATGCGCCAACCTGCTTGTAGTGGAAGTCGGCTTTGTCTACTGGATTCTGCTCGTTGAAGGCATTGGTGTTCCAGTAGTAGCCGGTGCGGACTGGGTACACCAGCTCCACGGTGCGGCGGTTGTTGCGCGTCACCAGCACGTTGGTGGCCGAAGGGCTTACTACCAGCACGCTGTCGTCGCGCCAGGCGTCAGTGGGCGTGTTGCGGCGGGCGCGCGCCACGCGGTAGGCCGTGCGGCCGCTGGCGTCGGTGAACTTCTCCTCCACCCGCTCCCGAAACTGAAACCGGGGCTGCGGCTGGCGCACGTAGTTGGTCCAGAGCGTGTCCGAAACCTCATAGATCCGAAACTGCCCGACTTCCAGCTGGTAGTAGCTGGTGTCGGTAGGCTCCACGGTTTCGGTTTCGTTCTGGCAGCCGGCCACGGCCAGCGTCAGCAGAGCCGGCAGCAGCCAGCGGCGGGCCCGCAGCCCGGAAATAACAGTTGAACCCACGGTCATAGATGTAAATACGTGCGGCCTAGTACGCGGCCGCGGCTTCCGAAGATACAGGAGTTTCGCCGATGGTGTGGCGCTCGATCCAGCCGCCGCCAATCACGTCGTCGCCGTCGTAAAACACGGCGGCCTGGCCGGGCGTCACGGCGTGCACGGGCTCCTCGAAGTAGACGTGGATTTTGTCGCCGATCTGCTCCAGGAACGCGGCCGCGCCGCCGTTGTGGTTGTAGCGCACTTTGGTGCGGCTCGGCACCAGCCCGCGACCTTCCAGCGAGGCAAATTTGCCCATGTTCAGTTTGCCCACCGTGGTGCGCGAGCTGGCCAGATCATCAAAGTTGCCCAGCACCACCTCGTTGGTATCGGGCCGGATTTCGGTTACGTAGGCCGGGTAGCCGAGCGCTATGCCCAGGCCCTTGCGCTGCCCGATGGTGTAGAACGGGTAGCCTTCGTGGGTGCCAAGCACGGTACCGTCGCGCAGCACGAACTTGCCGCCCGCCACGCGCTCCTCCAGGCCCGGCACGCGGCGACGCAGGAAGCCCCGGTAGTCGTTGTCGGGGATGAAGCAGATTTCGTAGCTCTCGGGCTTGTTTACCAGCTCGGTGAAGCCGCGACGACGTGCCTCGTCGTAGATTTCGGTTTTGCGCATCTTGCCCAGCGGAAACAGCGTGCGGGCCAGGCTCTCCTGACTGACGCCCCACAGCGCGTAGCTCTGGTCTTTGTTTTCGTCGAGGCCTTTGCTGATGACGTAGCGGCCGTCTTCGTGGCGCACCTGGGCGTAGTGGCCGGTGGCAATGAACTCGCAGCCGAGCTGGTCGGCGCGGCGCAGCAGCGCGTCCCACTTGATGTGGGTGTTGCAGAGCACGCAGGGGTTGGGCGTACGGCCGGCCAAGTATTCCTCAGTGAAATTGGAAATCACGAAGTTACCGAACTCATCCCGAATATCGATGATGTAGTGCGGAAAGCCGAGGTCCACAGCAATCTGGCGGGCATCGTTGATGCTGTCGAGCGAGCAGCAGCCGGTTTCCTTTTTGGAGCCGCCGGCCGAGGCGTAGTCCCAGGTTTTCATGGTCATCCCGACCACTTCGTAGCCTTGCTCGTGCAGGAGCACGGCCGCTACCGAGGAATCAATGCCGCCGCTCATGGCGACGAGGACGCGGCCGCGCGGGGCGGACGGCGTCGAGGGGGCAAATTGCGTCATAGAAAGTGGCGCCCGCGGGGTCAAGGCCCGCGGCCGCAGTGGCAAAGATAACAGCCGCGGCGGGCTCGTGGTTTCTTCCCTACCGAAACCGCGCCGAAGAAACGCGCCGGGCCGGCCGGAATCTGTACTTTCGCGCTCTGTTTGTTGTGCTCCTGCCCCTGCCGGGGGTGTGCGGCGCGCCTAAATTCTGTTTTGCTATGGCTTTGCTCACGTCCGTGCTGGTGCGCGGTATCAACAACCTCTCCGATGCCCGCTACTGCGCCGGCATGGGCGCCGACCGCCTCTCCTTCCTGCTTGACCCCGCCTTACCCGGCTACCTCACGCCCGAGGCCGTGCAGGAAATCAGCGGCTGGGTGGCCGGCATCGAGCTGGTCGGCGAGTTTGATACGATGCCAGCTACCGGCATCAATGCCATAGCCGCCCAGTGCGGGCTGAGAGACGTGCTGCTGCACCGGCGCCGCACGCCCGCCGACCTGGCGCAGCTGGCGCTGCCGGCTCAGAAGCTCGTCACCTGGATTCCGGACATGCTGCCCGAGGACGTGGACACCCGCTTCCGCGACCAGCATCCCTACCTCACTGGCTTTGTGCTGGCCATACCGCCGGCAGAGCCCCTTTCCGCCATTCAACTCACCCGGCTCACCCAGCAGGCCCGCATGTTTCCGCTGTGGCTGGGGGCCGGCTTTGCGGCCAGCACCGGCGGCTCCGTCCGGAAACTAGTGGAAACGGTGCGCCCGGCCGGCATCGTGCTGGAAGGCGGCGACGAAATCAAGCCCGGCCTGCGCGACTTCACCGAGTTGGAAGCCGTGTTCGAGGAGCTGGAAGCGTAGGCCTACCTGTTCCGGGCCGCGAGTCAGCCATCAGGCCATCACGGTTATCAGACCAAGCAGCGGGTCGGCCAACGCCCAGTCGCCCTCCACTTGCATGTGCTGTACCGCCAGCTCGCGCGGCAGGCTTTTCGTGAATAGTCGCCACGCCACGTTCCCGTCCAGTATGATTTGGGTAGCTACCGGCCCGGTATACCCGGTGCCCAGCTCCCAACTGGTTTCGGCCCGCCGCAGATACCAGCTGCCGCCACCCGCGCCCGTAATGGCCAGCGCCACCACCGCGCCCGCCGGGGCCGGCACTTTGCGGTAGTGGTGCGGCAACGCCCGCAGGCAGGTACTCAGAAACGGCTGATACAGCTCGGGCGCGAAAATTACCGCCTCCTGCCCTACCGCCTGCCGGATCTGCTGCTGATGGTGCCACTTTTCGGTGTACTCGCGGGCTACGTGAAACCAGTTGAGGGACGTTTCTTCGCCGGCCCAGGCCACTGGAAAGGCGGCCACCTCAAAAGGCGGCAACGAGCTGATGTAGGCACTGTAGGCCGGCCCGCTCAGCTCCAGCAGCCACGTGAGGATGGCTGGGCTGAGACGCTGGCCGGCAGCTACCCACTCGTTGTTGAGGCCGTTGAGGTACTCCACCACATCGGCGTAGGCCGGGCTGGCGGGCCCTGCGCCCCCAAAATGCCCGTCGCGCAACATGGACAAGGTCCGCAGGTTGCCGTCGAGCAGGTGCAGGGCCACGTCGCGCACCCGCCACAGCGGGGCCAGCGTGGGTTGCTCCCAGTCGGCCGGGGCCAGAGCCCGCAGCAGCGCAATCAGGTGCGCGTCCACTACCGGGAACAGGTGCGCAGTATCCAGAACGGGCAGTGGTTGCATACTTTCTACTGGGACGGGGAGCGTTCTACGCGGCCGGCTTAGCTGTTTATGGTAGCCTAACTCAGCTGAAACTGCACGTATTTGATGGGCACGCCCTGGGCGCGGTACTTGCTCTCGAAGTTGGTGACGATGTCCTCGGCGTGCGGGAGCAGCTCGGGCGTGGCGTAGAGGTCTTTGGTCTGGGCCAGGATCTGCACGCCGGGCCGCTCGGCCAGCATTTCCAGGGTATAGTCGAACAAGGCTTCGTTGTCGGTTTTGAGGTGCACGAGACCGCCGGGCCGCAGAATCTGCTGGTACAGGTTGAGGAAGCGCGGCGAAGTAAGGCGGCGCTTGATGTCCCGGTCGCGGGGGCGCGGATCGGGAAAGGTTATCCAGATTTCGGCCAGTTCGGCGGGCGCGAAATGCTGCAGCAAATCGAGGGCCCGGGTGCGCACGAAGCCCACGTTGCGCAGGCCCTGCTCCTCGGCCCGCTTGCTACCGCGCCAGATTCTTTCGCCTTTGATGTCGAGGCCCAGAAAGCTGCGCTCCGGATAGCGGGCGGCCAAACCCACCGTGTATTCGCCCTTGCCGCAGCCTACTTCCAGGGTGATGGGGTGCGGAGTGCCGAAGAAGTCTTCGTGCCAGCGGCCGCGCAGCTGCTCGTAATTGGCTTTGCCGGGTTCTACAATGTCGGGCCGTTCGGCGTTTTCGGCGAAGCGTTGAAGTTTGATACGGGGCACTGTCTGTTGGTTGTTTAGTTGTCGGTTGTCAGCGGCTAGTTGTCGGTTGTCAGAAATACTCACTGACAACCGACAACTAGCCGCTGACAACTTAAAAGTCTACCTCGGCAACCACAAAGGTACTGCCCCCGATGAACACCACATCATCAGGGGCGGCGGCGGCCCGGGCGGCGTCCACGGCCGCCGGAACCGGGCCCCAGACGGTGCCCTGCAGTCCTACGGCAGCAGCGCGCTCAGCCAGCTCAGCAGCCGGCAGGGCCCGCGGAATAGTGGCCTGGCAAAAATAGTAGGTGGCGTGCAGCGGCAGCAAACTCAGCATCTTGCTCACGTCCTTGTCATTGACCACGCCCAGCACAAAGTGCAGCCGCTGCATCGGCAGGCGCGCCAGCTGCCCCACGATGAAGCGGATGCCGGCCTCGTTGTGGCCCGTGTCGCAGATAACAAGTGGCTGGCGGCCCAGGATAGTCCAGCGGCCCAGAAAACCGGTGAGGCGGCGCACCTCGCGCAGCCCTTCGCGCACGGCCGCCTCCGGAATCGTGAAACCCTGGCGGCGCAGCTCGTCTACCACGGCCAGCACGCCAGGCAGGTTCAGTCGCTGGTAGTCGCCCACCAACCCCAGCTCCAGCTCGGAGAGCAGCAGCTGGCCGTCGGGCCGGGTGATGGTGAGGAGCTGGGTGTCGTCGTCGGGGGCCGTGGGCGCGGCCAGCTCGGCGAGGTAGTGCTGGTCGGCGAAGAGCAGCGGCGCCTGTTCGGCCGCCGCCTTCTGCTCGAACACAGCCTGCACCTCGGGCTGGGTCTGGCTGATGATGGCCGGCACGCCGGGCTTGATGATGCCGGCCTTCTCGCCCGCAATCAGCGGCAGCGTGTTGCCGAGCAGGTTCTGGTGGTCGTAGCTGATGTTGGTGATAAGCGAGACGAGCGGCGTAATGATGTTGGTGGAATCCAGGCGGCCGCCCAGCCCCACTTCCACCACGGCCACGTCTACCTGCTCCTCGGCGAAGTAAGCGAAGGCCAGTGCCACGCACATCTCGAAAAACGAGGGCTGCAGCTCGGCAAACAGCGGCTGCCAGCGCGCCACCCACGCCACCAGATACTCCGGCGTCAGGTCCTGCCCGTTGATTTTGATGCGCTCCGTGAATTCCTTGAGGTGAGGCGAGGTGTAGAGGCCCACCTTGTAGCCGGCCGCCTGCAGCACCGCCGCCAGCAGGTTGGAGCTGCTGCCCTTGCCGTTGGTGCCCGCCACGTGCACGCACCGCAGCTGCCGCTCGGGGTTGCCCATGGCCGCGGCCAGCGCCTCGGTCCGTCCCAGCCCCGGCTTGTAGCCGGCCTCGCCCACCCGCTGAAACATGGGCAGCTGGCTATACAGGTAATCGAGGGTTTGCTGGTAGGTCATGGAGGCAGGAAAGCAGTAGCGCGAACTTTGTAGTTCGCGTCCCCGCGCCGTTCGGATGACTGCAACGGCGCGGGGCGCGAACTACAAAGTTCGCGCTACTGCCCGCAAAACAAAGCCGCCGGCCGGATTTCTCCAGCCGGCGGCCCGGTGTGGTTTTAATCGTTTGAAAGTCTAGCGGACTGTAAAGCGGAACGTGTAGAACCCGGTGCCGCCGCCGTTGGCAGAGTTGGTGCGGCGGAACTCAGCGTTTTCCAGCGCGTCGCGACAGGCCCGCTCCTGCGCCGCCGACACGTTGCCGGAGACTTTGGTTACGGCTTCCACTTCGCCGTCGGCACTCACTTTAATCTTGAAGCGCACGAAGCCCGAGTTGTTGTCGAGGGCTGCGGCCGTGGGGCGGTTCACGAAAGCCCAGCCGCTCATTTCGAGGCCGCCCGAGCCGGGGCTGCTGCCGCTGCCGCCGCTACCGGGCTGGCCGTAGAGGGCCTTGGCATCCAGCGAGCCATTTGGGTCACCCTGGTCACCAACGGAGCCGGGCCGGTCGCCGTTGTTGTTACCGGTGGGTGCGTTGCTGCTGCCGTTCACGCCGTTGCCGCCGCCATTGGCGCTGCCTTTGGGGGTGTAGAGGGTGCGCGGACGCTCCACAGGCCGGGGCGCTTCCTTCACCTCCTCACGCGGAGACGGCGACGGTTTCTCCACCGGCGGGGCCGTTACAGGGCTTTCCTCGGCCTCACTCGTGACGGTGCGGGCCTCGGCGGCCTGCTGCAGTACGGGCGGCGCCGTTTGGGGCTGCGGCGGCGTGGGCTGCGGGTCGGGGTTGGAGGCGGGCGGGCGGCTGTCCTCGCGGTTGCGCGAGTCGTTGGCGGTGGCCAGGCTCTGGATGTCGCCGGAGCCGGCTTCGTCCACGCCGTAGTTCAGCTCCACGCCGTCGCCACCCAGCGCGTCGAGGGGCGGATCAGGACCTTTGAACACGGTGAAGAAGAACACGGCAGCCAGGGCCGCGTGCAGCAGCACGGTGCCAACCAAGGCTTCCTTCCGATGTTCTTCGCGGTATTCCATTTTAGTTGTTAGTTGTCAGTTGTTGGTTGTCAGTTAGCAGTTGTTGTCTCAGGGCTGACAACTAACAACTGACAACCAACAACTCATTTCCCGGCGGCTTGCTGGGCCTGGGTGGCCATCACCATTTTAATCTTGAGGCGGTTGCCGATTTCCAGGATGTCTACGAGCTTCTGCACGTTCAGGGAGGCATCTACGCGCAGCACGGCGGTGGGACTGTCGAGACCCTGCACGCGGCGCTGCAGCTCGCTTTCGAGCTGCGCGGCGCTGGTGGGCTGTCGGTCGATGAAGTAACCGCCGGCCGCATCCACGGAAATCGTAATGGGCTGCTTCATCATCTGCTTGCTGCTTTTGGCATTGGGCAGCATCAGCTTGATGATGTTGGGGTTCACCATCGTCGACACAATCAGGAAGAACAGCATCAAAAAGAACATGATGTCGTTCATCGAGCTGGTTTCGACGTGCGAGGAAAGCTTACGGCGGCGGCTGAGGTTCATAGAGTAACTGAGTAGCGGAGTAACTGAGTAGATGTGCAGACAACTGGGCAGAAGGAAAACCTACTCAGTTACTCCGCTACTCAGTTGCTCACCTAGTTGTCCTGCAGGATGTCCATGAACTCGATGGCCGAATTTTCCATGCGGAACACCAGGCGCTCGACCATGATGCTGAGCCAGTGGTAGCCGATGTGGGCGATGATGCCCACGATCAGGCCGGTGGCCGACGTCACCATCTTGGTGTACAGACCGCCCGAAATCTGGGCAATGCCGAAGTCGCCTGTGGCGCTGATGGCGTAGAAAATCTTGATAACCCCGATGATGGTACCCACAAAGCCCAGCATCGGCGCAATGCCGGCAATGATGCCCAGGATGCTGATGTTCTTTTCGAGGCGCGCGATTTCCACCTTGCCCACGTTTTCCACGCTGGTTTCGATGTCTTTCAGCGGCAGGCCGATGCGGCGGATGCCTTTCTCGATCATGCGGGCCAGCGGCGTGGCCGTCTGGGCGCACAGCATTTTGGCTCCCTGCAGGTCGCCTTTCACCATCAGGTTGCGGATGCCGGGCATGAACGACTCCGGCACGGCCGCGGCTTTGCGGATG